>NZ_JAASRN010000002.1:522633-822633 GCF_011761635.1 Thermonema lapsum
CGTCCGTTTTTGCTAAATTCATAAAAACAGAATAGCCCTATGAAAACATTCAGTAAACTATTACTGCTCTGCCTCCTGTGTGTCTTCGCTCAACACACACAGGCACAACGATTCAGCCTGCGAGACAATCAGCAAAGAACCGGAGATACCCTCTATCTCCGCCTCACCGGTAAAAAAAACGGTGTGTCTTATATCGAGAAGATTCAAGACGCTTGGCACCTGCGGGAACCGGGAGAAATGGGTGATTCGCTCTTTATTTACTACCAAATATCCATAAACATATACAAAAATAACCCTAAAATTCCCTATGCCAATTTTTCATCACTATTTACACCCATAGACATCCGCATTATCAATCGCCGCAGAATGCCCACACACAGAGAAGTACCACTCCAAGACCTGAAAGGGCTACATATACTTAGCCCGGATGAGTTTCATGAGCTAATAGTTCCTCACCGCAAAAAAGAACTCCCCTACGACTGTACTGTTTACCACTATCTGAAAAACAAAACCGTTTATGTCGTAGAGGAACTCCCGGACAAGGCCTACCTCTGGCTTGTGGTGCCAACTTATCCAGCAGATTGTATAAAGTTCTAAACCCCGCCGCCCTTTCACGGGCGGTTTTTTTGTGTATTTTTAAGCTTTGTGTAGAGGTTCATAAGTTTTAAAACAAGATTGCCCCATGAAATACCGCCCTCTTATTGCTTGTGTTTGCGTGTTGTTACTTGCCGGTTGCCGCAGCCTGCGCGACATGAAAAACTTCTCCCGCTGTGAGTTTCGTTTGGAACGTATCGAAGCGGTTCAATTGGCAGGACAGGACATCACCGGCTTGCAAAGCTGGAAAGAGCTCAACATGCTTCAGGCCGGCAACATTTTGCGCCATGCCATGCAGCAAAAACAACTGCCTTTACAACTCACCTTCCGCCTGGCAGTGTATAACCCCAACCAAGCGCGCGCCGCACTCAACCGCATCGACTACGAACTGTGGTTGTTCGGTAAAAAGGCAGCTACAGGCAGCTCCGGACAACGCATGGAAATAGAAGGCGGACAAACGGCCTCTTTTTCCATGAGCATAGAAAGCGACTTGTGGGCACTATTCCAAGGGCAAGACGCGAAAGAAGTTGCAGAGAAAGGCTTTCGCTTGCGCCGTGCCGACGGCAAAGCAGGCGATGAGGTAGCGCTGCGCCTCAAGCCCTATATCCGTATTTTCAATAAACAGATTGCCTATCCCGGCTATGTGCACCTGCCTTAGCGGCGCGGTTGAACGTCTTGCTCCAGTAGCTTTTCCAACTGCTGCGTAGCAAAAAGAAAAGCATGCTCCATCAGCGAGCTGTACACTACATCTGACACTCGGCGCCGCACATGCCCGGTAACCAACTTTTGGTTGTCGGCAGTAGGGTGCACCCGGTTCGAAAGGAAAACAATCAGCAGGTTGTAGGTGGGGTCTGCCCATACCACAGTACCCGTAAAACCCGAATGCCCATAAGACAGAGGCGAGGCATAGCGCGAAATATAACTATACAATTGACCTTTTGGGGGCTTGTCCCATCCCAAACCGCGGCGGTTGTTCCGCTCTTGCCGTGCAGAAAAGAGAGTAACGGTTTGCGGCATCAAATAGCGGCGCCCTCCATAATAGCCCATCTGCAAATACATCTGCATCACCTTTGCCAAGTCATTGGCATTGGCAAAAAGCCCGGCATGCCCTCCTA
Organism: Thermonema lapsum; assembly: GCF_011761635.1. Classification (NCBI taxonomy): domain Bacteria; kingdom Pseudomonadati; phylum Bacteroidota; class Cytophagia; order Cytophagales; family Thermonemataceae; genus Thermonema; species Thermonema lapsum. Next base: position 524,343 of record NZ_JAASRN010000002.1, read on the forward strand.
CGCCCCCTTCCATGGCAGCAAAGGGGTCATGTACGTGCCCTTGCAGCATTTGTTTACGAAACTCAAGGTCGTCTTCGGTAGGTGCAATCAAGGTTTTAGGATAGCGCAAAGTGGGGCGATACATCAAACGATAAGCGCCTAACGGCTCATACAAGTTCTGAGACAGAAAACGGTCTAAAGGTTGGTTCAACTGCTTTTCTGCTATTTCCTTCAACAGATAGAAACCTAGGTCACTATACACAAAAGGATACTTACCTTGTCGCTTTTTGAGCATTTCCGACTCGATAACCCATTGCTTCAAAGAGTCGGGCAGCGAGCGATGAGCATACATGCGGGCGGCTACCTCTATGGGGTAGCTTTCAGAAAAGCTATTGATATAGAAATGAGGCAGCCATTGACCAGAGGCATCCAACGTACGTTGCCAAAAAGGAATAAAAGCTTTGAGCCCTGCCTGATGGAGCAGCAAATCATAAATAGTTACTTCCCCCTTGGGGTTGCCTGCCAACTCTGGCAGATAATGCTTGATGGGCGTGCGCAAATCTATAAAGCCTTGTTCATAAAGAAACTGTATGGCATAAAGAGTGCCTGCCACCTTCGACACCGAGGCGATGTCGTAGAGGTCACGCAGCGTGACGGGGCGCTCGCCGAAATAAGTAAAGTGTCCGTAGGCTTTATGCCACACCACCCGCCCGTTACGTGCTACCAGCAACTGCCCCCCCGGCATGGCTTGCTGTTTTATGGCTTCTTGCATCAGGGCATCTACTTGCCTCAGTACACGGCTATCCAAGCCGGCAGTTTCGGGCACTTCTGAATATTGCAGCCTTTGCAGCTTGGGCGTGATGATGCCGCTGCCCTCACGGAATTTGCCTACCGACACCGGTAAACGCCCTTCAAAGGCAAGCGCCCCAAAGATGGCTTGTGGCACGGCACGCAAGGTCTGGGGGGTCTCTTCATAGGCGCAAATCAGGTGCTCCATGTCTTCCAGCTGCGCAAGAGCATAAGGGCTGCCAAATACAGCCACCACTACCTTGCTTTTTTTCTGCAGTTCTTTCAGAAAGCGAAGGGTCTCCGGACTGATGCCAAAGGTGGACTTTGGGCGCCAGTTCATATCAAAAATACCTACCACAAACAAAGAATGACGCTCTGCATTTGCCAGAATTTGATTGTAGAGGTAAGCGTTTCGTTTGTCTTCTTTGCCAATGGCATAATGAGTGAAAGAGGCATACAGGTCGAGGTAGTCCTGAAACTCATTACCATCGGGCAGACCTATGCTTACCGACGCCATCTCTTCGAGCTCTATATGACGGACAGGCAACAAGTCATCCTCGTTGCGCAGCAGGGTCAGGGCTTTTTGATAGGCTTCTTCTATCAATGCCCGATACACCGGCTTGTGCAGGTCTTCTTCTATACCTGCTGTCTCGATGCGCTGGGGTGTCCTAAGTCCTAAATCATATTTGGCAGACAAAATGCGCCTTACATGCACATCCAAGTCTGCCTCTTTGAGCTTACCCTTTTTCACTGCTTCTTCTATGTAGGCTACTGCTTGGGGCACATCCTGTGGAAAGAGCAACACATCATTGCCGGCTTCCAAAGCCATCAGTTCTATTTCACCGGCTTTAAAATAAGCACTTACCCCTTTCATATTCAGGGCATCGGTAAACAAAAGACCATCATAGGCAAGGCGTTCACGCAACAAATCGGTTACCACTGGTCGAGACAAAGTAGTAGGACGCTTGCTCTTATCCAAAGCCGGAATGTAGAGGTGTGCCACCATCATACTCTTGACGCCGCCTAAAATCAGCTCCTTGAAGGGATAGAGCTCGAGGGTATCGAGGCGCAGACGGCTGTGTTGAATCACTGGAAGCGCATAGTGGGAGTCGGTGTCGGTGTCGCCATGCCCGGGAAAATGCTTGGCACAAGCTATCAAACCGTATTCCTGCATGCCACGGGCATATGCCAGCCCTTTGGCTGCCACTCGGTATTTATTTTCCCCAAAAGAACGATAGCCTATCACCGGATTGGCGGGGTTGTTGTTGATATCGACTACCGGCGCAAAGTTGATATGAACACCTATACGACGACACTGCTCAGCAATTTGCTTGCCCATCTCGTAGATATAAGCATCGTCGCGCAGGGCACCTAAGGTCATCTGTCGAGGATACGACAGGGTACTGTCGAGGCGCATACCCAGTCCCCACTCCCCATCGATGGCTATCCACAAAGGCACTTTGGCTATTGCCTGCAGCCGGTTGGTGATGAGCGCCTGTCGCACCGGACCTCCTTGAAAAAATATCACTCCACCGATGTCATAGTCTCTCACGAGTGTTTCCAATACCTGCACGTGCTGCTCGTCTTTATTCGAATACGCCGCCACCATCATCAGCTGCCCTATCTTCTGGCGCAAACTCATGCTGCGCATGACACTGTCGACCCAGCGGTCTTTGGTTTGCACTTCTGTTGCAGCTGGGTGAGTGGGCGAAAAGAAGGTTGGTATCCATAAAGTCAGTAAGAAAGCTCCAAATATTCGAATCATTGAGGTGCATCAAGTTTTTAACAATAAGTACTAACCGCTGTCAATTGCAAAGAACGGATAAAGGTAAAACTTTAGTAGGTTTGCAAAAAAGCAAATAGTTTGCAACTTTTGAAGTAAAAGAAATCGTTGTGTTTTAAAACACTCAAACATCATGCGCTTTTTTCTGTTTAAACTGCCTAAATACAAACGTTTTCACTTTGTTACCCGCTACTACGACCCCGAAAAAGAAGAAAGAGCGCAGCGTTACGAACGTATTTTGCGGGCGGCAGCCCCCAATACTTCCCCCGAACAAGTCAAGGAGTCGATTCGTGCCTTTTACCGACGCCGTCAAACAAGCAGCCCCTCCCCGGTTAAGACGCGCGGACTCTATATCAGCGCCATTGCCATCAGCACTTTGGGCTTTTTGTATGTTGGTTTGTGGGCATATTTATTTGCCGCATTAGTTATCACTGCCGACTGGTGGCGTCGTCGTAGCTCAAATGCATGAAGCCTATGACAGACCGTATTCGACTACTTCCGGACAACATAGCCAATCAAATAGCCGCTGGCGAGGTGGTGCAGCGCCCCGCCTCGGTGGTAAAAGAGCTGCTCGAAAACGCCATCGATGCCGAAGCCACACACATCAAGCTGATAGTAAAAGATGGGGGCAAATCGCTGATTCATGTCATTGACAACGGAATAGGTATGTCGCCCAATGATGCACGCATGAGCTTTGAACGGCATGCTACCTCCAAAATCAAACACGCCGATGACCTTTTCCGTATCCGCACGATGGGCTTTCGCGGCGAGGCGCTGGCTTCGATAGCTGCCGTTGCACAAGTAGAGATGAAAACGCGGCTGCGCGATGCCGACTTGGGCACCTTGCTGCGCATCGAGGGGTCGGAACTTATCACTCAAGAAGAAGTCATATGTCCGGAAGGCACCTCTATTGCGGTGAAGAATTTATTTTTTAATGTGCCTGCGCGACGCAAGTTCCTCAAGTCCAATGCCGTAGAGATGCAGCATATATTCCAAGAGTTTTATCGGGTGGCACTTGCCCACCCTTCCATCCATTTTGAGCTGCATCACAATCAAGTGGAAGTGTACAACCTGCATCCGGGCAAACTGAGTCGTCGCATCGTCGATTTATTTGGCAAACAGTATCGCCAACTGCTCATCCCCTGCAAAGAAGAAACGCCCACAGTAAAAATACACGGATACATAGGCACCCCCCAACAAGCCAAAAAGACACGCGGCGAACAATTCTTCTTTGTGAACAAACGCTTCATCAAGCATGGTTATTTGCATCATGCTGTGATGCAAGCCTATGCCGATACCCTCTTGGAAGGCACTTATCCGTTCTATTGTCTTTTTATTGATATAGACCCCGAGCAGGTGGATGTGAACGTACACCCCACCAAAACTGAGGTAAAATTTGAAGACGAGCGCACCTTGTATGCCTTCATGCTTACGGCTGTGCAACGAGCACTGGCAACCCACCATATCAAACCTTCGCTTGACTTTGAAATAAGCATCAACTTTCCGGAGTCGCTGTCCGACGTGCGCAGCCTCCACAACAAGAAACCAAGCGAGCCCGGCTCTTTGGCTTCGAGCAGGCAGAGCGAAAGCCAAGACTTTCAATCCAAACAATCGAAGCAAGCAAGCAAAGACTGGAAACGTCTGTTTGAGGATTTCGAAGCTGAACAAACCCTTAACATACCCTTAGAAGGCGAAGAACTGGAGCTGTTTCAAAAGATGCAGCAACGCGAGCAAGAGCAACAAAAAAGCAAGGTCATCAAGGTAAGCAGCCGGCTCAACCAAATAGAGGATGAGGAAGAAGAGGCTAAACAGGCATTAAGCCCCGAAAGCCAACCTGTGTTTCAATTGCATGAGCAATACTTGGTGTCTCAGGTCAAATCGGGCTTACTGCTCATCAACATCAAGGCAGCCAAACAACGCATTTTGTATGACCGCTTTTTGCAACAGATACGTTCAGGGAAGCGTTTTGCCCAACAGGTGCTTTTTCCGGCGCGTATCAGCCTGCCTACAGCCGACCGCACTTTATTGCAAGAAATAAGTCCCCAACTGCAGCAGGTGGGCTTCGAGCTGGAATTCTTGCAAAGTGGGGAGGTATTGGTGCGCAGTGTGCCTTCGGATTTGCAAGACGAGCCGCAGCATATCCTTGAGTTTTTTTTGGAACAATACAAGCAAATGCATAACGACTTCAGCTTAGCACAGGATGAAAAGGTAGCGCGTACCTTAGCCGCGCGAGCGGCACACCGCTTACCCAAGCGTTTGTCGCAAGAAGAAATGCAAAGTATGATTGCGCAGCTGTTTGCCTCCAGCAATCCCAACTTCTCGCCTTATGGCGAACGCATCTTGGTTATCCTCGATGCACAGCAAATCGCAGCTATGTTTGAATAAAACGGCAGTAGTATCACTTCGCTTCTTCCTTCCCCTTAATCACAAGCCGAGCACCGCTACCATTCAATGGGATAGTATTGTCGGCTTCCACCCGGATAGATTCCCTCCATATACAACACGTGGCGGTGTGCCTCGGCACTACGCAGCAGTTTCGCCAGTTGGGTGGCATCCTTTATTTTTATTTTTTTACCGTTGATGCTCAGTTCCGTTACAATAAAGCCTTTCTCCAATCCAGCATTGAACAAAGGACCGGGACGCAGTTGCAGCAGGCGGGCACCACCTTCCAACTCGTAGCGGCTCATTTCCTCAAGACTGAGGCTTTCCCACTCACCTCCTAATGCAAATACATGCACATTGTTTACTTTCTTGGCAAGTGCTAAACCGCCTTTTACATTGCGCAGACGAGCCGTTACGCTACGTTTCTTGCCATCGCGCAGAAAGGTAATTTGCACCGTCTCACCGGGATAATGCAAAGCAATGCGCTCCTGCAACTCCGACATATTGCGTATGGGCAGGCTGTCCACTTTCAAAATAATGTCGCCGGGCTTCAAGCCTGCTTCTTCGGCACCACTGTTGGCATTGACTGCCTTCACCAGCACGCCATTGAGGTGCGTGAGCTTGTAGGCACGTGCGGTTTCTATATCCAAGTCTTGAATCTGCACGCCCAAAATGGCTCGCTGCACTTCGCCATATTCAAGCAGGTCGTAGGCTACCTTTCGCACCAAGTTGGAAGGCACGGCAAAGGAATAACCCGAATAGCTGCCCGTCTGGCTGGCAATGGCAGTATTGATACCAATCAGCTCGCCGCGCAGGTTCACCAAAGCCCCACCACTGTTGCCGGGGTTCACCACCGCATCGGTTTGCAGGAAAGACTCTATCTGCAAGCCGTTTTCTTCACGTATGATGTTGATGTTTCTTGCTTTGGCACTGATGATGCCGGCGGTTACCGTGAAGCTCAAATCGAAAGGGTTGCCCAGAGCCAACACCCATTCACCTATTTGCACTTGGTCGGAGTTGCCAAAAGGTAAAAAAGCCAGATTGTCGGCATCTATTTTCAGCAGCGCGAGGTCGGTGCTGGGGTCAGTGCCTATGACTTCTGCTTCAAAATAACGCTGGTCCCATAGCAAAATCTGTATTTCGTAAGCTCCTTCCACCACGTGATAGTTGGTGATAAGGTAGCCATCTTTGCTAATAAGCACACCCGAGCCGGTGGTAGTGCGCGGAATCTTCAAACTACGGTCGTGGAAGCTGTAAAAAAGCTCTTCTTCGGCTTCAGAAGAGCGCATGCGCGATTTGATGTGCACGATGGCAGGGGCTGCCTTGTTGGCTGCTTCCAAAAAAGCCTCTGCATCCAGGACTTTCCCTTTGGCGGCAGCTACCGGGCGTGCCGAGAAGTCGGGCTGATGAATCAACGCCTCCGGCTTGGAAGGGCTATTCCACCACTGGAAGAGCAGCAAGACCACGAGAGCGCCCGCTACACCTCCGGCAAAAGGGCTAAAAAGAATATTTTTGATTCGGTTACTCATTCTTTATTTCTCTGGTTTATTAAAACGGCATGACAGCAGAAAAATAACAAAAAGCATGCGAAAAACAGCTGCTCAAAGTTAATTATATAACATATTGATGAACAATTGGTTGCCGTAAAACAAAAAATTTTTTTAGCAAAATGCTTGCACAGTTTTTTCAAAGCGCTTAATATTGCATCAGAATTCGAGAACAAAGAGCAAGACTCCTCAGTAGCTCAGCTGGTTAGAGCACCTGACTGTTAATCAGGGGGTCGCTGGTTCGAGCCCAGCCTGGGGAGCAAAGAAGCCCGCAAAAAAGCGGGCTTTTTTCATTATGCTGTCTTTTGCTTCTCACGGGCTTATCTCTATGGCATATTTTGCCGAAGCAATTACCTTGAAGTGCAGGCAACGACTCTGGCTTTTGGGCTGCTTTCAGGGCTTTTAGGATGGCATTCACAAAAAAACTTTTCTAACTCAAAATACAAGCAGCTTACAAAACAAGAACAACAGTGCCGTCGAAAAAAACAGAAGCCCGCATCTTCTCTGCAGATACAGGCTTGTATTTTTGCTGTTAGCGGCGTTTTCTTTTTTTCTTGATTTGCTTTCCGTTGCTATGTCCGTTGCTGTTGCGGTTTTTGTTGTTGCGCGCACTCAGGTTATCGAAAAGCTCTAAAGCTTCCACTTCTTCCAATGAAAAAGGCAATTCGCTGCCGACCATCTCTTGCAAATGCTGGTATATGACTGCATTCTCCACGCTATCTTGATTCCAAGCAAGGCTTTGCATCTTCATGAGGCTACCAATGTAGCCAAAGGTAACTTTACGTTCTTCCTCGTCTTCTAATTGCTTAGCCATTTCAATAAGGCGTTCGATGTTGCGCCCATAGTGTTTGTATTTCAAGTCTGCCTGAGGGTAAGGTACCGGGTCGGGGCGTCGGTTCAGCTGTTCCGGGTCGGGCATAGGAAAAGGCGCATCCACATCTAAACGGAAATCGGTCATGATGAACAAATCATCCCATAATTTGTTGTACACATCTTCGCCATCGCCATAGTTGGGCAATAAATCTTTCATAAGCTCCACCAAAGCATGGGCATAGTCGGTGCGTTTTTGGCGGTCTTCAATGGTAAGCAGATATTCTGCCAGCCCTTGTATGTTGCGCCCATATTCGAGCAACTTCAAAGGTTTCTTTTGCTGATATTCGAACATAGTTTTTGGGTTTACTTGTTGGTATGTACTCTTAGTTTGGCAAACTTGAGCAGCAGCGTCTTTTGTCCGACTTCTTCGAAGTCGATAACCGCTTTTTTTTCATCGCCGCTGCCTTCCAGACTCAATACCGTGCCATAACCAAATTTTTTATGCTCTACTCTTGCGCCCTCAACGACCAAATGGATGTCGCTGGGCTGAAAGTCTGCCGGCGGGCGATAAGTGGCGCTCTTGATGGCACTTTGGTTCTGTTTGTATTGACGGATGGCGTCCGCCAAGCCGGTATCGGACTCTTCTCTGTATGCACGAGAATTGTAGGGGCTTGTGCCTCGCCAATCAAGATATATCGGTGAAATCTCTTGCAAGAAACGGCTGGGCGTCCGTTCCATCAGTTTGCCATAGATATACCGTTTTCTGGCAAAAGAAAGCGTAAGCCGTTCTTTTGCACGTGTCATGGCTACATAGAACAAGCGCCGCTCCTCTTCGAGGTCTTCTAATGTAGCCGATGAAATGTAAGAGGGGAAAAGCTCTTCTTCCATACCGGCAACATATACTTGGCGGAACTCCAATCCTTTGGCGCCGTGGACCGTCATCAATGATACAGCTTCTTGGTCGTCATCAGCCTCGTCTGCCGAAGTAAGCAAAGCCACCTCTTGCAAAAAAGCACTCAGGCTTTTGTCTTCCCTGTTGGGGTCTTGTACAAACGCCTGCACCCCATTCAAAAATTCTTGTATGTTTTCATAACGGACGATGCCCTCCACGCTCTTGTCTTCATAATACTCTTTGAGCAAGCCCGAGCGCCGTACGACTTCGGTGGCTACCTCGTAAGCATCCCGCTCTTGAATCATCAGTCTGAAAGCTTCCATCATCACAGTAAACTCTTCGAGGACGCTGAGCGTGTTGCCTTTCAGATAGCGATTTGCTTGCTTCAAAGCCCCCCACAGTCCTAAACCTTCGGTGCGGGCAACTATCAGCACTTTATCGACGGTTACATCGCCCAAGCCTCGCTTCGGAAAGTTCACAATACGCTTGAAAGCCTCTTCGTCGTTGGGGTTGAGTGCCAGTCGCAAGTAAGCCAGAATGTCTTTGATTTCCTTGCGCTGATAAAACGATATGCCGCCTATGATGCGGTATTTGATGCCAGCGCGACGCAAAGCCTCCTCAAAAGCCCTCGACTGCGCATTGGTACGATACAAAATAGCAATTTCTTTGTTGGACAACTGTTTCTTAAACTTCTGCTCTTGAAGGTCATCGACCACCAAGCGAGCCTCTTCGTTGTCGCTCCAAGCTTCTATCACCTTAATCAATTCTCCCCTGGGGTTGCTTGTCCACACTCTTTTGGGTAGTTGGTGTTGATTGTGGGCAATCACCTCATTGGCTGCCTCCACTATCACCTGTGTAGAGCGATAGTTCTGTTCGAGCCGCACCACCACCGCTTCGGAATAGTCCTTTTGGAAGTTTAGAATATTGCGTATGTCGGCACCACGAAAGGCATAAATACTCTGAGCGTCATCGCCCACCACGCCTATGTTGCGGTGCACGTTGGCAAGCTTGCGTATAATCCAATACTGCGCCAAGTTGGTGTCCTGAAACTCATCCACCATGATAAACTGAAAACGGTGCTGGTATTTGTTTAGCACGTCGAGGTGGTCCCGAAAAAGGATGTTAGTATTGAATAGCAGGTCGTCAAAGTCCATGGCGTTGGCTTTGAAACAACGCTCTTGATACATCTTGTAAATAGTGCCCATATGTGGGCGTTGAGCAGCTTCATCCTCTGCCAGAAAAATAGGATTTGACAGATACTCGCGGTAAGAAATCAGGCTGTTTTTTAGGAGCGATATCCGCCCATGCACATACGCCGGGCGATACAGCTTGTCATCCAGATTCAGCTCTTTGACAATGCTTCTGATAAGCGAATGCGAATCATCGGTATCGTAAATGGTGAAATCACGACTATAGCCCAAGCGCTCGCCTTCAATGCGTAAAATCTTGGCAAAAACCGAGTGAAAGGTACCCATCCACAAACTGCGCGCTTCGGTGCCCACGATGCGCTCGATGCGTTCGCGCATTTCGCCCGCTGCTTTGTTGGTAAATGTAAGTGCCAAGATTTGAAAAGGCTCTACGCCCAGTTCCATCAAGCGGGCAATACGCAAGGTAAGCACCCGTGTTTTGCCTGAACCTGCGCCTGCAATCACCATCAAAGGACCTTCTATATGCTCTACGGCTTGCCGCTGGGGTTCATTCAATGTAGCTAAATACTGCTCCATGCTGTGTTGTGAATTCATGGGGGCAATTTACGAAAAACAAAGCACTTCAAGCAGCTTCACTCCTCAACGCTTACTTTTGAGGCAATTGCTCTTTATTTTACTCGAAAAGCATTTGTTATGACAAAGCATCAGTTGCTACTACTTCTGCATTTGCTTTTTCTTCCATGTCTGTTCATCAGTTGTTCCAAAAGAAGCCTCCCTCAAAGTGAAAGTGTAGGGTTTTATCCTTATCGCCAAGGCGAATATTGGGGCTTTTGCGACCGAAAAAAACAAATACGCATTCCCTGCCGCTACGATTACGTGGAGCCTTTCTGCGAAGGGCTTGCCAAAGTAAACTACAAGGGCAAATGGGGCTTCATCGACCGGCAAGGGCAATGGGTCGTCCCTCCACAATACGAGCTGGTGAGCTCTTTTAAGGATGTTTATGCCGTCGTTACCCTGAACAAACTGCGGGGCATCATTGACCGCACAGGCAAGGTAGTCGTGCCCATTCAATACGAAACTGTAGAGTTGTTTTACGAAGGACGCGCACGCGTATCACGCAATGGGCTGTGGGGATTTGTAGATACACAAGGCAAGGAAGTCATTCCTTTGATTTATGAAGAAGTGGGTCCTTTTTGCGAAAGTATGGCACCAATACGCCGCAAGGGACTTTACGGATTCATCAACCTGAAAGGGAAAGAGGTCATACCACCACAATACGACGAGGTAGACCTCTTCCGGGAAGGGCTGGCTCTGGTAAAAAAAATATACCTCCTTGGGCTTTATCAACAAAAAAGGGAAATGGGTCATTCCGCCACAATACGACCATGCCGGCAGCTTTCATGAAGGCTTGGCTGTAGTGCACAATAACAAAGGCTACTTCTACATTAACCACCGCAATGAGCCTGTCATTGCGGGTCCTTTTGAAGTCGCTTTTGAATTCGTCAACGGCTTGGCAATGATACGCCAATCCAATCGATTCGGCTTCATCAACCGTCAGGGCGAAGTGGTAGTGCCCCCTGTGTTCGACGATGCATGGCATTTCGAAATGCCCTCTTTCACTTGGGTAGCAAAAGATGGCAAGTATGGATTTATCAACAGAAAAGGCGAAATAGTGGTGCCGCTCAAGTATGCAGAAGCTTATTTGGTCTCGGGCGAGGTAGCTGAAGTGCGTTTAATCAAAGGCAAAAGCGGCTACGTGGACATGCAGGGCAATGAATTCTGGGATAAATAAAACGCAGCGCCCCAAACCCCATGGCTTTCATACTAAAAACACAAAAAATTCACAGAAAACAAAAGTCAATCCGTTGACTTTCAAAGAGAAATAAGCTACATTATGAACATGTTCAACTAAACTTCTACAGTCATGAAAAAAGTACTGCTGCTTACCGGCGACTATGCCGAAGACTACGAAACCATGGTGCCCTACCAAATGCTGCTGATGGTAGGCTACGAAGTGCATGCTGTCTGCCCCGACAAAAAGAAAGGAGACAAAGTGCGCACTGCCATCCACGACTTTGAAGGAGAGCAGACCTACAGCGAAAAACCGGGACACTGGTTTACCCTCTCCTACTCTTTCGATGAGGTAAAAGCCGAGCAGTATGACGGCTTGGTCATTGCCGGTGGACGAGCACCCGAATACCTGCGCCTCAATCAGAGAGTGCTCGACATTGTACGCCATTTCTTTGAAGCCGACAAACCGGTAGCTGCTATCTGTCATGGCATACAAATACTCACTGCTGCGGGGGTAGTCAAGGGGCGTACCTTAACCGCCTATCCCGCCGTAGGTCCAGAAGTAACGCTTGCCGGGGGTCATTTCAAAGAAGTAGCCGCCGACCAAGCCGTAGTAGATGGTAATCTGGTAACGGCACCTGCGTGGCCTGCCCATCCGGCTTTCATCCGTGAGTTTTTGAAACTCATGCGCGAAGAAATCCCTGCCTAAGGGCAAGTTAAAGGCTATTTGTGCCCATGAACTCCAACAGTGGTTCATGGGCTTTTTATTTTACAGCATCTGCACATGCACTCCGATGATTTCGGCATGCATGCACCCTTCTACAATCTTGTTGTAGGCTTATACTACCCGATGCACCAGCACTGGCGCCTACTCCGAACAAATTGGTAGCATAGTCTTCTGCCGTCGGTTCTACCAAACTGAGCAATACCACATGCAAATGTTGCCCAAAAGGCAACTTCACAGCTACCGCCTTCTAAAAAGCTGTGCAGCACTCTGTTGAACATTGCCGCCGAGGGGTCTTAATACATCGGGTCATCTATCAACCTGCTCGAGCGCTTGCTTCAGGTCCCAAATAAGGTCATCGGGGTGCTCCACACCTACCGACAAACGTATCATCTTGTCGGTAATGCCCATTTCGGCTTTTCGCTGTGCAGGCACACCGGCATGGGTCATGGTGGCAGGATGCTGCGCCAAAGACTCGGTACTTCCCAAGCTTACTGCCAGCTTCACCAGCTTCAGGCTATTGAGCATCCGGAAAGCAGCTGCTTCGCCCCCTTTCACATCGAAAGAGAGCATGGCTCCTGTGCTGCTGCATTGCTTACGGAAAATGGCATATTGCTGCGGCTCGTGCTCTTCGCTCAGAAAACCCAAATAATGCACCTTTTCTACCTTGGGATGCTCACGCAAAAACTCTGCTACCACTCGGGCATTTTTAGCCTGCCGCTCCATACGCAGCTGCAGGGTCTCCAAGCTGCGCAACAGCAACCAGCCTGTCCAAGGTCCCGCCATGTTGCCCAGAAAAGTACGCAATACCTTGACTCGCTGCATATATTCGGCTTTGCCCGACACAGCCCCTGCAATCACGTCGCTGTGTCCGCCAATATATTTGGTTGCCGAGTAAGCCACTAAGTCGGCACCATGCTTAAGCGGGTGCTGCCAAAGAGGACCCAAATAAGTGTTATCGACAACCACCACCGGTTTGTGGTTATCGCTACTGAAATGCTCTGCCAAGCGCTTGCCCCATTCAATATCGTAAAGCGTATTGGTGGGGTTGGCGGGTGTCTCTATGTATATTATGCCCAAGCGTTTGCCTTGCAATGCTTTTTCAAGACGCTGCTGCAAGGCATCGTAGGTGTCTTGCCGGTTCCACTCCAAAGAACTGATGCCATATTTAGGCAGGATTTCTGAAATGAATTGGTCGGTGCCGCCATATAAAGGATTGGTATGCAAAATCACATCGCCGGGCTGTAAAAACTCAAGCAAAATGGTAGTAATTGCCGACATGCCACTTTCAAATACGGCACAATCATCGGCTTGGTCCCAAAGCCCCAAACGGTCTTCGAGTATTTCAAGGTCGGGGTTGTTGATGCGGCTGTAAATCAAACCCAGCTGCTCTCCTTTGTTGGGCTGACGCAAACCATAGGCAAGCTCAAAGTGCGCTTTGCCCTCCTCGGCAGTTTTGAAGACAAAAGTAGAGGTCTGGAAGATGGGGCATTTCAGTGCTCCTTCCGACCACTCAGGGCGGTAACCGTAAGACATCATTAGGCTTTCGGGACGGAAGTCCGGCTTATCCATAACTTTTTGAATTTTTTATTGAAAAAATAGCATTTAAGTGCGTCCAAATGTAAGAAATTTTGCAAGATATTAGTTTGATATTGGCGCTTTTCATTGTACTTTTGAGTAACACCTTTCGTAAAATGCAGTCCGCTCTCTTTGGTTTATGATTATTGTAGGGAACGTATATCTGTCTGACGACATTGCAGAGGAGTACTTTGTATGCGAACTTTCTGCTTGCAAAGGGGCTTGCTGTGTAGAAGGCGACGCCGGCGCCCCTTTGGAAGAGGCAGAGTGTGAAACTATAGCCCAATTGCTGCCTACGGTGCGCCCTTACCTTTCGCAAGAAGCGATAGAAATAATAGAAGCGCAGGGTACTCATACCATCGACCAAGAAGGCGAACTATCAACCCCTATCTTACCCACTGGCGAGTGTGTTTATGCTTTCCGCGACGAGCGAGGGCAACTCAAATGTGCTTTCGAACAAGCCTATCATGAAGGGAAGAGCCATTTCAAGAAACCCATTTCCTGCCATTTGTATCCCATACGCATCACCCACTACGATGAGTTTGACGCAGTGAATTACCATCGTTGGGAAATTTGTAAGCCGGCTTGTGCACATGGCAAGCAGTTGCGCGTGCCGCTCTATCGCTTTCTGAAAGAGCCACTCATACGGAAATACGGTAGGCGATGGTACGAAGAATTATGCAGAACCATCGCTATCCAGTTTGCTACTACTCAAGACAATGATTCCATTTAAAAAACATCACAAGAAAAATGAAAGCTGCTCGCCTTCCTATTACCGGCTTTTTCTTCATAATGGCTACTTTGCTTTTGCTTGGCTGCCAAACAGAGCAAGCACAGCGACAAACGGCAAAGCGCAAGCAAGATTTGTCGCCTGTCGATGCAGACGATTTGACCACCGACAGCAGCCGTTTTCAGCCACTCATCAGCGAGTTTATACCTGAAAGCAGCCTGCTGCTCGAAAAACTGCTGGAATACCCTGCCCAACTACAAGACGCCAATGAGCTCTTACAAAAAAAGTCGGTAGGAGAAACAGCCCGTCTGTCGCTTGCTGCGGCACTGGCATGCCGCCTGCATCTGGCATTGCTACAACAAAACAAATCGCAAGCCCTCGTTTACCAAAAAGCTCTACAGAGCTATGCCAAAGACCTTCAGCTTGAGTTTCTGTACCCCATTACAGATGCGTCTATAGAAGATACTCCCATAGATTCGCTTCTCACTTTGAGTCGCAAGGCACTCAACCAAGAGCAAGCCCAACGCTTCTTACTCAACTACTACCATTCGCCCTACCTATCAATTCGTTATGTGCTGTCTATGTGGTTAGAACAGTTGTATTTAAGTTGCTTGATATTTGAACACCACCCCAACGCCAGTTTAAAAAAACACTTGGCAGAACAAAAAATATATTTGGGTAGCCTTATGATGTATCTTTCTTTCTATGACCAGAATCAAAAGATACAAAGATTATATAAGCAGCTTGAAAAGCTGATGCAAGCATTCGAACCCATTACCATCACCTATGAATACCGCAAGCCCACCACAGAGGTAAAGGGCAACGTGTTGGTAGTGAAGCAAAATGACCTTATGAGTTTTCGAGTACAGGAAGGAGACATCATACACATAAGCGAGACCGTAGAGAAAATGCGCAATTATCTTCTACAACAGCCATAACACAGATTTAATGACCGGCTTCGTCGTCGTCATCATGCCAGATAGAGCGGGACGGATAGCGTAGCCGCCACTGTGCTTTCTCTTTTTCACGCTCAATGATAATGGCAGCCAGCGCCTCCAAATTGCCTTGCGCAAGACAGTCCTTTACTTTTTTTTCGTCCACATCTAAACGATACATAATCTGAAAAAAACGCTCGGGGGCGCGCTGCAAGTAATAGTCTATCACCTCACAAACCGCTTGATGCAGCGCAGCCCAATTGTGGGTGCGCACAGCCGGCACATCAAAGTCACGGTGAAACAGGCGTTCGGTAGTTTCCATAAGTGCCTGCGAGTCTTGCGGGTGGAGGTGATTATTCACTGCAGTTATATGTTTATGTTGAGTTTTTTAACAAAAAATTAAGCACTGTAGTTCATTTATAAGCCTTTATTTTCAATCACTTGTTTTGTCTTTTTACAATAAAAAAAGGCACCGAAGTGCCTCTTTCCTACGAGATATGACAAATTAGCTTAGCAAAACTCCTCAAATACGGCTATCAGGTGATTTGCCAGCATCTGAGCACTGCGCCCTTCAATATGATGGCGCTCGATAAAATGTACCAGCTCACCATCTTTGAACAAAGCAATAGAGGGCGAAGAAGGCGGATAGGGCAACATGTATTCACGCGCTTTGGCGGTGGCTTCTTTATCCACGCCGGCAAAGACAGTCGCCAGCTTATCAGGACGCTTTGGGCTCATCGACAGCGCCAGCTTGATAGCCGGACGCGCAGCCCCCGCCGCACATCCGCACACAGAATTCACCACCATCAGAATGGTGCCTTGATTGTTGTTTTCCAATAAGTCGACTACCTCTTCGGGCGTTTTACATTCTTGAAATCCTACTTCAGTGAGGTCGGCACGCATAGGCGCCACTAATTCTTCAGGATACATAGGGTTTTCTTTTTTTAAACCTAAACAAAATTAAAGCAATCCTAATTCAAGGCGGGCGGCTTCCGACATCATATCCATAGAGTAAGGCGGGTCGAAAGTCAGTTCTATCTCTACATCATTCACCCCTTCCACAGCTGCTACTTTCTGCTTCACTTCGTCGGGGATAAACTCCGCCGACGGACAGTTGGGCGAAGTGAGGGTCATCAGGATGTACACGTTGTTTACCGGGTAGATTTTAATGTCGTAAATCAAGCCCAACTCATAAATATCCACCGGTATCTCAGGGTCATACACTGTTTTGATGGCTTCGATGACTTTCTCTTTCAAGTCGGGGATATTCTCCAGATAGTTGCTTTTGTTTTCTTCGCTCATAGCATCTGCCTTTTTTATGGTTGACTGTTCACTGCTTCGGCATAAGCCTTCATGTGCTTAATCATAGATACAAGCCCATTGGCACGAGTCATCGACAGGTGCTGTTTCAAGCCTATGTCTTCAATAAGATGCAAGTTGGCTCGTGCTATTTCTTCGGGCTTGTGCCCCGACAACACCTTGATAAGCAAACTTACGATGCCCTTGACTATCAGGGCGTCGCTGTCTGCCAGAAAATACAACTTACCGTCTTTCATATAGGCATGCAACCAGACTTTCGACTGGCAGCCTTTCACTAGCTTATCTTCGGTTTTTAACTCTTCGGGCATGGGCGGCAGTTGCTTGCCCAGCTCAATCAGATAGGCGTATTTGTCTTCCCAATTGTCGAAGAGGGCAAAGTCCTCGGCTATTTCCTGTTGTATTTCTTCTATGGTCATGACTTCATTGATTCCTCGGTTTAACGAAGCATATTCGCCGCTTTTTTCAGGGCTTCGGCAAAGCGTTCCACTTCTTCGGGCGTATTGTAAACAGCAAAAGAAGCGCGACTTGTTCCTTCTAAGCCCAAACAACGCATCAGCGGCTGGGTACAATGGTGCCCCGTGCGAATGGCAACCCCCATATTGTCGAGCAGTACACCAATATCATGATGGTGCACCCCTTCTATGACGAAAGAAAGAATGCCTGCCTTTTCTTTTGCCTGTCCTATGACCTGCAAACCATCGATACGGCTAACCAAGTCGGTAGCATAGTGGAGCAGTGCCTGCTCGTGATGCAGCATGGCTTCTTTGCCTATCTGTTCCACAAACTCGATGGCATAACGCAGCGCAATAGCATCGGCAATATTGGGGGTACCGGCTTCATACTTAAAAGGCAGCTCATTGTAGGTGGTTTTCTCGAAGGTAACTTCTTTAATCATTTCACCACCTCCGTGATAAGGCGGCAGCTTTTCCAGTACCGAGCGCCTGCCATAAAGCACCCCAATGCCGGTAGGTGCATACACTTTGTGCCCAGAAAAGGCATAGAAGTCGCAATCTAAGTCTTGCACATCTATAGGTAAGTGCACGGCGCCCTGTGCCCCATCGATGAAAGTAAGCGCGCCCCGGGCTTTAGCCTTCCGAATCAGCTCTTTCACGGGGTTGATGCTGCCCAAAGCATTGGATATGTGCACTACCGACAACACTTTGGTGCGCGCACTCAACAAAGCATCGGCTTGCGCCGTGTCCAGCTCGCCATTTTCCTTAACAGGAATAACCTTCAAAGTGGCACCCGTACGCTCGCATGCCATCTGCCAAGGCACAATATTGGAATGGTGTTCCATAGCAGAGATGAGTACCTCATCGCCTTCCTGCAGCAAGCTGCGCGACAAACAGTCGGCAACAAGGTTGACAGCTTCCGTTACCCCGCGCACAAACAGTATTTCATCAGTGGAAGAAGCATTCAAAAAACGACGGGCTGCTTCGCGGCTTTGCTCATAGGCTTCGGTAGCACGCACTGCCAGATGGTGCGCCCCGCGATGAATGTTCGCATTGTATTGTTCGTAATATTGCTTCAAGGCTTCGATAACTACACGCGGCTTTTGAGAGGTAGCTGCATTGTCGAAATACACCAGCGGCTTTCCGTTAATGTGTTGATGTAGAACGGGAAACTCCTGTCTGATGGCGTGAACATCCAAAGTAGAATTTGTAAGGGAAGACATAGCTGTTGGGATTTCTTCTGTTTTTGCAAAGTTACAAGTTTAGAACTATTCTAAAAAAAGAATGTTTGCGAATACGCTTTTTTTAAACAGATTAGCACAAAAAACAAGCGGTTTTTTTGTAACTTTTGGATTGATATTTGTCCTTTGTTTCACTCAACAAACACCCCTCGATACTCATGCGCACACTTTTGGTATTTTTTATCTTAGGGCTGAGTAGCATAGCCGTCCGTGCCCAAGACACCCTCAACGTCAAACACAAACTTGTTCAGGCTACTGTTTATCTCAAAAATGCAGAACTCATACATGAAGCCAGTGTACGGCTGCCGGCAGGCACTCATGTATTGGTCTTTGGGCAATTGCCAACCAACATATTCCAAAACAGTGTGCAACTGCAAATGCAAGGCGGTGCCACGCTTTTGAGTGTGAAGTACGAAATCAACTATCTGCAAAACGCCATTCAAAAAGAGAGCATAGAAGCCTTGCGACGGCGTCTTGAACAGGCAGAGCTGCAAGTTGCCCGCTTGGAAGCACGCAAAGCCAGTCTTGCCGAAGAACAGGATTTACTACTAAAAAACAAACAAATCAGTGGCACGCAAAATGGTTTGAGCGCCGAGCAACTGCGCCAGATGGCTGACTTCTATGGGCGTCGCCTGCTCGAAATCAAAAACCGCCTGATTGACACTGAACAGGAACTAAAAGCCGCCCGGGAAGAATACCAAAAGCTACAACAGCAGTTGGAAGCCCAAGCACACCCCAAGCCCTCGGGTGAAGTGAAAGCCGTCGTACGCTGCCAGTCGCCTGCTACCCTGCAGCTTAAGCTGCGCTATTTGGCACACGACGCCTCTTGGTACCCGCAGTATGAGCTGCGTGTTGCCGATACAGATACCCCTGTGGAAGTGAGCTACAAAGCTATGGTAATGCAGCGTACCGGTATCGATTGGGATAACATCACCTTGCACCTTTCTACAGGCAACCCTTCGGTGAGCGGCACCAAACCCGAACTTAATCCCTGGTTTATTGATTTCATCAACACCTATGCTTATCAAAAACATGACGAAGTCAAAAAAAGCAGACGAACCTATGCGGAGCCTGACAACGCAGTCGAAGAAGCTGCCCTACCCCTCATGGCAGAAGTCGAGCCCACCACAGCTGCCGACTTTACGGAGGTGAACGAAAGCGGATTGCAAGTGCGCTTCGAAATAGGCATTCCTGTGAGTCTTTCGGGTGATGGCAAAGAACAATGGGTCGATATACAAAAACATGAGGTAAGTGCCGACTATACCTATGCAGCAGTGCCCAAAGCAGCCCCCGAAGCCTTCCTGATGGCAAGAATATATGACTGGGCAAAACTGAACCTCCTTCCCGGCACAGCAAACGTATATTTTGCCGGCAATTACGTAGGTACCACCTCTCTTGACCCGGCACTTACTGGCGACACGCTCGTTTTTTCCTTAGGACGCGATGCCCGTATTGTCTGCCTTCACAAAGAAGTTAGAGATTTCACCACCAAACGCTTCCTCAAAAACGACATAGAAGAAGAACGTGCTTATGAAATCAGCATACGCAACAACCGAAAAGAAAACATTGCACTGAGCATAGAAGACCAAATTCCGGTATCGAAGCAAAACCGTATTAGCGTAGAAGCCATAGAGCTGAGCGGGGGACAACTCAATCCGCAAACAGGCATCGTGCGCTGGCAGCTCAAACTGGCACCGGGGCAGGAAGTCAAAAAACGCCTGCATTTCAAAGTAAAATATCCCAAAGGCAGCCGCATACAGTGGTGATTGGGCAAACATTTCAGCTAAAATGAACGCTATTGCCGCCGAAATTGGTTATATTGGTTGCCAAGTCAAAAGCATTACCCGATAACAAGAATTACAATTACAATTAAAAACAACATACCTATGTCGAGTAACGAAAAGTTCAGCAAAGAATTCCGCGACTTTGCCGTAAAACACCAAGGCATCAGTAGCCTTGCCTTTGACAAATATGTAGAGACTGTTACCAACCTAACGCCCAATATCATCGAAGAGCGCCGCATGAACGCCGTAGCTATGGACGTTTTCTCGCGCCTGATGATGGACCGTATCATCTTTTTAGGGGTTCCTATCGACGACTACGTGTCAAACGTAGTCATTGCCCAGTTGCTGTTCTTGGAATCGGTCGATTCTAAAAAAGACATTCTGCTTTATATCAACAGCCCTGGTGGCTCGGTGTATGCCGGCTTGGGCATCTATGATACCATGCAGCTCGTAAAACCCGATGTAGCCACCATATGCACCGGCTTGGCAGCATCTATGGGGGCAGTGCTGCTTGCCGGTGGTACTCGCGGCAAAAGAGCTGCTTTGCAACATGCCCGCATTATGATTCATCAACCTATGGGCGGTGCCGGCGGGCAAGCCTCAGATATAGAAATCACTGCCCGCCACATCCTTGAGTTGAAAGAAGAGCTGCACCGTATTTTGGCAGAACACACCGGCAAAAGCATCGAACAAATAGAACAAGACTCTGACCGTGATTTCTGGATGAAAGCCGAACAGGCTGTAGAATACGGCATCATCGATGAAGTGCTGGGCAAACGAAGCTAACTAAGTAGCTAATAAACAGCACTTTTCCTTCGCATTTACACCTATTTTTGTAACTTTGCACCATCATCAAGTAGCCACTTTTCTGCAGTGGCTACTTGTGTTATTTTCATTACTTTCATTCAATAAACCGGCAAAGAAATATGTCTAATCATCACAACTTGAGCTGCTCTTTTTGTGGAAGAAGCAAAAAAGATGGGGCAATACTGATTAGTGGCATCAAAGCACATATTTGCGAGCAGTGCGCCACTCAAGCCTATCAGATTGTACAAGAAGAGCTCAAGCACCTTCAAAACAAAAAGCGACCGAAAATCAATCTTATCAAGCCCATCGAGATAAAAAAACACCTTGACCAATACGTCATTGGGCAAGATGAAGCCAAAAAAGTGCTTTCCGTAGCAGTATATAACCACTACAAGCGTATCATGCAGCCCCCCCGTCATGATGATGTAGTCATCGAAAAATCAAACATCATATTGGTGGGGCAAACCGGTACGGGAAAAACCTATCTGGCACGTACCCTTGCCCGCCTGCTGGATGTACCTTTCTGCATTGCCGATGCCACCGTATTGACCGAAGCCGGTTATGTGGGCGAAGATGTGGAAAGCATTCTGACGCGCCTACTTCAAGCCGCAGACTATGACGTGGAAGCTGCCGAGCGCGGCATTGTGTATATAGACGAAATCGACAAGATAGCCCGCAAAGGCGATAACCCATCTATTACACGCGACGTAAGCGGCGAAGGTGTGCAGCAGGCACTACTAAAGCTTTTAGAAGGGTCTATTGTGAACGTACCCCCACAAGGCGGACGCAAACACCCCGAGCAAAAAATGATTCCGGTCAATACCGAAAATATCTTGTTCATCTGCGGCGGTGCTTTCGACGGCATCGAAAAAATCATTGCCAGCCGTTTGAATACCAACCCTATAGGCTTCCATCCTCAAAAGCAAGATTTGGTAGACGACCGTCAGTCTTTGTTGCGCTATGTGTCGGCACAAGACCTCAAAACTTTTGGCTTGATTCCTGAACTGATTGGACGCCTGCCGGTGATTGCCCACTTAGACCCGCTCGACAAAGAAGCTTTGGTGCGCATCTTGAAAGAGCCTAAAAATGCGCTTATCAAGCAGTATCAAAAGCTGTTCGAGATGGAAGGCATACAGTTGACCTTTACCGATGATGTCATTGACTATATAGCTGACATGGCTATTAGTTTGAATTTAGGTGCCCGTGGGCTGCGTTCTATATGCGAAGCCATCATTACTGATGCCATGTTTGAGCTGCCCTCTTCGCCGGTCAAAGAGTTAATCGTGGATTTGGCATATGCTAAAGAGAAGTTTGAAAAGTCTAAATTGGCTAATCTGAAGGTAGCATAAAAGCTTTGCCAAGCACTCGCAATACTTTGATTTTTGCGGCTTATTTAGCTGCCATGACTTTAAAAGACCGCTCTGCATTGTAAACATCCCAATGAATGCAGGGCAAAAGGAAAGCGCCCCTGTTTTAGCAATAACACAACAGAGGCGCTTTTTTACATATGCGCAATGTTTTGCTTTTTATAGTTTCCTTTTGATAAAATCCGTCATCAGCTCATAAAGGTGCAAACGGGTATTTCCCCCATAAATGCCATGGTTACGGTTCGGGTAAAAGAATACTTCGAACTGTTTATTGGCTTCGATAAGCTTATCTACCATCATCAAGGCATTTTGGACATGTACGTTGTCATCGCCGGTGCCGTGAATCAACAAATAATTGCCTTTCAAACGTGCTGCGTGGGTCAGAGGTGAGTAATCGTCATAGCCTTGTGGGTTATCTTGCGGGCGCTGCAAATAGCGCTCTGTGTAGATGGTGTCGTAATAACGCCAAGAAGTAACGGGCGCTACTGCTATCGCCGTTTTGAATACGTCATTGCCCAAGAGAATGCAGAGAGAAGACATGTAACCGCCATAGCTCCACCCCCAAATGCCAATACGGTTGGCATCGACATAGGGCAGGCTTGCCAAATACTTTGCCGCATCGATTTGGTCTGCTACCTCTAATTTACCCAACTGTTTGTAGGTGGCATGCTTAAAATCACGACCACGCCCGCCAGTGCCGCGGTTATCTACACACACGACCATGTAGCCTTCGGCAGCCAAATGCTGATACCAGAAAAAGTTGAAACTGTCCCATTGGTTCATGACCTGTTGCGAGCCCGGACCACCATACACAAACATCAGTACGGGGTACTTTTTGTTTTCATCAAAGTTGAGAGGCTTGATAAGCCAAGCATTCAAAGCGATGCCCTTGCTGTTTTTGATAGTAAAAAACTCTTTGGGGCTGATGGCATAGCGACTCAATGTTTTGGCAAGGGCTGCGTTGTCTTCCAAGACAGCAATTTCCTTAGCGGTGCTACCTTCATGCAAGCTATAACGGGGCGGCGTCTGAGCACTGCTGTAGTTGTCGATATAGTAGCGGCAATCGGGGCTCATGTCAATACGGTGCACCCCAGCAGCTCGGGTCATTTGCTCCAATTTCCCTTTTTTCCAATCCACCACAAACAGATGCCGCTCAATAGACGATACCTTAGTAGCCGTAAAGTATATCTTGTAGTTTTTTTCATCTATACCTGCTACTTCATCTACTTCCCAATCCCCGTCAGTGAGTTGCTTTTTGAGCTTCCCACTCATATCGTACAAATAGAGGTGCTTGTAGCCAGAACGTTCGCTGCTGTATAAAAACTCTTTGCCATTGTCTAAATAGATTAAGTTGTCGTTGAATTCAATGTCCACATAAGTATCGGCTGTTTCGGTAAGCACCACTTCTTGTTTGCCCGTAGCCACGTTGGCATGAATCAAGTCGAGACGGTTCTGCAGGCGGTTCATCTTGCGAATCGATAAGATATCGGGGTGTTTGGTCCACATCACCCGAGGCACATACATATCGGTCTCATTGCCCAGGTCTATGGTCTGGGTTTCTTTGGTGTCGAGGTGGTAAACACGAATAGAAACCACCGAGTTTTTTTCGCCTGCTTTCGGATACTTAAAACGGTAATCTTTTGGATACAAATCGCCCCACATTTGCATGTTGTACTCAGGCACTTCGCTTTCGTCGAAACGGTAGAAGGCAATTTTTTTGCTGTCGGGTGCCCAGTAAAATGCCTTAGCAAAAGAAAATTCTTCTTCATACACCCAATCGCTTGCCCCGTTGATGATGTGATTGAAGCGCCCGTCGGTCGTGATGGCTTCTTCTTTCATGCTGCTCAATTCTACAAGAAAGAGGTTGTTGTCGCGCACAAAAGCCACCTTCTTTCCATCGGGCGAAATGGTAGCATACGACTGCTTGCCGTTCTTCGACAGACGCTTCAAAGAGCCGTCTTTCAAGTCATAGATGAAATACTCTGCCTTGTAAGAGCGACGATAAATAGACTCTATATCGGTTTTAATCAATATTTTGTCTTCCGAGGCATTCAGCTCGTAGTCTTCAATGGTAATGGGGCGGTTTTCGCCTTCAGGCACCAAGGGGGTATCACCGGCAAGTGTTTTGACTACTTTCCCTGTGGTGATGTCGTATTGCAAAATTTTGCCATCAACCAACGCCGTGTAGTACTTACCATCTTTCATCCAGTTGATGCTTCCGATAGATTTGGGATAGAAGCGGTAATAGCGCCACACATCTTCGACGCTTACCTTTTGGCGTTCCTGCGCATATATTGCCGAAGAGCCTACCCAAAAAAAGGCGTACAACAAAAGAGCTAATTTCTTCATTTTCAGAACTTTGTTTATTTACACTTTGTTTTTTGTTTGAACAATATAAATGAAAAAGCCCGAAGAGCCAAGAGAGCTCCACGGGCATTTGTGGCATAGAAGTTGATAATCAATAAAATAGCCGTAGTTTCTGTTTGTTTATGTTGTTTAATTGTTACCGAAAAAACCTACCCCTTTGGGGTAGGCTTTTTTCTTTACCATCTGTGTAAAACAGCTTACTTCGCTTTTATTGGAAGATATAGCGAATACCCAGCTGTGCTTGCCAACGCGAGCTATAGATGCCACTGTCGTCGATGGTAGCAAAGTCTTTTACTTTCTTAGTATTCACATCGAAGGTGAATCGAGGTGTTACGCCATCAGGTTCATAGCCCACAAAGTTGATGATGCGGTAGCGTGAGATGAAGTATCTTCTACCCCAATCTTTGTTCAGCAGATTGGTGAAGTTGAATACATCGAAAGTAATTTGCAGACGGTTTTCTTTGCCGTTGTTCATTTTCAGCTTAAACTCTTGCATCAATTTCAAGTCCACGATGTGGGTAAAGGGTGTGCGACCAGCATTGCGCGGTGCTATTTGCCCACGATACTTGCGCAAGTAGGGGTCATCTTCAATAAACTTATTGAGCGCTTCCCACTGCTGAGCAGGTGTGATGGTATTTCCATTACTATCTGTGTAGTTAACCAAATTGATTTCGCTGGCATCGCGCGGCACGTAAATCAAATGATACTGACTACGTTCTATAGTACCCGAAAGGTCATTGCCACCAATCGCTCCGTTGTAAGTATAAGAGAATCGACTACCCGATTGCCCGTTGTAGAAGAGCGAAATCATAGTAGAGGCATACTTGCTGTACTCGAAGCGATAACCTACGTAGGCATTGATACGCGAACCCAGGTCAAAATCAGAGAAGCCAAGCTTGAGGTTGTTCCTATCGGTCGATTCTACAAAACGCCAGTTCGACGAGTTTTGCGAAGAGGTGGCGTCATGCAGCGACTTAGCACGCCCAAAGGTGTAGGAAACACCAGCAGTCCAGTTGTTAGAGAAAGGACGGCTTAGCGAGGCAGTCAGGTTGTAAGTATAGCCTTCATTGGTATTGTCTGCCCAAATCACACGGTCATAAGCAGGGTCCACTCTCTGACCGTTGTAAATAGGACGGTTGTCGCCATAGGGTGTATTCAAGAACTTGGTAGGCTTCTTAAGATTCAGGTTGCGGTAATACACGTAATTGATATTCTTGGTATAAATACCCTCTAAGGTAGCCACCCATCCCATAGGCAGCTTGTAATCCACCGCCAAGCTGGTGCGGAACACTTGCGGGAACTTAAAGTTATTGGTAAACAAGTCTATCTGGCTGGGTGCAGAGCCTGCACCCGCGATATCACTACCTACGTAGTTTTTGGGGTTAGGATTGAAAGGTAAGGGCTGACCGTTCGATGCCAAAGTAGGATTCGAAACATTGATGGTTGCCAGATAAACGCCGTTGTTGGTGTAAGCACCACCGGGCCATACGAAAGGAATGCGACCGGTGAAGATACCTGCCCCACCACGGATTTGTAAGGTTTGATTGCCTTTCACGTCGTAATTAAAGCCTACTTTGGGCGAGAACATCAGCACACCCGAAGGCATGTTGCCGCTCTTGGCTCCTTTCAGGTCGCCCCATTCGGCTTCCAGCAAAGGCAATGTAGTTTGGTTGAAGTTCTCGTTGGCTTCGGGCTTGTCCAAGAAGAATGGAATGTCGATGCGCAAACCACCAGTGATTTTCAGGCGGTTGTTTACTTGGAACTCGTCTTGGGCATACCATCCAGTTTGCAACACACGAAACTTGGCAGCTGCATCTTTGGCAGCATCGCCTTGGGCAGCATCAATGCTTGGCTTCAGCACGTAGGTACGGGTATAAAACGAAGGACCCGCATCGTTCAAGAAGTCTTGCAGGCTATTATAGGTATATACACCGAAGTTCTGACGAACAAACAAGTTGTAAATATTGTAATACTCGTTGTGTGTTCCCAAAGTAATGGTATGACGCCCCTTGTAAATAGAGAAGTTATTGGTTAGGGTAAGGACGTCTTGATTCAGCTCGTTGCCAATAGAGAACTGCTCCGAACCGAAGTTAATTGTGCCATTGCCATCGATAATGCTTACAAATGGAAACGGATTACCGACATAACCGCGGTTGTCGCGCACAGCTGTATAGCCCAAAATCATTTTGTTGGCTATGCGGTTATCGTTGAATGACCACTCCAGTGCAGTAGAGTTGGTAGTGCTGGGGAAGAACACGGCAGAGTTGAAGAAGTTGATTACTTGGGAAGTACTGCGGTTAGGCTGCAACTTTTCGGCATAAGAGTAGCTATGACGCAACAACAACCGATGCTTTTTGCTGATGTTCCAGTTCAACTTCACGAACAACTTGTTACCGTTCTGCTCGCTGGTATTGTTGCGATAGTCGCCCGGGTCATAACCATACTTTGTGATGAGGTATTGACGCAGGTTGTCCAAGTCTTGCTGGGTAGAATTTCCTTGATAGTTTTGGTCGAAAGGCTGCGGGGTACGGTCCCGCTGAATTTCTCCATTGATGAAGAAGAAAAGTTTATTTTTCACTATAGGTCCCCCCACACGGAAACCATAGGTCTGAGAAGTAAAGTCGCTCAGTTTGGTGCGCTTGGCATTGGGGTCGTCGGTAGGAGTCAAGCCAGCAAGTTCTTGGTTGCGGAAGAAGTAATAAGCCGAACCTTCTACGTTGTTGGTACCGCTACGGGTTACGGCATTGACACCACCACCGGTAAAGCCCCCAATGGTTACATCATAGGGCGAAAGCGATATACTCAACTGGTCAATAGCGTCTGGGCTGATGGGCTGGATGCCGGTTTGCCCACCGTTGGTACCACTACCCGCCAAGCCAAAGACGTCGTTGTTTACGGCACCATCGATAAAAATAGAGTTGAAACGGTTGTTTTGACCAGCAAACGAGATAGCAGGACCATCGCCGGTTTCCAACACAGAAGCCTAAGGGGTAAAGCGCAGATAGTCCACCAGATTACGCGAGGCTGTAGGTGCCACATAGTTGATGACGGTTTCATCTACCACGGTTTTGGCACCGGTGCGGTTGCCATCGAAGAGGTCATCTTTTTTGGCGGTTACCTCAATAGCAGACAGCTCATACTCTTCAGTTTGCAGACGGGCATCGATGCGAAAGGTTTGTCCTAATTGCAGATAAATATTTTCCAGCGTAAAGGTTTTGTAACCTACAAAAGAGATTTCTACTTTGTAGGGACCGCCCACATTCATGTTGCGGATGTTGAAAATACCATTTTCATTGGTTAGGGCACCGTACTCCGTGCCAGTAGGCTGGTGAATCACCAACACCACTACACCGGGCAAGGGCTGTTTGTTCTCATCCACTACCTGCCCGTTCATCGAGGCGGTAGTTACACCTTGAGCGGCAGCTGTAAGCATACCCCCTAAAAGGAATAGCAAAATTGACAAGTACCAGTTTTTCATAGCAAAAACTCCATTTTGTTTGGCGCAAAGTTATCATTGTAAAAGCAGCTCCATGTTAAAGTTTTATTAACACTTTATTACTTCATTTTTGTCTTTTTTATCGCACATCTGCCGGCTCGTAGTTATCTTTTTCGTATTTTTCCACATATAGCTTATACACATCACAGGATGCTAATTAAAATACAGCAAGAAATCAAAATTTGAAGAAAAGAAAGCACCTTTAAAGTACCCACATTACATCAGCAGAAAGTTTTTTCGCACGATGCAGTATAGCTCAAGCATGCAAAAAGCGCAAAAGCAACAGCGTCTTGGCAAGCTCCCCGCTGCTACTTTTGCGCTCCCATGAACTCAATCATTCCTTCACTGCCGGCACATGTTTACCAGTTCCTTTTCGGTAATGATTTTCACTCCTAATTTTTCTGCTTTTTCCAGCTTCGAGGCGCCGGGGGCTTCTCCTACTACCAAAAAGTCGGTTTTGGAAGACACCGAAGACTTGACTACGCCCCCATGTTGTTCAATAAAATCTTTGATTTCCTCACGTGAAAAGCGACTGAAGGTGCCCGATACCACAAAAACAGCCCCATTCAATACATTCTTTTGAATGTGCTGCTCCTGCGGCATCTCAAGCTGAAGACCCACACGACGCAAGCGCTCAATCAATGCCACATTGGCGGGGTCTTGAAAGAAAGCACGGATGCTATCGGCAATGACTTCACCTATTTCTGGCACCTGCATAAGCTCCTCTTTGCTTGCCTTGCGCAGCGCATCAATAGAGGGAAAATGCTTTGCCAGTACCTTGGCTACTGTTTCGCCCACGTGTCGGATGCCCAAAGCATAGAGCACACGAGGATAAGGCACTTGTTTCGATTTCTCTATGGCGCTAAGCAAATTTTGTGTAGAGCGCTCCTTAAAGCCTTCCAGCTGTAAGATATCTTCTGCCTTCAAATCATACAAGTCGGCGATATTGCGCACCAAGCCCCTGTCATAAAGCAGCGCTATGATGCGCTCCCCCAAGCCTTCTATATTCATAGCACGCCGGTAGGCAAAATGTTCGATGCGCCCTTTAATCTGTGGCGGGCATTCCCACGCATTCGGGCAGAAGTAAGCGGCTTCTTGTGGCTCCCGCTTCAGAGGGCTACCACACTCGGGGCAGTGTGTAGGGAAAAGTACAGGACGGGCATCGGCAGGGCGTCGATGTTTTTCAACAGCTGTAATTTGAGGAATGATTTCACCGCTTTTTTCTACCCTCACCCAATCGCCATAGTGCAAATCCAGCTTCTTGATGTAGTCTTCATTGTGCAAAGAAGCCCGCTGAACTGTGGTACCCGACAGCTGCACGGGCTTCAGGACAGCCACAGGCGTGACGGCACCGGTGCGCCCTACCTGAAACACCACATCTTCCAATGTAGTAATGGCTTCCTCGGGCTTATATTTATAGGCTATTGCCCAACGTGGACTTTTGGCGGTAGTGCCCAGTTGCTCCTGCCAGTCGTATCTGTTCACCTTCACCACAATACCATCAGTTTCGAAAGGCAACTCATGGCGTTTGTGCTCCCACTCTTGCACATAGCTCAATACTTCATCTATGTTGCGGCACAGACGTGCATGGGGCGATACGGGCAACTGCCAGATAGCAAGCTGTTCGAGTGCCTCCCAATGGCTTTTCACGATTGCAGGCTCTGTAAGCAAAAAATAGGTATAGCAACTCAAACGCCGCCGAGCTACCTCTTGCGGGTCCTGCAATTTCAGTGTACCGGCGGCTGTGTTACGCGGATTGGCAAAGAGCGGTTCTCCATCCATTGCCCGCTGTTCATTCAGCTTTTGAAATTGCGCTTTGGTCAACACCACTTCTCCGCGTATTTCCACATAGGCAGGCAAAGGCTCTCGGCTTTCGATACGTAGCGGAATGGAAGCAATGGTTTTGATATTGGGGGTTACGTCTTCTCCTTCCACCCCGTTACCCCGGGTCACGCCGCGCTGCAAATAGCCTTTGCTGTCATAAATCAAACTGATGGACACGCCGTCTATCTTTAATTCGCACACGTATTCTATAGGTTCTGTAGCAGCAAGCCCCAAAAAACGACGAATGCGCTGCTCAAACTCTCGCAGCTCGCCTTCCGAATAGGTGTTGTCGAGTGAAAGCATAGGATAGCGGTGGCGCACGGTAGGAAATTCTTTCGTAAGGTCAGACCCCACGCGCTGCGTAGGCGAATCGGGGAATACCAAATCGGGAAAAGCCTCTTCCAAGTGGCGAAGCTCATCCATCAAACGGTCAAACTCATAGTCGGATATTTCCGACACATTGTCCACATAATAGCGCTTGTTGTAGTAATTGAGGCGCTCAACAAGCTCCGCTATTCTTTTCTTGGCATCTTCTTTATTCATGGTTGTTCGAGTTTACCTACCACAGGAAACTTTTCAAACACGCGGGCAGTATGGGGGGCATCGCCATCCAGCTCTGCAGTCAGGTCTTGCCCCGCCCAATGCTCATAGTGCTTACCCTGGCGCCACAGGCGTGAAGCCGACACGTCGTAAATCACGCCACGGTAAGCAACCCATATCTCAGGTTTATCTTGCCCGTTGCGCAAAGCCAATTGGGCACGCGTGTATGTTCTCATAAATATTGCTAACTTAAAAACATGAACACTTACAAAAGAACAAAGCTTTTTCATTTCTAAAAAAGAAAATGGTATGAAACCCAAATCCGTCATTAGCATTATTGGTGTTGTCATCGTGGGCATCATTCTGTTGGTACTTGTTACCAACACCTTTGTACAAATTGAATCGGGCACCGTAGGGGTAGTCAAAAAATTAGGTGCCGTAGAAAGCGAGGTTCTTCAAGAGGGGCTTCACCTTATCAACCCCTTTACCACTGATGTGATTATTATGGATGCAAGAGTGCAGAAGTATGAAGTAAATGCTACAGCCTCGTCCAGAGACTTGCAACCAATCACTGCGCGCGTAGCAGTGAATTTTTACATAGATAAAGAAGCGGCATCAAAAATCTACCGAGAGCTTGGACTGGGTTATTTGAGCACTATCATCGACCCCACCATCCAAGAGTCCATGAAATCGGCTACTTCTCACTACACCGCCGAAGAACTCATTACCAAGCGTCCGGAAATCAAACAGGTAGCCTTTGACTACGTGCGCGAGCGTTTAGGTAAAAACCATATCATTGTTACTGACTTTTCTATCATCGACTTTGCTTTTTCACCCGAGTTCACACACGCTATTGAACAGAAACAAATTGCTGAACAAGAAGCCCTGGCAGAGAAAAACCGCCTGGAACGTGTCAAGATGCAAGCCCAACAAGAAATAGAACGCGCCCGTGCACAAGCCGAAGCCCAACGCTTGCTGCAGCAGTCTATCGATGACAAAGTGCTTACGCTCCGCTTTCTTGAGAAGTGGAATGGCGAGCTACCCATCGTCATGGGTAGCAACGATGGCGCCTTCCTCGACGTTACTCAGTTTGCGCGCACAAAGCGCAAATAAAATCGATATATCCAAGCCTTTGTGAGCGAAAACAATTGTTTTCGCTCTTTTTTTGTCAAAAGGCAACCTATAGCAGGTGTTTGCGTATCGCAGGAAAAGGCATCGTTTTCTTTTGCTTTTTTAAGAGAAAAAACTATTTTTGGAGAGCATCGTCCACCTTTAAAAAAGCACCCATATGAAGAACACATTGACCCTCGTCTTTTTGTTTGCCCTCCTTTTTGTTGCAAACAGCTATGCCCAGCAGAAAGCACAAACTTACGAAGAACCTTCGCCACTGAACAGTGCTTTGATAGAAGAGGTTGCTCCTGCTCCCATGGCAGATGCGCACGCTGCCCCGCAGACTATTCAAAAGCAAAGCACCAACATGGAAGCTCCCACATCGGTACAATTGACCGAAAAGCAGCAAAAGCAGTTCGAGCGCATTCAGAAAAAGTTAGAAAAGAAAGTCAATAAAAAAGCTGAAGAGGCTAAAAAAGCCTATATGAACAACTATGTGCTCATCGGCATCATCTTGATGGCAGTAGGCTTGATTTTGGCACTATTTCCCGTAGTTGGCATCATCGGTATCATCTTGTTGATTGTGGGCTTGGTATTTCTGATTTTGGGCTTAGTAGGCTAAGTGAGAGTCCATAGTTCTTTTCTATCATTTTTGAATTTAGGGGCATCATCAAAAGTTGCCCCTTTCCCTTTTAAGGAAAAAGAATCATGAAAAACTATCTCCTCGCTTGCGTGCTGTTTTTGTGCTTGGCTGCTTGCAATAACACCGGCACAACAAGCACACATTCAACACAAGAAAGAAGCGAGGCTTCTGCTGAGGACAGCCTGCGTTATCCACAAGAAAAACACCTGCGTAACCTGCGCCAACTCACTTTTGGCGGCAACAATGCCGAGGCTTATTTTAGCTTCGACGGTCAAAAAATTGTTTTCCAATCGGATTATGCGGCTTGGGGCGTGCGTTGCGACCAGATTTTTTATTTCGACCTGAAAGCAGGTAATATGAAAAAACAAGTCCCACGACGCATCAGCAACAACTTAGGACGCACCACTTGCTCTTATTTCCTTCCCGGCGACAGCCTCATCGTATTTGCCTCGACCTTTGAGGCTGACAGCAGCTGCCCGCCTCCTCCGCCACGCCTCAAAGGTAAATATGTATGGACTGTGTATGACAGCTATGATATTTACGTTGCCGACCTGCAAGGCAATATAGTGAAGAAACTCACTGATACCCCCGGCTATGATGCCGAAGCGACCGTTTCGCCGCGCGGCGACAAAATCGTATTTACCTCCATGCGGTCTGGCGACTTGGAACTGTGGGTGATGGACATCGACGGAAGCAACCCCAAGCAAATCACCCACGAGCTGGGATATGACGGCGGCGCCTTCTTCTCGCCCGATGGCAGCAAAATTGTATTCCGGGCTTCACGTCCCAAAACCGAAGAAGAAATACGGGAATACAAGGAATTGCTCAGCCGCGGCTTGGTGCAACCCACCCAAATGGAAATATTCGTTTGTGATGCCGACGGAAGCAACCTGCGCCAGTTAACTCATTTAGGCAAAGCCAATTGGGCGCCTTTCTTTCACCCTTCGGGCAAAAAGATTATTTTCAGCTCCAACCATGCCTATGATAAGGGCTTCCGCTTCAATCTGTATATGATAAACTTAGACGGCAGCGGACTTGAGCAAATCACCTATGACGGTGTATTTGATGCCTTTCCCATGTTTTCGCCCGATGGGAAGCGCCTTATCTTCAGCTCGAACCGAAACAATCAAGGTACTCGCGATACCAATTTGTTTATTGCCGATTGGGTAGAATAATGAAAACTCCAAAAGATGAAAAAAGTATGATTCCAAGCATGCGAAAGTTAAGCCCCCTATTGACCGCCTTTGCCATCAGTGCTTTGTTGTGGCAATGCAAAGAGAGTAATCCCAAAAGTGCTGGAGAAATGCCGCCTATTCCCGAACAGCAAAGCGGTTATTATGAAGTGGTGTTAGGTGATAGCACTTACAAAGACAGCCTCTTGCATTCACAAAGCCGTTTCCAATATCCCTACAATGGCAAGTTTCCTCTCATCACAGCCATTATCGTGGATTCCCTGAAGCCTTATCATCGCATCATTGCCAACCTTTTTGTAAAAGACAGCAGCCGCTACCTCACCGACACCGTCTTTCAGCTGCGCAAGGAAGGCTTTATGGACACACTAAACCCTCAAAGTTCTTTAGTGTTCATCTTTCACGGCACCGAGCATTACTCTTTCCTCGATAACTTAATCTTACAGGAAGGTAAAATACACGTGCAAGAGCTGGGCAAGGGACGCCTGCAGGCTGCCTTTGAAGGCACTGCCTACTCTCTACGCGACACACTTTATCAAAATGGGAAAAAAGTAAAAGGACGTATTGTTTTTCAAACGCCCAACATTCATTATAAAAACATGAGCGCTGGAAAAGAATAAAGCGTTATGAACAAAGCCTGCAAAATCCGTGTATATGGACGCGTGCAAGGGGTATGGTTTCGTGCCTACACCCAACGCAAAGCCCAAGAGCTGGACATCAAGGGCTTTGTGCGCAACGAAGCCGACGGTACCGTGTACATAGAAGCAGAAGGCGAAGAAAATGCCATGAAGGCATTCATTGAATGGTGTCAAGAAGGACCACCTTTGGCAAAAGTAGAACGCATAGAGGTAGAACCGCTGAAAGAAATCCCCAGCTACGACGGCTTCAGCATTCGCCGATAGGCTGCCAAGAGTTATTTACATTTTTCGCTTATTACTTTTTTGCAAATGCCATCGTTTTTTTAAATTTAAAAAAAACGATGGCTTGTTTCTATTATGACGGCTTTAAGCACCCGGCAACAACTTTTCTTGGATTATTGCCTCAATGGACAAGTAAGCGAAGCCGAGGCTTTACTGAAAGAAGGTATTTCTGCCAACACGCATGACTCCTTGGGGCGTACCGCCCTCATGCTGGCATGCATGCAAGCCGATGCTACCGACCTGGTTGCCCTACTACTGGCATACGGGGCTGACCCTACCCTCACCGACCAGGAAGGACTCAGCGCCTTTGATTATGCCACACAAGCACAAGCTCATGAAAGTCTGCACCTGCTTCATACTTACAAAACCCCCCCCTCTATCAATGCAGAAAACGAAATCCCTTTGACTATGGAAAAAAGCACTTCTGCCAAACCGATGCCCATCGAAACACTGGAAGCCATTCTGCAAGTATGTGATGAGCTGAAGGGCTTACATCCGGAGGTTAACCCCTTCATCTACTTCAAAAAAGCATCGGTTTATTTGCAAATGAACAAACGCCACGAAGCCCAAAAGCTCTTGAAAATCACGCTTGAAACCTTTAAAGAGGCTTATGGCGAAGCTACTCAAGCAAGCCACTGGAGCAGGCGTGTCAAAGAACTATACATGCAAATCATACGCTTGCAAGCCGGCTTGCATCCCGAAGCCCTCTATGAAAACATGTGGCTGTATAATGAAGCCTACCACTTGGCAGAAGAACCAGAGCTACGCTTCGAGATGCGCGAAAGAAGAGATGAGTTATATGAGCGCTTTGTGAACAGTCCTATGCAGTTGAGCGGCAAAAAAGCAGTCTTCATTACCGAAGACCTGCCCTTAGAAGAGCCTGAGATTATCTTGCCGCTCATAGAAGAACGAAGGGGAGTATTTCGTTTTCTACATAGAGCGCCACAAAAAGGAGAGCTCTACCTGCTACACCCTTACCGACGACACGTAGCCTATCCCTTTAGCTATGCCTACGGAGCGCTGCTCGAAGACAAAGTCAATGAATTGGTTCGTATTTTACAGCACTTAGGTGCCGGGAAAATAGAAATATTCACCGAAACGCTTCACAGCGACCCCGCCGCAGAACCACGTCCCGCCGACTACGTGTACGAGCTGAACCCTACACAACGCCCCCATATCCCTTCGGATGTAGTGTGGTACCCCTACGAAGCAGAATGGCAACGTATGGTAAAACAACGCATGCAGGGCGCTATTTTTTCCGCAGAATTGATATGCAGCATAGAGCAACTGCCCACACTCAGCAACGAAGAGCTGGATTGGATAGACAAGGATTTGCAGACCCTCACTCAAATACAAGGGCAAAGTAGCAAACAAAAGCAAGGAAAGCGCAGCAACAAAGCCGCAGTCCCGAAGGTCGAAATCTATCGCCCGGCTTTGCAGTATCGTGTGCGGGTGCACTTCAGCCCGCTTGACAGCCTCACCGGCGACATCAAAATGGAAGAAATCCCTACCATCGACGTGCAATTGCTGCGGCAAGAGCACCCTCAAAGTCCAGATGTGGCTGCTTTCATCAAAAAAACAGAAACGAGCCCGCCACCTGTTTCGCCTAAGGATACGCGCATTGAACCACTCATACCAAAAGAAAATGGCGACATCGCCTTTGCGTCTTCTATGCCCACCCCAGAGGAAAGGGTAGAAGAGCCCATACAACCTCCCCTCATCCGACGAGAACGCCCAGAGGCAGAAGATGTGCTTGCCGAAAAGAAAAGCAAACAAAAAGCCGAAGACAAAGAAGAAGCTCCTTCCAAGCCCTCGAACGATGAAGCAAGCAATGAGGATAAAAAATCAGCCACTTCTTCAAAGACATCAGAAGACAAAGAAGAAGTCCGCAGCTTCATTCAAAGCCTTACTCAAGAAGAGAAATTTTATTTTGAAATGCTGCAGCATGCCTATCAAGACGACGAAATATCGGCAGATATCCGTAAGGTGCTGGACCGCCGCCGCGAACGCCTACAAATTCCTTTAAAACGGGCGCAAGAACTGGAAGAGGTCGTGAAAAAATACTATCGCACCCAATAAGGTCGCTACAAAAGTTCGCACTTTTGTTAGCCCTATACCTTATGCTATAGGGCTCTGCTTAGTGCTTGCCTGTAATTTTGCGTATTTTCGTTTTTCACTAAAACTTCAGCCAAAAAACGTGACCAAATCCAAAACCCAATATTTCTGTCAAAACTGCGGGCATGCTTCACCTAAATGGATGGGGCGCTGTCCTTCCTGCGGTGAATGGAACACCTTCGTAGAAGAGATTACCTCAGGCAAACAAGAAAAAAATGAATGGCGCCAAAGTAGTAGCAAACAAATAGCCAACAAAGCACGCAAAATACAAGATATCAGCTACGAAGCCCAGTATCGTATCGAAATTGCCGACCGCGAGTTAAGGCGTGTACTGGGTGGGGGCATTGTGCCCGGCTCATTGATACTTATCGGTGGTGAGCCCGGCATCGGTAAATCCACACTTATGCTGCAGCTGGCGCTTTCGCTTTCTAAACTCAGGGTGTTGTATGTTTCCGGCGAAGAGAGTGAGCAACAAATAAAAATGCGAGCAGAGCGCCTGTCAGTACGCAGCAACAACTGCTTTGTGCTGGCAGAAACCTCTACACAAAACATTTTCAAACAAATAGAAGCCATCGAGCCCCAGTTGGTCATCATTGACTCTATTCAAACGCTGCACTCGCCAATGCTTGACTCGGCAGCAGGCAGCATATCGCAAGTTCGGCAGTGTACTGCCGAAGTCATGAAATTTGCCAAAGAAACTAATACGCCGGTGTTTTTGGTAGGGCACATTACCAAAGAGGGCAGCTTGGCAGGTCCTAAGGTTCTGGAGCACATGGTCGATACGGTCTTGCAATTTGAAGGCGACCGCCACATGACCTACCGCATTTTGCGCACCATCAAAAACCGCTTTGGTTCTACTTCCGAACTGGGCATTTATGAGATGCGTGCCGACGGGCTGCGTGAAGTAAGCAACCCTTCCGAAATACTGCTTTCACAGCGAGAAGAAGAACTTAGCGGCGTAGCCATAGGTTCTACCATAGAAGGCAACCGCCCCCTGTTAGTAGAAGTGCAGTCATTGGTGAGTCATGCCACCTACGGCACCCCTCAGCGCAGCAGTACCGGTTTCGATGCCAAACGCCTAAATATGTTGTTGGCAGTACTTGAGAAACGCGCAGGCTTTAGGCTTGGTGACCAAGACGTATTTTTGAACATCGCCGGTGGCTTGCGTGTCGAAGACCCCGCCATAGACCTGGCTGTTTGCTGCTCCATAGCCTCTTCTTACGAAGAAAGCATACTGCCGCCTACCCTTTGCTTTGCCGGCGAAGTAGGCTTGGGCGGTGAGGTGCGCGCCATCACCAAAATAGAGCAACGCATCGCCGAAGCCGAAAAGCTGGGCTTTCGAAGCATCATCACATCCAAATATAACCTCAAAGGGCTCGACCTGCGAAAATTCAACATAGAGATACACGGGGTGGCACAGCTCGATGAGGTCTTCCGTACTTTATTTTAACTCTGGTCTGTTTTTTGCCTTTTGAAATAGTGAACACACCCCAAAAAGGCAAAATCATGAACATCAGACTATGTGCATTGTTTGCTACTGCCCTGTTGCTATTTACGTGGGCAGGGGCTTATAGCCAATCCCGTGAGGTACAAGAAAAGTACTTGTCCCGACGGTGGATTTACGAGCCTTCTTTTTCACAAGCGCCCTCCTCACTACTAGAAAAAGAAAGCCTCGATAAATCGGATACCGAACTGCAGCTTGAAGGCGAGTTGAGCAGCAAACACGTTGAGCACTACGAATTCGCCGTCCTCCAGTTTAAACGCTCGGGCAAGCTGCGTTACCGCAATCAAGGCGGTATAGAGCGCGACGGTAGATGGCGTCTGAGCGGCGACGGACGTACGCTCTTTTTAGAGCTGGATGAAAAAACCTACCGCTACCGAGTGGAGGCACTCACACCCTCGCAATTGGTCATCAGCCACGAAGACGGCAGCAGGTGGGTATTTTCGCCAGAGAAATAATGCAACCAAAATTACAGGTGTAAAATCTCTCATCACATTTTTCCCCTTTGTCGTTCGTCGTTTGGTTTCTTTCTTTCATCCTTTTGGCATACCACTTCATTGGCAAAGGCATTGAAAGAAGCTCAAGGCAGGCTTTTTAGTCTATTTTTCCATACGATTCCATAAAATCAATCTTACATGCAAGGGCTAAGCATTGAAAGACGGCAAGCCACCCCCTTTTGTTATTTAGGGGAAAGAATTGCCCCAAACCTTAACTTTTGAATACTATGAAAAAGCTTGCTGAGCTTCCGCCTGTTCCCTTCACGGTGCGCATGCACGACCTGCGCAATTTAGAAGGGTTGGGGGTTACACCCAAACAGTTATATACCGTAGTGAAAGTGCTTGAAGTAAATGGGCAGGTCATAGGATTTCGCCTATTGGAAATTCCCCTTGCCGAAGACGAGGTGTTTAATGCCAGCAGGTTTTATATT
The DNA here is from genome assembly GCF_011761635.1 of Thermonema lapsum. NCBI lineage: Bacteria > Pseudomonadati > Bacteroidota > Cytophagia > Cytophagales > Thermonemataceae > Thermonema > Thermonema lapsum. Next base: position 563,039 of record NZ_JAASRN010000002.1, read on the forward strand.
TACGCCACAGCAAACCCTAACTAAAAAAGCATGACACCAAAGGGAGGGTTGAATATCGGTGAGCACTACTTTTCTTTTGAAGCTTGCCAACTATTGAAAGACTTACCGCCCTCGCTCAACGAGTATGAGCGACAAGCCATCCACTTTTGCCACCGATGGCTTAACGGCGCCCCTTCTTTTGTTTTTCACACCTCTGGCTCTACAGGAAAACCCAAACCTGTGGAGCTCTCGCGTCAACTCATGGCATGGAGCGCTCGCAACACCCTGCTGTATTTTGGGCTAAAACCCGGCGACAAGCTGCTGGTCAGTATGAACATATCTTTTGTGGGCGGGGCTATGATGCTGGTGCGTGCTATGGAAGGGCAACTAAATGCCTACCTTCAAGTCCCCTCGCGCTTGCCTCTGTCCAATACCGGGATGCAGCGTTTCGATTTTTATGCTTTCGTGCCCATGCAACTACAAAGCATGCTGCAAGAAACGCCCCAACTGTTGCCCCAGCTCACACACGCCAAAGGTGTACTGATTGGCGGTGCAGCTCTTCCTGCAAGCTTAGAGCAACAGCTGTTGCCTTTTGGCAAGGCGATGGTACAAACCTACGGCATGACTGAGACCGCCTCGCATGTGGCATTGCGTCCTCTGGGCAAAAAGATTTATGAAGCTATGCCCGGAGTTCATTTCGAGCAAGACGCACGAGGCTGCTTGGTCGTACACACCCCACATTTGCCACCACTCATTACTAATGACCGCGTCCGCTTGCACGATGCCACCCACTTCGAGTGGCTGGGGCGCATCGACAATGTCATCAACAGCGGAGGCATCAAGATACAAATAGAAGAAGTAGAAGAAGCCGCTGCCGTTGTCTTGGAAAGTATGAAGCTACACTTTCCCTTTTTTGCAACGGGCATACCCGACCCTTTGCTGGGCGAAAAATTAGTGCTGGTATTTCCGGCAGATAGCCTACCACTGGCTGCCGAAGAGGCGCTACTACAACAGCTACGCCATCAGTTGGGCAAATACAAAGCCCCCAAAACCATCATCTATCAGGCGTATATTCCGCAAAGTCCCTCCGGCAAAATCATCAGACGCCTGCTCGACGACTCGCTGCCCACATGCCCACAAAGCAAAGCAGACCATTGATTAACAGCAGTTCATAGCCAAAGCGGTAGCCGTTGAACCAGCGTTCGCTGTTTTGGGCAATCACCCAAGTAATGCAGGGGGCAAGGCAGGCAACCCATGGCACCCAGCGGTCTATAGCACGGCGCTGCGTCAACAAACCAAAAGCATACATGCCCAGCAAAGGTCCATAGGTGTAGCCGGCTGCCGTAAAAATAGCATTGATGACACTCTCATCATTCAGGCGATGAAAAATCATAATCACCAACCAAAGCAGGAAGGTAATGCCCACGTGTACCCAGCGGCGCAAACGCTCCTGCTTCTTTTTATCCTTGATTTGCTCAAAGCCGAGTATGTCTATGCAAAAAGAAGTAGTAAGGGCGGTCAACGCTGAATCGGCACTGGAATAAGCAGCCGCAATAATACCTACGAAAAAAAAGAGCCCCGCTATCCACGGGAAGTGGTTAAAAGCAAGTGTAGGATAGAGCATGTCGCTTTTCGCTGGTAACCCAATGCCATGCCCTTCGGCATAAGCATAAAGCAACAAGCCCAGCGTGAGAAAAAGCCAGTTGACCGGCACTAAAATCCAGCTGAAAGTAATCATATTTTTCTGGGCATCTCTCAGAGTGCGGCAACTCAGGTTTTTCTGCATCATGTCTTGGTCCAGCCCCGTCATCACGATGGCAATGAAAGCACCCGATATGAACTGCTTCCAAAAAAATTTTTTATCCTTCCAGTCATCCCAGAAAAATACCTGACTGCGCGGGTCTTGCGCCAGATGTTCGCTCATTTGGCTCCAGCTCCACCCCAAGTCATCTTTGATAAACCAAATGGTGAAAACTACCGCCAACAACATGAAAATAGTTTGCAGCGTATCGGTCCATACAATGGTTTTGATGCCCCCGCGTGCTGTGTATAGCCAAATCAACAATAAACTGATGAAGGTAGTCAAGCCAAACGAAGCCCCCCAGTGCTGGAAAATACCCACATGCAAGACCATCGCAACCAAATAGAGGCGGAAAGCAGCCCCCACCGTACGCGACAGCAGAAAAAAAGCAGCGCCTGTTTTATAGGCGTGCTTCCCAATGCGTTCTTTCAGATAGGTGTAAATAGAAATCAAATTGAGACGATAATACAGGGGCAACAACACAAAAGCAATAACCGCATAGCCTGCCAAGTAGCCCAATACCATTTGAAAATAACTAAAAGCAGCAGTGCCAACCCAGCCGGGCACCGATATGAAGGTAACACCCGACAAAGAGGCGCCAATCATACCAAAAGCCACTACATACCAAGGCGACTGCCGCCTTGCCACAAAAAAATCATAGCTGTCGGCTTGTTTGCCCGTCACATAGCCAATAAGCATCAAAACACCGAAATACAACAACAAAACCAAGAGTATCCAATGTGCTGCCATAAAAGAAAACTTGTTTTTCCAGAAGCTAAACTAACAAAAATGTGCACTTTTGTATTTCTTAAAAAAGGGCTTGCACATATGGCTTCCTTTTTTTACATTTGAAGAAACAAAATCTCATTGATTATGAGCAACTTAACCAAAGAAACACCCGCCGTATTTGAGGATTTCGATACAATTATTGTGGAAGAAGAGGTGCACGACTTGGTCGTTTTCAATGACGATGTGAATACCTTTGACCACGTGATTCAGACGCTCATCGAAGTATGCAAGCACACACCCGAGCAAGCCGAACAGTGCACTTGGATTATCCACTTCAAAGGTAAGTGCTCGGTGAAAAAAGGCAGCTGGGATGAGCTGGTGCCCATGCGGCAAGCCATCTGCGACCGTGGCATTCAAGCCGAAGTCATTTAGTTTTCTTTGCACTTGTAAACCATACTTACCCAAAGCTTGGCTGAGCGCTGCGTTCAACCAAGCTTTTGTATTTTTGTATAACAAAGCCCTGACTTATGCATTATTCATCGAAGCTCATAGAACGAGCCGTGGAAGAAATAGCCAAACTGCCCGGAATCGGGAAGAAATCGGCACTACGCATCGTCCTGCATTTGCTCAAACAAGACCCCAAACAAAGCCATCAACTGGCAGAAGCCTTGATACAGCTGCGCGACAATATTCAATATTGCCGCGAGTGCCACAACATAGCCGACGAAGCCCTATGCTACTTTTGCAAAGACACACGCCGCCGGCGCGACATCATTTGTGTAGTTGAACATTTCAAAGACATTGCTGCCATAGAACGCACTGGACACTACCACGGGCTATACCATGTACTTGGCGGCTTGATTTCTCCTATCGACGGCGTAGGACCACAAGACATACACATCGAAAGCTTGCTGCAACGCGTACGCCAAGGCGAAGTAACAGAAGTAATACTGGCGCTGAGCTCCACTATGGAAGGCGACACCACCGCTTTCTACCTGACCAAGCGGCTAAAAGAGCAGCAGGTGAAAGTAACCGCACTGGCACGCGGGGTACCCATAGGCAGCGAACTGGAATTTACCGACGAACTGACCCTTACACGCAGCTTGCTGGGACGTACAGAATTTTAACCTATCGCCTGTTTATGCACAAAGCAAAGAAACAGTCCTTTTTCAACGATGTATATGAAGTAGTCAAATGCATACCGGCAGGCAGGGTAAGCACCTACGGTGCTATTGCCCATTATTTAGGTTTGCGCTCGGGCGCCCGCATGGTAGGTTGGGCATTGAATCATGCCGTTGCGCTGCCAGAAGTACCCGCTCACCGAGTAGTAAACTGCCACGGCATGCTCACCGGCAAGCGCCATTTTGGCAGTCCCGACCGCATGGCAGAGCTCTTGCGCCAAGAAGGCATACAAGTGGAAAATGACTGTGTGCAAGACTTCAAAAATATTTTTTGGGACCCAGCAAAAGAACTTAACATATAAGCACAAAAAACAGAGTCCTTTTTCTATGAAAACCACAAAATAAAATAGAACAACTACCCAAAAACTCCGATTCTATCATAAAATTCCACCCTATCTTGGCACGCACTTTGTTATGATGCTGCATGCGTTCGTTCATGAGCGCAAGTGTCATGTTTCACTTAAAATTCATCAGAACCATGAAAAAATTACTTTTGACCCTCGCAGCCGGAGTTTTGTTCTTTGGCGCGCAAGCACAAATCTCTATCATGCCCAAAGCCGGTGTTTCTTTGGCAAATACCGCAAGCAAGACTGATGGTGAATCGGAAAACTTCAACATGAAAACCGGCTTTACCTTTGGTGTAGCTGCTCCCATCAGCATATCTGAACAGTTCTCTGTGCAGCCTGAGTTGCTCTATGTCCAAAAAGGTAGAAAACAGAAATCAGGTGGAACTACTACTTCTCGCACTCTCAACTACTTGGAAATCCCGGTGATGGCGCGTGCCCACTTCGGTGGTTTCTACTTGGGTGCTGGTCCTTATTTGGGCATTGCTTTGAGCGCTAAAGAAAAAGAAAAAAGAAATGGCACTTCAGTAGAATCTAACTTGAATATCGGAATCGATCAGATAGAAGACGACGTAAAACCCACTGACTTCGGTTTGTGCTTTGGTTTGGGTTACGGCTTGGAAATAGGTCCAGGCAAGCTGGTATTAGATGCCCGTTATGGCTTGGGCTTGTCTAACACCTTGCCCAGTGGCGACAGCGACAACTTCGATAAAAACCGTAACATCGCCCTCACTGTAGGTTATGCCATTCCTTTGGGGAAATAATCTATCAGGAAGCAAGAACTGAATTGCCTACAAAGCTGCCTCCAAGTGAGGCGGCTTTTTTTGTTGTAGAGCACCCTGCGCTTGGAATTGCCGCTCAAAGATAGACGCCAAGGCAAAACCGTGCCCCTACCGGTCATCGTTTCGACCTCACGCAGATTGTCATCTCGAACAAGCGAAGCGAGTGCGCAATTTCAATCAAGCCAAGCAAACAAAGCCGAAGACTCTTCCCCTAACGTTCGAAATGGTAAAGAAAGTCCGAAGGGACAAAGCCCCATCTATTTTTAGTTTGGCTTTTCTTTTCATGAACAAAAAAAGCGGCACATTTACACTGTGTGCCGCTTCTCTGTGGCGTTTATCAGCTTCTATGCTTTGACCGAAGCATTCATGATTTCTTCTATTTCTTCGGCTTCCAAGGGGATATCAGCCATCAAGTCAAGCAAGCCATTTTCTGTGATGACCACGTCATTTTCTAAGCGGATGCCCAGCCCCTCTTCGCGTATATAGATGCCCGGCTCACAGGTAAACACCATGCCCGGCTCAAATTTGCGGTACTTGTCGCCCACATCGTGTACATCCAATCCCAGATGGTGCGAGGTGCCGTGCATAAAGTATTTCTTGTAAGCAGGGAATTCGGGATTTTGGTTTTTCACTTCGTCCATAGTCAATAAGCCCAAATCCACGAGCTCTTTGGTCATCAACTCGCCCACAGCAGCATGATATTCATCGAGCGTATTGCCGGGGCGTAGCATGTCCATAGCGCCACGCATCACCCGCAACACCGCGTCATAGACTTGTCGCTGCCGCGGCGTGAAGCGCCCATTCACAGGGATGGTACGGGTCATATCCGAGGCATAATTGGCATACTCTGCGCCCACATCCATCAGCAAGAGGTCGCCGTCTTGGCAGACTTGGTCGTTGGCTATGTAGTGCAACACGCAGGCATTGGCACCCGACGCAATGATAGGGGTATAAGCAAATCCCCGCGAACCATGACGCAGGAACTCATGCGCATATTCAGCTTCTATTTCATACTCCTTGACGCCCGGCTTCACAAAGCGAAGCACACGGCGGAAGCCGGCTTCCGTGATTTTACAAGCTTTCTGAATTAGGGCAATTTCGATGTCAGACTTCACTGCCCGCAAGTCGCGCATAATGGGCGCCAAGCGGCGATAGCTGTGCAAAGGGTAGCGCGCTTGGCACCACTTGATAAAGCGGGCATCGCGCGTTTCTACGACTACCTCGGCGCGCGGATGCTCGTTGGTATTCAAATACAAATGCTCGGCATCCCCCATGAGCGTGTTAAATACCTTTTCAAATTCAGAAGTCCACAGGACCGTGCGGATACCCGAAACCTCTGTGGCTTCTTCTTTGGTGAGCTTGTGTCCTTCCCAGATGGCGATGTGTTCGTTGGTTTCCCGCACAAACAGAATCTCACGATATTTTGCTTCTTTAGCATCTGGATAAAGCAGCAAGATGGTTTCTTCTTGGTCCACGCCCGTCAGATAAAACAAATCAGCATTTTGTTTAAAAGGCATGGTGCCATCGGCACTGGTAGGCATGATATCGTTGGAATTGAAAACAGCTATGGAATTGGGAAGCAGGCGCTCCGCCAAACGACGGCGGTTCTCTATAAACAGCCGTTTATCGATGCGTTCGTATTTCATAACAGACAAGTATTTGGTTTGTTGAAAAGGGTAAAGTACAAATTTTTTACGGGCTCTGGTAAAAATCAAGCTTGAAATGGGTCTTCAGGTGGGCTTTCTGCCCTCACCTTAATGCCATGATAAGTGTCTTGTGTTTGATAGTCTTTGCGCAGCGGATGCCCCTGCCAGTCGGCAGGCAGCAAGATACGGCGCAGGTCTGGGTGCCCTGTAAAGCGAATGCCCAAAAGGTCGTAAATTTCACGCTCGTGCCAGTCGGCTGTGCGCCATATGTCGCTGACGGTGGGCACCTGCGGCAATGGCTCGTCTTCGGCATTACGCGGCACCTCTACCTTTACCACTAAAGCATGTTCATAAGGGATGGAAAACAAATGATACAGCACTTCCATAGTGCCGACCTCTGGTCCATTGTCAATACCGGTTACACAAGCCAGATAATCGAAATACAACTGCTCGTGCTCATAAAGCAAGCGGGCAAGTGCGGGCAAGTGCACCGGTGCAACCTTCACATAAGGCTGTATTGCCTCTTCATGAACTTCTTGCAGGAAATGGTCGCCTAAAAGTTGGCGAATCAAAGCAACAATATCACGAAACTGCATAAACTTAGGGCTTTGAAGTGCTGCTGCTGTCGGCAGCGAATTTCTTTTCTCCAGCCAAGATAGCAAAATCCAGGTGGTTTTGCGCTGGCGGTATGGGGCAGCTATAGTCTGGGCTGTAGGCACAATAAGGATTGTAGGCAAAGTTAAAGTCCAGTATCAAGGTATTGCCTTTGGGTTTTTCCACGTCGAGGTAGCGCCCTCCCTCATAGGTTTCCTTTCCGTTCGATGCATCTTTGAAGGGCAGAAACCAGTAGCTGGCATTTCCTTCTTTTTCGAACAGCAGCAGCCGATATTCTTTTCCCTCATACTCGAAATAAGCATATGCAACCGAACGCAAGCGGTCGAAGGTACTGTCGGTCATTTGCACCAAAAAGTCGGCTTCGTTTTCATCAATGGGCACCCAACGAGCTTTTATACGGTATTGAGTTTTTGGGGGAAAGTAATTCAAATGGGTGAATGCTTCTCGGTTTTCTATGGGTGAGTCGTCGCGGTACTTGAAGGCTTCGTCTTTTTCACGTCGAAACTTCTCGATTTTCTGTATCATATCTTCTTCTTTGCGCTGGTCTAAAAGCGAATAGGCAAGGATGGCTGTCAAGATGAGCAAGATTCCAAAAAAGAAAACACGATTTTGCTTTTGCTTCATGGCTCAGTGTTTTGTATTTCAACTGTTAATGGAAAAACGTATTTTTGCACCAAAGCTATTGAAAAATAAGACATAAATATGAATCCACAAGCCAGCATTGCGCTTTTCAACCCTCGTTTGTTTGAAGAGCACACCATCGCACAACTGCAAAATGAGTTCAATACAGCTCAACCTTATCGCCATATAGTCATTGACAACTTCCTGCAAACGGACTTTGCAGAGAAATTATATGAGCACTTCCCCCCTACCAAAGTGCTGCGCAAGCACTACGACGGCATCAACGAACGAAAAGCTGAAGGGGCTAATTTTGAAGACTTTCATCCCGATTTCAGCCGCCTGCGCGAAGCGCTCATGTCGCCAGAGTTCTATGCATGGGTAAGCCGTGTTACCGGCATCCAAGACGTGTTCATTACCAACGACCATTTGGGCGTGGGGCTGCATGAAGGCGACAACGGCAGCTTCTTGGATGTCCATATCGACTTCAACATACACCCCGAAAAAGATGTGCATCGCCGTTTGAACCTGCTCATCTATATGAACCGCCATTGGGAACCTCACTACGGCGGTGATTTGGAACTGTGGAATGCCGAAGTAACCGAATGCGTGAAGAAAGTACCGCCGGCATTCAATCGAGCCGTTATCTTTGAAACCAGCGAAATATCCTACCACGGCTATTCACGCATACAAGTGCCAGAGGGCATGTCGCGCAAGTCGGTATATGCCTATTTTTATACTACCGAGCGCGCCGACGCCGTGCCCTACCACGACACCATATTTAAAGCCCGCCCCCAAGACAGCACCGTAAAGAAGCTGGTAACCCCTGTCAAGGAACGTCTAAAAAACAGCGTGAAGGCAGCCCTCAAAAAAGTGGGCATTGTTTTAAAGTAAGTGATAAGTCAAAAGGTGTTCTGAAAACCGAAAAACTCTATGTTTGAAAATTTAAGTGAGAAATTAGAAGGTGCCATACGCACCCTAAAAGGCTCTAACCGTATTACTGAGGTAAACGTAGCCAACACCATAAAAGAGATACGTCGCGCACTCTTAGATGCCGACGTCAACTACAAGGTAGCCAAAGATTTTACCGACAGTGTCAAAGAAAAAGCCTTAGGACAAAAGATACAGATTGCCGTAGAGCCCGGGCAAATGCTCGTTAAGATAGTATATGACGAGCTTACCCAGCTCATGGGCGGCACCAAACAAGACATCAACCTGAGCGGCAACCCGGCAATCGTGCTGATGGCAGGTTTACAAGGTTCGGGTAAAACCACTTTCTCAGCCAAGCTTGCCCATTATCTCAAAAAGCAAAACAAACGCGTTTTGTTGGTTGCCTGCGACGTTTATCGTCCGGCTGCTATAGAGCAGCTTAAAACGTTGGGGCAGCAACTCGACATTGAAGTATATAGCGAGCCGGAAAATAAAAACCCGGTGGAAATAGCCCAACATGCTGTAGAGTATGCCAAACAGAACAAATATCAGGTGGTGATTGTCGATACTGCTGGTCGCTTGGCAGTAGATGAAGAGATGATGGACGAAATCAGCCGCCTGAAAGAGACGCTGCAGCCTTCCGAAACCCTCTTTGTAGTAGATGCCATGACCGGGCAGGATGCGGTCAATACTGCCAAGGCATTCTACGACCGCATTCAGTACGACGGCGTGGTGCTCACCAAGCTCGACGGCGACGCGCGCGGTGGTGCTGCCCTTTCGATTCGTGCCGTAGTTGACCGCCCCATCAAATTCATAGGTACGGGCGAAAAAGTGGGCGACTTGGATGTGTTCCATCCCGACCGTATGGCAAGCCGCATTTTAGGCATGGGCGATGTGGTGTCGTTGGTAGAGCGAGCCCAGCAGATTTTCGACGAAAAAGAAGCCGAACGCATCAACAAAAAGCTCCGCCAAAATCAATTTGATTTCCAAGACTTTTATTCACAAATCCAGCAAATCAAAAAGATGGGGAATGTCAAAGATTTGCTGAGCATGTTGCCGGGTGTGGGTAAAATGGTCAAAGACCTTGACATAGACGATGACGCTTTCGTGCCTATAGAAGCCATCATACAATCTATGACGCCCCAAGAGCGCGAAAATCCTGCCTTGTTGCTCACCCACCGCACAGCAGCCAGCCGCAAGCAACGCATTGCCAAAGGCAGCGGGCGCAGCGTACAAGAAGTAAACAACCTGCTCAAGCAGTTTGAGCAGATGCAAAAGATGATTAAAAAGATGAATCAAATGGAAGGTAGCGATGGCGGGCGCCTACGTCGCATGCTGAAAGGCAACAAAAAGAAGAAAAGAAGATAAACAAATATCGTGTAGTAATCAATGATGTGGGGCGCCCGCAAAGCGGGCGCCCCACTCTTATATTTTTACATCATCTGCGCTACTCTCTGCCTTAAAAGTTTTTACCGGGATAGTAAGCGGCGCTGCCCAATTCTTCCTCAATACGCAGCAATTGGTTGTACTTCGCCATACGGTCAGAGCGTGACGCCGAACCTGTCTTGATTTGTCCGGTATTCAAAGCCACTGCTAAGTCGGCAATGGTGCTGTCTTCGGTTTCACCCGAACGATGCGACATCACATTTTTGTAACGGTGGCGTTTTGCCAATTCAATAGTATCGATGGTTTCGGTAAGCGTACCTATTTGGTTTACTTTAATCAATACGGCATTTGCCACCTGCTTTTCTATACCTTCACGCACACGCTCTACATTGGTAACGAAGAGGTCATCACCCACCAACTGCACTTTATTGCCTACGGCTGCCGTAAGCGCTTGCCACCCGTTCCAGTCATCCTCTGCCATACCATCTTCAATAGAAAGAATCGGATACTTGTTTATCCACTCTTTCCAGAAATCCACCATTTCGGCGGCTGTCAGCTCCTCGCCACTTGACTTTTTGAAGCGATAGACCTTCGCTTCTTCGTCGTAAAATTCCGAGCTGGCGGCATCCAAAGCGATGAAGACATCTTCTCCGGGGCGGTAACCTGCTTTTTCTATTGCCTGAAGCACCACTTCTATAGCTTCTGTATTCGATTTAAGGTTAGGGGCAAAGCCACCTTCATCGCCCACATTGGTCGAAAGCCCTTTGGCTTTCAATACATTCTTGAGGTGATGGAACACCTCAGTGCCCATACGCAGCGCTTCGCTAAAAGAAGGGGCATTCACAGGCATAATCATGAACTCTTGGAAATCAATACCGTTATCTGCATGCGCTCCCCCATTCAAGATATTCATCATAGGCACCGGCAAGGTAGCTGCGTGTACTCCACCCACATAACGATACAGAGGCAAATGCAAAGCGGCAGCGGCGGCTTTGGCTACTGCCAAAGAAACGCCTAAAATAGCATTGGCACCCAGTTTCGATTTATTGGGGGTGCTATCCATTTCCAACAACAAATGGTCTATCATCTTTTGCTCATACACCGAGATGCCAATCAGTTCGGGCGCTATGATTTCGTTTACGTTTTCCACGGCTTTCAGCACCCCCTTGCCTAAATATCGCGTGCTGTCGCCGTCGCGCAACTCTACGGCTTCGTATTTGCCAGTAGAAGCGCCCGAAGGCACAGCAGCACGACCAATAAAACCATCTTCGGTGATGACATCTACTTCGACCGTGGGGTTGCCACGGGAGTCCAATATCTGGCGGGCATGTACGTGGTCGATAAAACTCATTGTTCTTCAATTTTTTGCTGCCAAAAATAGAAATATTCCAGCATTTAACAAGAAGATAGCGAGTCTTGTCTGCCAGCAAAGTTTGCTTATATTTGCAATCATTTCAAAAACAAAAGCATTCATCTTTTAAAATCCGGAAACGATGAAAAAACTTTTACTACCCTTGGCTCTCTCCCTATTTTTCTTCGGGTCATGTCAAAAACAAAGCGAAAAAGCCGATGAGCAAGCCCAAAGTGTCCAAGCCGAAGTAAGCGCACAAAAAACAGAAGCCTTACCCGACATTGTGTACGTAAACTCCGACAGCTTGCTTGCCAAATATGCCTTTTACAAAGACGCACAGAAAGAACTGGAAAAAAAACGCAAGTCGTTTGAACAAGACCTCAACAGCCGCGTAAGCAGCCTAGAGCGCGACATTGCCGACTTCCAGCAAAAAGCCAACAGCATGACACTACAGCAAGCCAAAGCCACCGAGCAGTCGCTTATTGAGCGTCAGCAAAATTTGGCACAATACAAGCAAACCCTCGAAAACCAATATCTGGAAGAGGAATTCAAGATGGCAGAAAAGCTCAACAAGAACTTGGAAGACTTCATGCAGCGCTATGCTAAGGAAAAAGGTTATAAACTGATTTTGGGCTACAAGCCGGGGGTTACGGTGTGGTATGGAGACCCCTCATTGGATGTAACCGACGAGGTGGTGAAGCTGCTCAACGAAGAATATAAAAACCAAGAAAAACAGGCAGATAAATCCGACAAGCAAAAAAAATCGGATAAAAAAACTGAGTAATTCCAAAAAGCTTTTTATATTTGCGTCTGCAAAGACGCTGCTGCCGAAGTGGCGGAATTGGTAGACGCGCACGTTTCAGGGGCGTGTGGTGGCAACACCGTGCGGGTTCGAGTCCCGCCTTCGGCACTCACAAAAAAGGCTCCAAAAAGGAGCCTTTTTTGTGGCAAAAAGCTGGCAATTGCCTGAGTTTGCGTGGCATATTTGCGCGGCATCGGAAAAGGCTTTATATTTGCCCCCCTAAACGAGTTTATGTATCACCTTAAAGATAATTTGTCATGGCAAGGATTTGTCAATTAACAGGGAAGCGTCCGCGTGTGGGGAACCACGTATCGCACGCTAACAATAAAACCAAACGTCGTTTCTATCCCAATTTGCAAAAGAAACGCTTTTATTTGCCTTCCGAAGACCGTTGGATTGAAATGAAGGTATCGACGCACGCCTTGCGCATCATCAACCGCATTGGTATTGAAGAAGCGCTGCGTAAAGCCAAAAAGAAGGGCACACTGAACCTGAAAAAAGACTTGATTTCTTTCTAAACAGGCAAGTACTCATGTCATATACAAAAAAGCGGTTGACCGAGTGCAACCGCTTTTTTACTTGTTTGAGAGTGTAAGCTAAAAATAAGAAAGACATTATCCTTTCAGCATCTTCTTTTATTTCAAGCGCAAGAGAGAAGTTCCATTTGTTTTTTTGTTGTTTTTGAAAGTGTGGATGTGAGATTGCTCACTACACTTCGCGCTGCTTAAAGTGGCAGGCGCTATCCATGTGATTTGATGGGTTCAAACCACAAGCTTCCCAGTTATTTTATTCAGACTGCCAAGGGTTTTGGATGATGCTTTGAATCCACTGCGCCACGATATACCCAATAAGGGGGTTGTAAGGCGCCACCACTTCGCGATGTGAAGTAGCCCAACGCATGCCGTGGTCAGCCTGCGGTACACGCATAAAAACAGCCTTGCCCGGATTCCTCTTTTCAACAATATGGGCTATCATACGATGGTCTTCCTCGAGTGAAGCCATGTCGAACTCTCCCCACAAGCTCAATACAAAGCTGTCGTAATGGCTCCATTCGTCAGGCACGTTTACTTCCTGCAGCTGAAACCAATAGTTATCGCTGCGTATATCGAACAAACGTAAATAACGCTCATAAGCGGGATTGGTAGCAGCTACTTCCTCTTTGGGCTGATGCAGCATGAAATATTGCACATTGCAGCGGTTGATACCTGTCAAATACTCATCCATTTCGGCTTCGGCTTTTCCGCGCATCATCGACAGGCGACGACGCGACTCCAGCAGATAGTCGGTCCAACGACGCCCAATAGTTCCATACACTACAATGCCTTTCACGGTTTCTTTATTGGCGATTTGCACGGCAATGATTCCTCCTACACTATGCCCCAACAGAATCACTTGAGTGCTGTCCACGAAATCATATTTTTTAAGCTGCTGCAGTGCCAGTAAAAAAGCACGGCGCTCGGTGTTGAAGTCCACTTCCATGCAATTGGGACCTTCGCTGTCGCCAATACCGAACTTTTCTACCCGCACGGTAGCCATGCCACGGCGGGTCAGCTCATAAAGCAGCTGGGTAGAAGCCCGTTCGGTGTCGAAGGGGTTATCGATGCTTTGACAGGCAATTCCTTGAATAAAAAAGACCGTAGGCACGGGCTTGGGTACGCGTGGGATGGTTACAATGCAACGCAAGCGCCCCTCAGGGGTAAACACCTCGCGATAGTCTATATCGAAATCGGCAGCATGCTCTCTGGGGTATTCCCCCAAGCGCAACTTTTTGACTAAGGTCTGTCCGTTGCGTTGTATAGTAAGTCTTATTTTGTCGCCGGGCTTTCGGTGCTTGCTTATCATTTCAAGCAGTTGTCCATAGCTTTGCAAAGGCACTTCATCGAGGCTTAACAGGCGGTCGCCGGGCTGCAAGTCGGCTCTTTCGGCAGCGCTTCCACGATGGACACGCTCCACCACCAACAGTTCTTCTTCAGAGCTCCAACGTAAATCCAAACCAATAAAAGGGCGTCGAGGAAGCACTTGGGCATATGCCCAAAAAGCAAAGAGGCAAAACCCTGCTATCAACAGCACAACAGATGCCTTCGGTAAAAGTCGCATAGTTTTCTCTGATTCTCATTATCAGAAGTATAACGCATAGCCGGCAATCTTATTATATGATTTTGCCGGTGTTCAAAACAGCTTGTTAGGGTTCAGGGCAGGTCCCATAAAGACAAGCCACTCAACCACAGCACTTCTGCTTTTAGTTTTTCGTAATTGGCTTGCATTTTGGCTAACTTAATTTCGGCGTCCAGCAGCTTTTCTTCCCGTTTGTTTACCAAAAATACGTAGCTCTCGCCCGCCACAAACTTGGCGTATTCTCCATCTCGCAAGGCACGGTAGTTTTGTACCATAGTGCGAAGGTTGTGCAAGTTTTGCCCGGTAAGTAAAAGTGCACGATAGGCAGCTTCTAAGTCGTTGTTAAGCGTACGCAACAAATACATTTGCTCTTGTTCGTTTTGCAGCTGCTTTACCCTTACCTGCTGGCGCTTTCCTCCGGCTTCACGCATAAAAAGAGGGAAGGCAAATTCTAACCCAAATTTATAGTTGTTTTGCAGGTAAACACTATTCCACTCGCCGCTCTTCACGGGCTGTGCCGAAAGAAAATTATAGTTTAGATTGATTTTGGGCTTCATCTTTTCGGTATAAAGACGGCGCTCAAAGTCCAAGCTTTGGTATTTGAGGCGCAGCTTTTGCAGCTCAGGGTGCTGTGTTTCCAAGTGCTGCTTGAGGGTCTCCAGAGGATAAAGCTCTTGAAAAGACCGCTCTGCTGCACTGCTTGGCTCTTCGGGAATCACATCATCATTCAACTCAACGGGGGTGGCATCGTCGGTCCATAAGTGTGCCGACAGCGCCAGGCGGGCTTGGGTAAGCTCCGCTTCGGCTTCCAACAACATAACCAAGCGGTCTTGACGGTTAATGCCAGCCTCCAGAGAGTCGATAGGCGCCTCCTCTCCCATTTTTACCTTTTCGAGCGTAAACTCATAACGTGCATTCACCAAATCGTATGCTCGCTGCAAAGCCTCCTTTTTTTTGTAGGCAAAATACCAGTTCCAGTAGTCTTTTACCACTTGATAATACAGCTTGTTGATAGCTTTGAGGCGCTCGGCGGCTGCCATTTCCTGCATCAACTGTCCTTGCCGCAGGGCATTGCGGCGCTCGTCCATAAACAAGCCATAACCCAAAGGCACTGTTATACCAGCATACCACAAACCCTCTTCGGGCACGGTGCGGTCTGGGTTTATGTACAAACCTTGATTTTGCTCATAGCCAGCTTTCAGTTCGCCAATCCACAATGGCACCGACACATAGCTGTTGATGTATTGGTAATACTGCTTGTTCTTGAAGTTTTTTTCATCCCAAGTGCCTTTCAGTTGAGGGTCGAAATTGCCGCGTCCCTGACGCAGAGCAAAACGCCCTTGTTCTAAGTTGAGGTCGGCTTGCTTCATCACAGGATGATAGGCAGCCACCCACTGCAATACATCCTGCAGCTTAAGGCGCTTGGTGCTGTCTTCTTGGGCATAGGCAGCCACCGTTAAAAATTTCAATACCCAAAAAAGCAATTGTTTTTTTCGCTTCACAGGCTTACTTCTTTTTTTCTTCTTTGTTTTTACCATCAGACGCGCTGGGGGCTTCTTTCAAGCTGGGCGGGAAGCCATTGAGCTGACGCCATATTTCATACCATACGGGCACGTCATCGAGCAGAATAAATGCCTGAACTGCCGAGCCTATACGTAGCTGTTCAGGCCACTCGGGGTCGTGAGTAGCGTCGGGCAATGCCAAAATACGATAAGTGCCATCGGGCTGGCTTACATAATCGATGACTTTGACCCTGCCACCAAAAGTGCCCACACTCACGCTGGGCCATCCCGAGAATTGGAAGGCGGGCCAGCCGGCAAATTCAATACGCACTTCACGCCCGGGCGTAATCAAAGGCACATCCATGGCTTTCACATACAGTTCTACTGCTTTCTGGGGCTGGGCAGGCTGTATCTCCACCACAGTATCCCCTTCTTTGATTATTTCGCCTAATCCCTGCTTTAAAGCTTTGATTACATAGCCGCTTTGCGGTGCCAAGATATAGTAGTTTTGGTTGCGTATGACTGTACTGGCATACTTGTTTCTATAAGTAGCCAACTCCAATTGGGCATTGGCAAGGTAAGACTCGTAGCTGCGCAGTTCGGATTCGGCTTTGAGTATTTTTTCCCTGTAATCAGCCTGCACCGAGCTCAGTTCAATCAAGGCATTGAGGTATTCTTGCTGCGAAGCAAGGTAATAGTTTTCAGCAGCCGTCAACTTGGCTTTTGACTCCTGAAGTTTCAACTGTCGCTTTTGGTAATCGGTCAGGGAAATAAGTCCCTTTTGGTAGAGGGTATCATAACGCGCCAACTGGTTTTCTGCCAATTGATAGTCCACCAACTGGGCTTGGTAGTTGGTGCTGTCGCTGATGACCTTCAAACGGTATTGCTTGACTTTGTTTTCTGCCTTCTGCAAACTCAGTCGTGCCGCCTGACGCAAGACGGGCAAGCGTTGTTTTAAAGCTTCTATATTGGCTTTGGTTGCTTCTATGGCAGCCTCTTTGGCTTCTACCTGCTCGCGCAAACGTTCCAAAAGCTGGGGGTCGAAATATTCCGATTTTATTTCTCCAATACGCACAAGCGTATCGCCTTGATTCACAAATTGTCCTTCTTGCACATACCACTGTTGAATACGCCCTCCAATGACGGCAGGTACCTCTTGCGGTCGATCTTGGGGGTAAAAAGCCGTAACCATTCCTGTTGCGGGGATATTCTGAGTCCAAGGCAAAAAGAGCACCAGAAGGGAAAAGGCAAACAAGCCTACCAACACTTTGGCAAAATTGCGCGCCGAACGAGGGGTTTGCAACAGGCGAAAAGCATATACCCGCCGTTCGATGTATTCGTTTTCAATACTTTCCTTGGATATTTTCAACATAGCTTAGACGTTTTCAGTCATAAATGCACGGAAGTGGCGCTCATTCATAAGCTCCTCATAAGCACCCTCTGCCACCACTTTCCCCTTTTCGAGCACCACTACTCTTTTTGCCATTGACAAGAAAACGGGGTCGTTGGACAGCATGAAGAGGGTCCAAGGGTGCTGCGGCTGGGTCAGCCACTGCAAAATGCGTTTTTTTTCAGAGTTTTGCATCTCTTGAAAATGGTCTATGATTATCAACAATTTGGGTTTTGATACAATACAACGTGCCAAGATGAGCTTGTGCCGCTCGCTGATGGAAAGTGGACGCCCATCTGCCAGTATTTCGGTATGGATGCCCTTGGGCAAGCGCCCGATAACATCTGCCAAGCCCATCACTTCTATGGCTTCATACACATCTTTCATTTTCACATTGGGCTTGCCCATCACGATGTTTTCCAAAATAGTGCCAGCAAACACTTCGTCTTCTGAGAAGTTATTTTCCACTACTGCTCGCCACATATCCACGTCAATATCTTTCAAAGAAAAGCCGTTCACCGAGATATAGCCTTCATATTCCACAAAGCCCGTAAGTACGCGCATGAGGGTATGCTTGCCGGCGCCTTCAGGTCCTGCAATACACACCGTTTCGCCCGGCAATGCCGTCAGCGTAACGCCTTTCAAAATGCGCTTGCTGGAGTTGTAAGATGCCCGCACCTCTTCCATGTGAATCTCCAAGCCTTCGGGATAACGGTAGAAATCGACTAATACCCCCCGGCGCTTCTCTAAGGGTAGGTCAGTTACCTGAGCTATCTTTTCTACAGCCGTTAAAGCATCATATACCGTAGCCAAGCCCAGAACTAACTTTTCTATAGCATTGACTACCAGAATAATCACTACCTCAGAAGCCACCAGCTGCCCCAAGCTGATTTGCCGCTCTACTACTAAGGTAGAACCCAATATCAAAAGCCCTCCTACAATGAGGATTTTAAATATCAAAACAAAAAGGTACTGGTTTACCAGCACTTTGAAGTGCTCCTTGCGATAATATAAATAGTAGTTTACCAGCTCGTCCATTTTAGAAAGCGGCAAACGGCTACTGGTTGACAAACGGAAAGAATGCACTGTACGGGCGATTTCTTCCAGCCAATGGGCAATTTTGTATTTGTAAGTGGACTCCTTGATAGAGGTGTAAAGCCCACGGTCGAAGGTATAGTAAAGCAGTATGCCAATAAAAACAAAGGTAAAGAAGATTAACCCCAAGAAGAAGGGATGATAAAGCGAGAGCAGCAATAACCCCAAAATCACCTGCAAGGCAGCCGCCGAAAGGTCAACCAATAATTTAGGTAGTTCTTTTTGTAGAATGACCACGTCAAAAAAGCGGTTCATTAGTTCTGGCGGATAGTATTTTTTCAATACAGAAGGCTGAATTTTGGGTATGCGGTAGGCAAATTCAAAAGCCGCTTTGGCAAATACACGCTGCTGAAGAACCTCCACAAGCCACAACTGCATAAGCTGTAAACCTCCTGAAGCTGCCAAGCCTACAATCACCAAAGCAATGACCACCACCACCGAGGTAAGTATTTTACCACTTGAAATCAAACGGAAGGTAGCCTGCACTCCCAAAGGAAGAGAAAGGGCTATTAAGCCAGAAATGATGGCATATACATAAATGTAAAGCAAGATGTGGCGCTCGCTCTTAAGCAAGGAAAGCAAGCGTTGAAAAGGCGTAAGGGCTTTCTGCTCCTCATACTCCTTGCTGGCATAAGGCATGGGGAAAGCCGTCAAGGCAATGATTTTGTCATGGAGCGACAGGTCCACCGGATCCTCAAAGCGGATGTAGTCGTTCAGCTCTTCCACCTTACGCTCGCGCCATGTGTCTCTACTTTCATCGAAATATTCCTCCAAAACGGTGTCCTTACCCTCTTTTCTCAAAATAACAGGGACTACTTCACCGTTGGGCAAGTAGCGAAACAGGATAATGGGCGAGTCTGTTTCATAAAAGTATGCCAGCAGTTCCTCGTTGCTGTAGCCATGCACCACGATGGCAAGATGTAGGTCTTCGCCGCGGTCTATAATGGCACGTATCCAACCGTCGGGGCTCAGGTCGCCCTCGGTGCGTTCATTCTGAATGCGTTCCAGTTCTGACTCAGGAAATTCAGCCATCTTTTCGCGCAGATGAAAAGCCACCCGACGCACAAGCCTTTCAGATAAAAGCATATTTTACTATTTTCAATTCTCTTTTTTGATTTATACAAAAGTAACATTTTCAAAAGTTTCTAAGTAAATATCGTTTTTCATGAAAGAAGACTCTATCAAAGCTTCTTTGGTCAAAACCCGGGACGGCTCCTTTACCCTGCACCACCCCTTGATAGGTGCTACCTATCATTCTACTCACGGCGCCGTGCAAGAGTCCATGCATGTGTTTATCGAGCAAGGTCTTTTTTTTGTAGCAGAACGACAGAAGCAAATAAAAATTTTGGAAATGGGCTTTGGCTCAGGACTCAATGCCTTGCTCAGCCGCCTCACCACAGAAAGCCGTCTGCCAAAACATCACCTTTTCTATGAAGGCATAGAGGCATACCCTTTAGCACTTGAAACCATAGCAGCCTATCCGCTCCCCCCTGAGTTGTCTGTATGGCAAACTGCCTTCATGGAATTACATCAAAGCCCATGGGGACAAGCTTTCTCATGGGGCAGGCAAATGATTGTAAAGAAACACTGCTGTCAGTGGCAAGCGTTCTGGGCATCCTATACCTTCGACCTCATTTATTACGATGCTTTTGCACCTTCTGCACAACCGGAACTTTGGGATGCTGCAAGCGTACAAAAACTGCATGCCCTGACTCATCCCGGCAGTGTGGTGGTTACATATTGTGCCCAGGGGGCTTTCAAACGTCTTTTAAAAGCAACAGGGTTTCAAGTAGAAGCCCTGCCGGGAGCACCCGGCAAACGCGAAATGACTCGCGCTGTGCGTCTGTGAATTAGGTATGCAGCTCGCTGACTGCCAGCCAAGCCATCAAGCCGGCACCAATAGGCAAGGCTGCCTCGTCTATGTCGAAAGTGGGGGTATGCACCGACGACACAATGCCGCGCGCTTCGTTGCGGGTGCCCAAGCGGTAGAAGCAAGCTTCTGCCACCTGACTGTAATAAGCGAAGTCCTCAGCTGCCAGCCACAAATCCAAATCCACCACGTTTTCTTCGCCCAAATATTCAACGGCTGCCTGCTTGGCACGGCGGGTGAGCTCCGGAGCATTGTAAAGGAAAGGATAGCCTTTCCGTATCTCCAGCTCGCAGCGCCCCCCCATGCTTTCGGCAATACCTATTGCCATTTGTTCTATGATTTCGTGTGCCCGAGCACGCCATGCCTCATCGAAAGTGCGGAAGGTGCCTTCGATATATACCTCATTGGGAATTACATTGGTAGCACCATTGGCTATGACCTTTCCGAAGCTGAGCACCGTAGGCGTCTTGGGACTGCTGCGACGACTGACGACTTGCTGTAGTGCCACGATGATTTGCGCCGCTATGGTTACGGGGTCTATACCTAGTTCCGGCATAGCTCCGTGTCCCCCCTTGCCTATCACGCGCAGATAGAGCTCATCGGTGCTTGCCATATACATGCCTTCGCGGAAGCCCACCTTACCCACAGGCAGCAAAGGCATCACATGCTGCCCAATGACCGCTGCGGGACGGGGATTTTCCAACGCGCCTTCTTTTATCATAAGCGAAGCGCCCCCCGGTAGGCGTTCCTCACCGGGTTGAAACAACAGTTTTATGGTTCCTTCCCATTGGTCTCTGGTCTCGTATAACAAACGAGCAGCTCCCAGCAAGCAGGTGGTGTGCACGTCGTGCCCGCAGGCATGCATCACCCCCGGATTCTGCGAGCGATAAGGCACCTCGTTGGCTTCTTCTATGGGCAAAGCATCCATATCGGCACGTAGGGCTATGGTTTTCTTGCTGGGGTTTTTCCCCTCTATCTTCGCCACAATGCCCGTACCTGCCACACCAGCTTCGAAGGGAATGCCTATCTGGCTCAAACGTTCCGCTACATAGCGGGCAGTTTCATGCTCTTGAAAAGAGAGCTCAGGGTATTGATGCAAATGACGGCGAATGCTTGTCAACTCGCCGGCGAGGGCTTCGGCTCTTTGTTTTATTTGCTCTTTCAGTGATTGCACAGCTTTTTCCTATTTTTGGGAAAAATAAAAAGCTTAGGGCAGAGAATCAAATGATTGTTTATTTAGTAGGCATGCCTGGGGCAGGCAAGACCAGCTGTGGTATGGTCTGGGCAAGACAGCTGGGCTATAAGTTCTACGACATGGATGTGTTCATAGAGTCGCTACACGGGCAAAGCATACCGGCTTTGTTCGAAAGTGCAGGCGAAAGCCGTTTCAGAGAGATAGAAAAAGAAACCTTGCGCCTGATTAGCCAAGGCAATAAGCGCATCATAGCTACGGGTGGAGGCACTCCCTGTTTTTTCGACAATATGGCATTCATGAAAGCGCACGGCTTGGTAATATTTTTGGACTGCCCGGTTGATACGCTGATACAACGTCTTCATGGCAGTCAAGAGCAGCGCCCGCTGCTACAGCATTGTCGCAATGAAGAGGAAATACGCAAGTTCGTACAAGAGCTTTATGAGCAGCGCCGTCCGTTTTATGAACAAGCACACATCAGCCTACAGAATTATGAACCGCAAAGCCTCCCCCAAGCACTTGTTTCTGCCATACAGCATACGTAAAAATAAAGCCACATTATGAGCACTAACACCTCAGGCACCCTCTTTTTGATTCCATCGGCTTTGGCAAGCGGCAGTGAGCAGGCAGTAACTACCCCACAGGTGGTTGAAGTGCTGCGCCGTGTACGTTGTTTCTTTGTAGAAAATGAGCGTTCTGCCCGTCGTTTTATCAGTGCTTTGAAAATAGGGGTCGATATCGGGGCACTTGAGCTTTATGAATGGCATAAAAGAAGCGACTTCCAAAGCTTGGATGCTCCCCTGAAAAAACTACTTTCGGGTACTGACTTCGGCATCATTTCAGAAGCTGGTCTGCCCGCGGTAGCTGACCCCGGTGCTCAAATTGTGGCATGGGCTCACCGCCACGGGGTAGCCGTACGCCCGCTGACAGGTGCCTCTTCTATCTTCTTGACGCTCATGGCTTCGGGCTTGAATGGTCAATCTTTTTGTTTCCATGGCTATTTGCCCATAGAAAAAGAGGCGCGCAGCCGAAAAATAAGAGAAATAGAACAGGCAGCCCGCCAAGGAAATGCACAAATATTCATGGAAACCCCCTACCGCAACAATGCGCTGCTGGATGCCATCCTCAAACAAGTGGAAGAGAATTTACAGCTGTGTATTGGGGTAAACTTGACTGCTGCCGATGAATGGGTATTTACTCAATCGGTGAAAAAATGGAAGCAAAGCCCACCCGACTTACACAAAAAGCCAGCGATTTTTATTCTCGGAAAACCTCCAGCATAAACATTTGCTGCCTTTTTCTCGTATGAAGCCTAAAAGTTTCATAATTTTTGCTATCATTGTAAGATTAGGGTAGGTAAAAATACATTTTTATGCCGGCAAGGATGCGTTTTTTTATTCTAAGTCTGATTGGCTTTTTCATGATAGGCAGCTTTCAGATAACTAAAGCTCAAAATGTATTTTTTACACAGTATCAGCAATCGCCCTTGCTCACCAATCCGGCATTGCCTGCCACTTCCGATGTCATGTCGGCAAGCTTACTCTATCGGCGTGAATCGGTAGGCGGTGGCACTACCTTTGCTACTCCCCTGTTTAGCCTTACCTACCCCTTGTACAAGCGCTTTGAAGACACTTTGGGCTACCGCTGGGCGGGCATCGGTGCCACCATATTGAGCGACCAAGCAGGCGCCGGCGCTCTGTTGCGCACTTCTGGTTTGAAAATAGGCTTTTCGTATTTATGGAAGCTTTCCGACAGCACGCATCATTATTTGAGTGTGGGTGGGCAAGCCGGCTTTTTTCAAAGGGCATTGAACCTCAACAGCCTCACGACCGGAAGTCAATGGAGTGGCGGTGGATTTGACCCCACCCTGCCCAATGGTGAAAACATAGAAAACACAGCAGTGCTATTCCCAACTGCCGATTTGGGTGTGCAGTGGCGCTGGGACGATAGCCTCCGCCGTCCGATAGCGTCGGCAGGGATTGCCCTGATGCAAATAAACCAACCCAATACTTCTTTTGTAGGCGGCGACGATAAACTGCCCATGACGCTGGTTGCCAATGTTTCATTCAAAGCCATTGAAAAATATTCGGTTTCACTGCACCCTAATGGGCGCTATATTATGGCGTTCAATGGCGCTTCACAGCTCAATGCAGGCTTGGGTATCTTTTATCATTTCAACCAAGAATGGGATAGAGATTCGCTGCTTTACCGAGAAGCCACCTTAGGTGTAAACGTGTGGTATAACCCCAACGGTGTGGTAACTGCGGGCATTCAACTAGAACACCAGCGCTATGCTTTCAGCTTCAGTTATGATTTCGGCATGCCTTCGGCAAAAGCATTAGGCGTACCACAAAACGCGCTGGAAGTGCAAGTAGGCATCCGGCGCGATTTCGGTTACAAAAAGCGCCCCATCAAACGCATAGTGCGAAAGCCCGACGCTTTGCTGGCAGAACAGCCACTCCCCGACAGCCTCAAAGACCTAATGCCCCGTTTCCTACGCCTGGATGCCGAACTGATATATGCCAAGCGTGAAGACGTAAACTTGGCAGAAACCGAATACAACCTGCTGCTGCGCAGTATTCTCTTTCATTTTGGTGAAACGGAGTTGACTCCCGGCAGCCGCTTGTTTTTGGACCGCCTCATAACTATACTAAGTGCCAATCCCGACCTGAAACTCGAAATCGCCGGCTATACTTGTAATACCGGTGACCGGCGTGGCAATATCAAAATATCGGAAGCACGCGCGCTTGCCGTATGGAGCTACCTCGTGCAAAACGGCATTTCGCCCAACCGCCTGCTGATACGCGGCTGGGGCGACCTGAACCCCGTGGCAGACAATAGCACCGAGTCTGGGCGCATACGCAACCGACGCGTACAATTGCGCCTCGTGAAAGAGATGCCCGGACCAGAAGCCTTCCGTGCAGAAGGCGAAGAAGCCATTCTGCCTGAAGAACAACCCGATATTGAAGCCGTGCCCTTGGACGAGGTGCCTATCGAGGATGTACCAGTAGAAGACTTGCCTGAAGAGGACATCCCAGAAGAAGAGCCAGACTCAGAGTAGTTTTTTCAAAAAAAGTGAAGCACCTCCAAAAAAATCAAAGTGGTGGTAGTCCATTCCAAACGGCTACGCTCTTGCTATGGCGGATGAGACCACTAAGAAGTGTAAGGTTTTCTTCTATGATGCACGGTTTGTAATTCATCTTGCGAAAGCGACGGCGGTTAATCAAACAGATTCACTCAGGGGGGCTTCCCATATGATGGACTCGTCGAAGATGTTAAAAGCTATCCATGATGCTGTTTTTCGCCTTGTGGTACTACCCGATAATCGGTTTTATTGGTATTCAGCAGCCGCTATGCTGGTGCTGGTTTTTCATATAAGACAAATGCTACCGACTACGCCAAGCTCAGAGGCATGAGGCGGGTGTAGTGGTCGCTCATGTCAAACTCATCAAAGCTGTAAAAACAACTACTCCGTGGTCAAAAGCATGAGGTATTTTCTATCTTGCAGAAGATAGGGTAATGCAGCATGACCGGCTACGGCAAAAGCCTGCTGCAGAGGTTTCGTGTGTATCTACTCGATTATTCGAAAGGCAAAGGTTTTGGGCATACAGTTGTTTTTTAAAGTTTAGAAGTCTTTTTCTTTGCAGGGCTTAGCAGGTAGTATTAGAAAAATACCAAGTTGCGTTTGGTCAAAATTAGTATATTTGCAAGCATTTGCACGAAGTAAGCAACCTAAAAAACAACATAAAAACGAAAGCGTTATGAGCATTGATTTACTGATTTACTTAGTCCCTATCTTGGGCGCAGTAGCTTTGTTCTTCACTTGGCTAAAAGCTGTTGAAGTAAAAAAGGCTGACCCTGGCGATGAACGCATGCAAAGCATCGCACAAAAGATTGCAGAAGGTGCCATGGCATTCCTGAAAGCCGAGTACCGTATCTTGATTCTGTTCGTGTTGTTGGTGGCTATCATCTTGGGCTGGAGCGGTTCCCGTGAGATGAGCTCTTCGGCTTTGATAGCCCTTTCTTTTGTAACTGGTGCTATCTGTTCGGCTCTGGCAGGCTTCATAGGCATGCGTGTAGCTACACAAGCCAACGTACGCACTACCAATGCTGCCCGCAACAGCTTGAGTCGCGCCCTGAAAGTAGCCTTCACCGGTGGCACGGTCATGGGCTTGGGCGTAGTAGGTTTGGGCTTGTTTGGCTTGGGTATTTTGTTTGTAGTATATAGTAAAATGTGGGGCGTGAACGACCCTGCTTCCGTTCAAAAAGTTATCAACGTGTTGACAGGCTTTTCGTTCGGTGCTTCTTCTATTGCACTCTTTGCACGTGTAGGGGGCGGTATTTATACCAAAGCTGCCGACGTAGGTGCCGACTTAGTAGGTAAAGTAGAAGCCGGCATTCCGGAAGACCACCCGCTCAACCCCGCTACCATTGCCGACAACGTGGGCGACAACGTGGGCGACGTAGCCGGTATGGGTGCCGACCTGTTCGAGTCTTACATAGGCTCCATCATCGGTAGCATGGTGTTGGGGGTAGCTTTCATGCAACGTGGTTTGCAAGACAACTTCGGCGGCTTGTCTGCTGTATTGTTACCCTTGGTGCTTGCCGGCTTTGGCATCATTGCCTCTATCATTGGGTCTTATCTGGTGCGTGTAAAAGAAGATGGCAACCCGCAAAAAGCACTCAACACTGGCGAATTTGCTTCTGCCATCATTATGCTGGTAGCTTCTTATTTCATCATCGATTATATGCTGCCTGCTGAGTGGACGTTCGAAAATAAAACCTATACTTCTTTGGGTGTATTCTGGGCAACCATCATAGGTTTGGCAGCCGGCTTGCTCATCGGCTTGATTACCGAGTTCTATACTGGCACCAACACGCCGCCCGTGCGCCGTATTGTGCAACAATCGGCTTCAGGTGTAGCTACCAACATCATTTCCGGTTTGGGTGTGGGCATGCAGTCTACGGCTTTGCCTCTGATTGTCATCTCTGCTGCCGTCATTGGTGCTTATCAGCTTGCCGGCTTGTATGGCATCGCTATTGCTGCCGTAGGTATGCTTGCCAATACAGGTATTCAATTGGCAGTAGATGCCTATGGTCCCATCTCTGATAATGCCGGTGGTATTGCCGAAATGAGCGAACTACCAAAAGAAGTGCGCGAGCGCACCGACAAACTGGATGCTGTGGGTAACACCACCGCCGCCATTGGTAAAGGATTTGCCATAGGCTCGGCTGCCTTAACTGCCCTGGCGCTCTTCAGTGCATTCAAAGTAACGGCAGGCATTACCGCCATTGACGTGTCTTCGCCTGTGGTGATGGCAGGGATGTTTATTGGCGGTATGCTGCCTTTCCTCTTCTCTTCTATGGCTATGGACGCCGTAGGACGTGCCGCACAGTCGATGATTCAAGAGGTGCGCCGCCAGTTCAAAGAAATTCCTGCCCTGAAGGCTGCTTTGGAGGTGATGCGCAAAAACGAAGGCAAAGACATGAAGCAGTGGTCTGATGCAGACCGTAAAACATTTGAAGCTGCTGACGGCAAAGCTGAATACGGGCGTTGTGTAGAGATTTCTACCCAAGCCGCTTTGCGTGAGATGGTACTACCCGGTATCATTGCCGTAGTTACCCCTGTGCTGGTTGGTTTCTTGGGTGGTGCTGAAATGCTGGGCGGCTTACTGGCAGGCGTTACTGTATCGGGTGTGCTGATGGCTATCTTCCAGTCGAATGCTGGCGGTGCTTGGGACAACGCCAAAAAAATGTTTGAAAAAGGCGTGGAAATAGAAGTAAACGGTAAAAAAGAAATTTTTTACAAAGGCTCTGACCCTCACAAAGCCGCAGTAGTAGGCGACACCGTGGGCGACCCCTTCAAAGATACTTCTGGTCCTTCGTTGAACATCTTGCTGAAGCTCATGTCAGTAGTAGCACTGGTAATTGCTCCCTACATTGCCATGGACAATGCCAAAGCTACACAGCAAGCTGAAAAACAAGTAAACAAAGCCAAAGTAGAACAAGTGAGCCAAAAGATAAAGTAAGTCTCCCGGTAGGCTAAACAAAGCAAGGGCGGCATCTTCAGAAGATACCGCCCTTGTTATATTTCGTGTTCGTGCCGGCAGTCTATCCTACCAACTCGCGCCACAGTACACTATGCAGCGATTCTTGCAGCAGTACCCTGTGATAATGCACACCGGCATGCAAACACTCCTGCCGCGCTTCGTTTAAAAATGCTTCCATCTTGCGAAGATAGGTCTTGCGGTAGCTTTCTACGTTTACTTTCTTCACCTTAGCCGTCTCCAAACTTTTGAATGCAAGCATGCCCTTCCAGCTACAAGTTATCTCTTTTTGCCCCATGATATGCCAACAATGCACTTCATGTCCTAATGCACGCAGGCGTTTCCATGATGCTACCCAGCGCCGGGGCGAGTCGTAAAGGTCGGTAAAAAACATCCACAAATGTCGCCCTTTGCTAAGCCCGGCAGATGTGGCAATTTCGGGCAGCTGTTTGCCTCCCGGCTGCATGCTTTCCAATTGTTTCAACAGCCGTTCTACCTCAAACAGAGGCATGTTCTGCTGCATCCGGTCTTCCACACATCCCCACACTTTGAGTGTGTCGCCCTGCTGCAAAGCAATGTAGCCTATGGCTGCCGCCAGCAATTGGGCATATGCCCATTTCGAACGCCCTTCTTCTTTATAGAGCATAGAGGCAGAGACATCTAAAGCGCAGTGCACGACCGTATTCAATGAAAGGGGCGACTGCCTTACCCATAACTTTCTGTTTCGAAGAAACACACGCCAATCTATCTTTCGGGTGTCGTCCCCGGGCTGGTAAGGCTTCAATTGCTCGAACTCTACCCCTTCATGCAAGCGCACAGCCAAATGCTCGCCTGTCAAAAAACCTTCGACCCGGCTACGTAGCAATAAACGCAAACCCTTTGCCGACAAATGTTCCCCTCTCCAATCATCAATAAAGGACATGGCTTTTTGTTTGTTCAACTATACAAAAGACTTTTTTAGTATATTTTTCATGGCATATGCCAACAAAGGTTACACTGTTTGGCTGCCGATGCAGCCTATACACCATCATAGAACAGACAATCTGTCTTATTCTTATATTTGCATAAAACTGACATTTTTTCATCAACCAGTAGTTCCAAATGCTAAAAAGAAACAAAGATTTTGATATACAGTCCATAAAACAGCGCTTTGGTATCATTGGCAACTCCCCACTACTGAATCAAGCCATTGAACGTGCCGCCTTGGTAGCACCTACCGACCTCAGCGTGCTGATTTTAGGTGAAAGTGGCGTAGGCAAAGAGTCTTTTGCCAAGATTATCCACGAACTGAGCCCACGACGTCATAATACTTTCTTGGCTATCAACTGCGGGGCTATTCCCGAAGGCACCATCGATTCAGAGCTTTTCGGGCATGAAAAAGGCGCTTTCACAGGAGCTACCGAATCACGCAAAGGCTTTTTTGAAGTGGCAAATAAAGGCACCCTATTTCTCGATGAAATAGGAGAAATGCCCTTAGGCACCCAAGCACGCCTGCTGCGTGTTTTAGAATATGGCGAATTTATACGTGTCGGTTCTTCCGTAGTGCAAAAAACAGATGTGCGCATTATTGCTGCCACCAACGTGAATTTGGAGCAAGCCGTTAAGGACGGTAAGTTCCGCGAAGACCTCTACTATCGTTTGAGTACAATGACCATTTATGTGCCCCCACTAAGGGAAAGGGGCAACGATATCTTTTTGCTGTTCCATAAGTTTGCCACTGACTTTGCCGAGCGTTATCGCGTCCCGCCCATTGAGCTTACCGAAGATGCCATGGAGCTGTTGCGAAACTATCGTTTCCCCGGAAATATACGGCAATTGCGTAACCTCGTGTATCAGATGTCCATCACTGTGCCCAAGCGCAAGATAGATGCCGAAACCCTGAGCCGTTATTTGCCCAACGAAGGGCGCAGCATGGTTCCTGTGCCCATGAGCTCCCCACAAGGCAGCGGCACACAGCAGGATATGAACGAGCGCGAAATCCTCTATAAGGTGCTTTTCGACATGCGCCGCGACATCACCGAGTTAAAAAAACTGGTGTTTCAACTGCTTGAGTTATCAGGTAATCAGGCAGGAGAACGCATCATAGAAGAGCATAAAGACCTGTTTCAGGACATCGACACGCAGCAGTTGCGCCGTGAAATGCGCCTGATTGGTACACGTCCAACCCCCCAAAAAGAAAACACGCCCCCTACCATAGAGCTGTCTGATGAAGTCGAACCTGTCATTGAGATAGGAGCCGAAGAAAACCTCTCACTCGAAGAAAAAGAAAAGGAAATGATTATCAAAGCTTTGAAGAAGCATAACCATAGACGCCGCGCTACCGCCGAAGAGTTAGGCATCTCGGAGCGTACCCTTTACCGCAAAATCAAAAAATATGGTTTGGAGAACCTATAAAATCAAAACGCCTGTTTATTGGCTTCTGCTTTTGCTGCCGGCACTCTACGCTTGTGGTCATTACAGTTTCTCAGGCGTAAGCACCAATGCACAAAGTATTACTGTTTCTACTTTTTTCAATAATGCGGGCGCCGGTCCAGCCGATTTAGCGCAAAATCTTACCATCCAGCTGCGCGACTATTACCAACGCAACAGTCGCTTGGCAGTAGTCAATGAAGGAGGGGAACTGTATGTAGAAGGTGAAATCATCAATTACTCGGTGGCGCCCATTGCTCCCACCGGCAATGACCGCTCAGCCCAAACACGCCTTTCTATAGCGGTTCGCATCCGCTTTGTCAATACCTTGAACGAGAGCGAGAATTTCGAAGAAACCATTACCCAATACGCCGACTTCGACCAAGGGCTTAGCCTGTCGGATGTGGAAAATGCCAAAGTGCAAGAGATTTTAGACAAAATCATTTTCGATATCTTTCAACGCACCGTCGCCAATTGGTAACAGAAACATGTCCGCTTCAAAGTGGTTTTTCTGCGAAAAAACACCATCACAAGCCGGAAATGCTTTTTTCAAAATGCTGTGTTGGCGATGGAAACACGCTTTCATCGCAACTTGGGGGACGCGTTGAGCATCTTCCACTCCACAGTGCACATAGGTGCCACCATCTCTCTATACCTATCCTACCAACAGAAAAAATTAAAGCTACTGCCTTTATTGCATAAAAGGCAGTAGCCGTTGACGTTACAGCTTTGAGGCATCCCGGTATTTTTAGGTGCGTTCTTCTCCTTTTCTCATTCCATGTGCAAAGGAAAAATATTTTTTGCTTCTTGCCGCTTTGAAAGCATGGGATTGCTCACCTCCTTTTTAGGGAAGTGAGCAATGACAGATGATGAAAAACAAATATCACCGACCTCTAAAACCTATAGTTGATTCCTCCGCGGATGATGGGATTGGTTGTAGGTGTGTTTTCGTTTTTAATGACATTCCACAATACCATAAACTGGACACTGATGCGGTCGGCCAATTGCTGGTTGTAACCAGCACCTACTGG
Organism: Thermonema lapsum; assembly: GCF_011761635.1. Classification (NCBI taxonomy): domain Bacteria; kingdom Pseudomonadati; phylum Bacteroidota; class Cytophagia; order Cytophagales; family Thermonemataceae; genus Thermonema; species Thermonema lapsum. The sequence goes on from NZ_JAASRN010000002.1 coordinate 593,854, forward strand.
TAAACTCACAATCCAAGTGCGCTCATAGGGCGGCTCTCCATCGGCATCGTTGGCACGGTCTTCTACATTCAAGCTTTCCAATTCAGCATGTAAAAAGAAGCCTTGAAAAACGGTGTATTGTCCAAACAAACGGGCACCAAAGCTGTATCGTGCATCGGTATTGGTCGTCTTGTTGTAATTAAAGACCGGGGAAACGCCTACTCTTGCTTTTCCCATTTGGTAGCCGATGATGGGGGCTATGTCGGCATAGGTAGTGTTGTTTTCTAAACCTACACTTACATTACCTCCGGTGTAAACTTGGGCACGAAGCGGGGCAGCCATGCAGCATAGCAAGCCCAACAAAGCGAAATTTTTAATCATCAAACACATAGAACTTATGTTTTGGTGAATGAGCAGCAAAACGCAAATTTCATGCAAAAATGAGTGCTTCTGTCTCGATAAATAATATAAATCTCACAAAAGCCCTAAATTTGTACGTTCACCCACAAGTAAAAAGCACACACTTTCATGTACTTTTGGTCGGTACTACTTTTCGTGATTGTGGCAGGTCTCACCTTTTTGTGGGCGTATGCCCAGCACCAAAACCGCCGCTACAAATGGCAGCTTATCAAGCAGTTCGAGTCACTCAAAGAGCAGTTCCAAGCAAAAGAATTGCAATTGCGCAGCCAAGGCAATGAGGTGTACCCTTTGCTCAAAGCCAACATAGAAGGGCGTGCCCTCTTGATTGAACGCACCCTGCGTGACAAGTTTAATTTTTTTGTTGTGAATGTGCACACCAGCAACCCACATGAAGTGCATGTGCAGCTCATTCCTGCAGCGCATTACCATGGTTTAAAAACCACAGAGAAAGAAAGCTTTTCATTGCTCCAAGATATAGATTGGGCATATACGGGACATGAAGCCCTTGCCCAAGCGATAGCCAAAGAGTATCTGGACCCACTTCTGCAACAGTCTTCTGTTTTTAAAGAGTTGTTTAGCACCTTGGTAGTTTATCGCCAAGCCGTCACTTTGGTGCTTTTTTCTTCTACCAAATCTATAGCTTATGATAAAGTGCTGGGAATAAGTGCGCGTTTATGCCAGCAAATAGCTGTCTTTATAGAATCTACCCCTTCAACCAAAAGCCGAGAAAAAGATGGTTAAACCCAAAAAGCATTTAGGACAGCACTTTCTGAAAGACGACAACATTGCACGCAAGATAGCACGACAACTTAGCGGGCATGGCAACTATCAACAGGTGATGGAAATAGGTGCTGGCACAGGTGTTTTGAGCCGCTTTCTTTTAGAGTTGCCTTATACCGTTTACTTGCTTGACATAGATAGCGAGTCCATTGCCTATCTGCAAGAGCGCTACCCTGAACTACACGCGCAAGGACGCATTTTATTGAACGATTTCTTGAAGATAGACCTGAGCCCTTACCTTCAGACACCTCTCGCCATTGCCGGCAATTTTCCGTATAATATCTCTTCCCAAATCTTCTTCAAGGTGCTGGAATACCGCCAACATATTCCCGAAGTAGTGTGTATGATTCAAAAAGAAGTAGCCGAGCGCTTGGCTGCCCCACCCGGCAATAAAGCCTATGGCATACTGAGTGTATTGCTACAGCGATTCTATAAAATAGAATATTGTTTTACGGTGCCTCCGCATGTGTTTCTCCCACCACCTAAGGTGCAATCGGCAGTGATACGCCTACAAGCACTCAATACCTCTCTTCTGGACTGCAATGAAAAGTTTTACTTTACCATAGTGAAAGCTGCTTTCAACCAAAGACGCAAAACACTGCGCAACGCCCTCAAAGCCTTTTTGCCTGAGGGCAAAACGCATGATTTCATGAGCCGCCGGGCTGAGCAGCTTAGCCCACAGGAATTTGAAGAGCTGTGTGTATGGATAGAACAAGCTAAGTGATTCCTAAAAGGTAAATACATCAGAAATATGATGTCCTTTGGTCAATCGTCAATCTTTTACAAAGGGCTCAACCTAAAAGTGCTACCCCATGTGCCTTACCTTATTTTAAAAAGGGGTTAGAAAGAACCGAAGACCTCCTCTAAAAAACAATCTCCTGAACGCCAGAGGCATCCAGGAGATTCAGCTACCACTACATATATAATCCGACAAGCGGAAGTCTTATTTCTGCTTTAATGTTGCTACAATAATAATAGGATTACACTGGGTAGGCAAGCTATTCTCGACGAACATATACTTTCATGCGATAAAAGTAAATTTTTACTCGATGAACGTTCATCAAATCACGATTTCACACGCATCATCACAGCGGCGACAGTGTTAAAAGTGGCGGAATCGATGAGAATGGCACTGCCTGTAGCACGATTGGTACGGTAGTCATCAATACAAAGCTCTTCTGCCAAACGCAAGCGCACCCGTCCGATATCGTTCATAGCTAAAAAAGGCTGATTTTCCACTGCCTGCAGACTATGGATGTCTGTTTTATAAATAATGCTTTCCACCCTGCATTGTACTTTTTTGCTGTGATGTTGCAGCCAGTATTTGCCACCTTGCATCAAAGGTTTTTGGTCAAGCCAGCAGATATCGGCTTCCACTTCATTGACAATAGCCGGCATCTGTTCGGGCTTAAAGATGTAATCGCCCCGCGAAATGTCGATATCATCGGCTAAAAGCAAAGTAGCAGACATAGGTGCCTGCGTTTCTTCCAGTGGCTGCCCACCCAACTCTATGCCTGTGACGGTCGTCATCATGCCTGCCGGATACACCATCACCGCATCGCCTACTTTCAAGGTGCCGCTCATCATTCTGCCCGCATAACCGCGGTAATCGTGGAAGCGGTCATCTTTTGGGCGAATGATATATTGCACTTGGAAGCGCGTCAATTCATAGTTGAGGTCGTCGGTTACGGGCACCTCTTCTAAGTGCTGGAGCAACGGTTTGCCCATATACCAAGGCATCCGCGACGACCGATGCACCACATTGTCGCCTTTCAGAGCGCTTATGGGAATAAAAGTTACTTCTTGCACCGACATCGATTGCGCCATAGCACGATAGTCTGCCACAATCTCTTCGAAACGCTGCTGTGAGTAATCGACCAAGTCCATTTTGTTGACACAAATCACAAAATGGGGAATGCCCAGCAAAGCAGAAACATAACTATGACGGCGGGTTTGCTCGGTAACTCCGTTGCGGGCGTCCACTAAAATAATTGCCAGTTGACAATTGGAAGCACCGGTTACCATATTCCGGGTGTATTGCACATGCCCGGGCGTATCGGCAATAATGAACTTACGTTTGTCGGTATGAAAGTATTTGTAAGCCACATCGATGGTGATGCCCTGTTGACGCTCATCACGCAGTCCATCGGTAATCAACGACAGGTCAATTTCATCTTCGGGCAAGCCTTTGCTTTTGCTTGCACGGGCAATTGCCTGTATTTGGTCTTCCAGCAGTGCATGACTATCATAAAGCATACGCCCGATGAGGGTGCTTTTTCCGTCATCTACATTGCCGGCTGTCAAAAAACGAAGTATATCCATAGTTGCGCTCAAGTTCTCTTTAAATGGTATCGTATTGATTTTCCGCTTAAAAATACCCTTGCTTTTTTCGGTCTTCCATAGCTGCCTCCGACATCTGGTCATCGACCCGGGTACCACGCTCGGTGGTTCTTGCCGCCTTGATTTCCTCAATCACCTGCTCTACTGTTTCGGCATCGGACTCTACGGCTGCCGTACAGGTCATATCTCCTACTGTGCGAAAGCGTACCTTCTTTTCTACTATCACGTCTTGTTCATCTTTGTAGATGAAGTCAGAGTTTGCCAACAGCTGACCGTCACGCAGGATGCACTCGCGGCGGTGGGCAAAATACAAAGAAGGCAGCTCTATGCCTTCGCGCAGAATGTAATGCCATACATCCAGCTCGGTCCAGTTGCTGATGGGAAACACACGCATATGCTCGCCTTTGCGCAGGCTTCCGTTATAGATATTCCACAATTCGGGACGCTGTTTTTTGGGTTGCCACTGCCCGAACTCATCGCGATGTGAAAAAATACGCTCTTTGGCACGTGCTTTTTCTTCGTCGCGACGCGCCCCACCTATGCAAGCATCGAAGGCATGCGCCTGAATAGTATCAAGCAGGGTAACACTTTGCAAAGCGTTACGACTGGCATATTTGCCGGTAGGCTCTACCACCTTGCCCTGGTCTATCGAGTCTTGCACATAACCTACAATCAGCTCTGCCCCAGTTTTTTCTACCAGTGCATCACGAAAAGCAATGGCTTCGGGGAAATTGTGCCCGGTGTCGATATGCACTAAAGGGAAAGGTAATTTGCCCGGGCGGAATGCTTTCAAAGCAAGATGCACCAAAGTAATAGAGTCTTTACCGCCGGAGAAAAGCAAGGCAGGACGTTCAAATTGACCGGCTGTTTCGCGTAGTATGTACATGGCTTCGGCTTCGAGGTAGTCTAAGTAATCGAAATATTTCATGGGATATGACCGATTAGAAAAATGCAAAAGAAAGAAACTTCAACGGGTATGCAAACCACACTCTTTGTGGCTTTGTTCCCACCACCAGCGTCCGGCGCGAATGTCTTCGCCCGGTGCCACGGCACGTGTGCAGGGCTGGCAACCAATGCTCAAAAAACCTTGGTCGTAGAGGGGGTTGTAGGGAATGTTGTGCTCTTTTACAAAAGCTTCTACTTGGGAGGTGCTCCAATGCAGCAAAGGCTGGTATTTCACTATGCGACGGCTATCGTCCCATTCAATCAATTGGGTATTACTACGCAGTGGTGAGTGCTCGGCTCTAATGCCGGTAATCCAACACTGCACGCCCTGCAGCGCACGGTTCAAAGGCAATACTTTCCGGATAAAGCAGCACTCCTTGCGGTTTTCCACTGATTCATAGAAGCTGAACATTCCCTTGGCATTCACCATACGTTCTACTTCTTCTTGTGGCGGGAAATAGACCTCTATAGTTTTGCCGTATTTTTTACGGGTGCGCTCCATGGTCTCGTAGGTCTGTGGAAAAAGGCGACCAGTATCTAAGGTAAACACCCGTATGGGCAGGTTATTGGAAAATATAAAGTGCGTAATGATTTGGTCTTCCAAGCTCAGACTGGTAGAAAAAGCCAAGTGCTCACCAAATGCCTCACTCAATTTGCGTAAGGTCGTTGCGATGTCTTGTGCATGTAAGCAAGCTTCCGCTTTTGTTATCAATTCATTCATAGCTGTACGGTTCTTCAGATATGCAAATATACAAGAATAAAACAAAACAAGACCTCATAATGAGGTCTTAAAAAGTGCAAGGCATTAAAAAAATACAAAAATGTTCATATCAATATTTTTTCTTAAAAGGCATGGGGTGCTTGAGGTTTTTGTAGTTTTCAATATCTACTTCGACAGCACCAATCAGCAGTTCGGCGGCAATTTTCACCGGGATTTGATTTCTATCTGCCGACACCCACATTTTCACTGGGTGCTTGCCTCTAAACAACTCGTTGGGAGGCATCACAGGCGAAAGCACATGACAGTCTATCCATCCAAATTTGGTTTCCACTTCTTCTTTGCCCAGATAAAGAACTGCCAGGTCATAAATATCGTGTTCCAGAATACCCGGTATGCGCAGTGTGTCGCCTTTTTGATACCGACGGAAATCGAGAGTACGCACATAATAAAAACCACTTACCAAGTCTTGCACATAAGGCGGGGTTTTCACCACTGACTCTCCTTTCTCATCTTTTACCTTTGCCAAGCGCTGCAGAGGATAGAACTGCGTTGTTTCCTCTTTTTTGTACCTGCCCTCTTGAATGTTTCGGTAGAAACGATGTGGTGCAATGGCGGCGGTGTCAATATAAGAGCGCCAAAAATCACGGATTTTGGTAACCATCTCAAGCCCTCCTATGCTTCTGCCATACACATCGACCCTATAGCAAGGGCGCCCATTGACCGAATACAACTTTTTGCTCACTTCAATATGGGCAGTACCTGCATTCACAAACATATAATGCAGCAAATAATCTATTTCCTCCCCTGCCTGAAAGGCATCATGTTCTACCACGCGATAGCTTTCTTTCCACTTTGCTGCTACCAGCAACACCCACAGAAGTATTAAGGACACTAACCTTTTCATTGTCTTTACTTTTGTTCTAATTTATTCATTTTCAAAGATTGTACCAAGTCATAAACCCCCAAATCACTTTCTAAAAGACTGTATCATAGCCGGCAGACTGCTGTGAAACTCCTGTTGAAATATCCATCTCAGGGTGTCTTGACGGCTATAGTAACGCAACACATCGCACAGCTCCACGTTGTTGAGGCGGGGTGGCAGGCGGCGCAACCGAAAACGAGTGGATGCACTCAGTGGCAATTCAAGCAGCTTTTTTTCAAGCTCTGCATAAAAATGCTTTTTCAAGCGCTGCTTTTCTGCGTTGGGTAAAGCCCGGAAGCGCTCACTGCGATACAAACTATCGAGTCTTGCCGCTTCGTGCAGCAAAAAGTTGATATATAACAAGCGGTCTTTCAAGCGGCGCTCATAGTCGCGGTAAAAGAAACTGTGTTTTCCATAACGCTGCTGCAAAAACAGCTTAGCGCCTTCCTGCCCCACAAAAGAAGCCAGATTTTCATTGAACTCCACACTATCTGGCAAATAAACAGTAGCATGAGTCAACTCATGGATGATAAGCTCTGCCAACTCGCCCTCGCTACGTTCTGTCATGGAAGACAAAATAGGGTCGCTAAGAATGCCCAACGTGGACCATGCCGCCACCTCGCCAATAGACACCTCATAGCCTTCGGCAGAAAGACGTGCCGAGTCCTGCTCGGCATAAATGCGCTCGAAATGCCCTTTGTAAGACACCTGCCCCAAGAACGGAAAATACCAGTAGTAATAATCCAGGGCATAAGGCGGTGCTGCCGTAACTACCCAAAGTACTGGCTCGCCTCGAGTATCATAGAAAGTGCGGTAGTTGTCTGTGGGCTTTAGGCTCAAAGTCGTCTCCGCAAATGCCTTGATTTCACCTATCAGATGCAGGCGATAGCGTACTGCCGGCGACAAGGTGTCATTTTTCCACACTTCTTCAAGAGGCACTGTATGCCACAAGACATGCAACTGACCTTTGAGCTGTCGCCAGCCATAGGGCAGCAGCGGGGCATAATACAAAGCCCCCATACACAACAGCAATGCCAACAGAAGCATAAACCGCCAAAGCCATTTCATCCACTTTTTCACAAGCTTTGTATTTTTGAAAAAAGATAATCAATTCTTTATGAAAAAAGCCCGGCGCCCCAGCTCACGCAGCTTGTCCTTCGAGGAAGTATATGCCAAAGCCTGCCGTTATTGTGCTTATCAAGAGCGGTCGCCTGCTGAGGTAGAGCAATTCCTCAAAGACAAATTCATGCTTTCGGAAGCGGAACGGCGGCGCTGCATCGACCATCTTATAGAAGACGGTTTTTTGAACAAACGCCGCTTTGCCATGCTTTATGCGCAAAGTAAATTCAGGCAGAAGCAATGGGGAAAGCAAAAAATAGCCTTTCACCTAAAACAAAAAGCCATTGATGACCAGCTCATAGAAGAAGCCCTTGACGCCCTCGACCCGATTGAATATGAAGCATGCCTGCAGAAGCTATTGGAGCAAAAAAATGAATCCCTGCAAAAAACAGAAAGCGACCCATTGAAACAACGAGCCAAGCTCATACGCTATGCTCAACAAAAAGGCTATGAATCTGATTTAATCTATAAGCTAATGCAGGCTTTGGGAAATTAGTATTACTTTTGCTTTGAGGGCAGCAACTTTAGCCGTCTGAAATCTAAACCATATATTTTATTCAAAACAAAGTGGATTGCCATGAATATAGGAGATCGCGTGCGCCTCTTGCACGACCATATGGAAGGCGTCGTAGTAAAAATACAAGGTAATATTGCCGAAGTAGAAATAGAAGAGGGCTTCATTATTCCGGTAGCAGCCAATGAGTTGGTGCTCATTGCCAAAGAGGAAAACCAATATTTCGACACAACCCCACCTAAAGCAAGCAAGTCTGCAAAAGAAAGCAGCGGGTCGAAAGAAGCTGGTCAGCGGCAGCAAGGTGGCGATAAGTCGCCCCTTTACAGCTACAAAGGCTTATATTTGGCTTTCATTCCTACCAATGACCGCCTCTATCAGCTTTATCTTATCAATAACACAGACTGGACTACCCCTTACGCTGTAAGCAAGGAGCAAAACGGAAACCACATGGGAGTAGCCGGCGGTGTACTGGGCGCACGCCAATATGCGCGCCTCGATGAGGTAAATATTGAGCAGTTCGACAGCTGGGGCATCTATTATTTCCAAGTGCTATTCTTCCGGCAAGGTTATTACACACTGCCCCACCCGCTGCTGCGCAAACTACAATTCCGGGCTTCCACTTTCTTTAAAGCTCTACAAATGGCACCTATACTCGACAAAGAGGGCTATGTGTTTCAATTGGATAAAGACTTTCAATGGAAAGCCACCGAGTGGGAAGCAAGCCGTCCGATGGATGCACAGCAGATTATCCATAGCTTGCTTAAACAAGACCAAGCCGAGCAAAGCAAAATAGCAGTGGAAGTTCCCGAGTATGAAGTGGACTTGCACATAGAAAAGCTATTGCCAAATCATAAAGGCATGAGCCCGGATGCCATCTTCGCCTATCAACTCGATGTCTTTGAAAGAAAGCTGGATGCCGCTATCGCCTCAGGTATGTCGGAGATTATCTTTATTCATGGCGTAGGCAACGGCAAGCTGCGTGATGCCATTCAAAAACGCGCCGGGCGTCACCCACAAGTGGAGTTTTTTCAAGATGCCCACAAAGAGAAATTTGGCTACGGAGCCACGCTCATCAAACTGAAAAGTAAGTAAACAAGCATGCATTTCTTCTTGAACATTGGTGCCCTTCTTTTCTGCACTGGCTTGGCAATGCTGCTTACCAAGCGGCAAGCCGTGATGTGGCTGGTAGGAATCGAGCTTATGTTGAATGCTGCCAACATCAACTTGGTAGTATTTTCTCGGATTTACAATCCTGAAAATCAAATATTTGCCATTTTTGTCATGGTGGTGGCAGTAGCCGAAGCCTGTATTATACTGGCTTTGTTTCTGATGCTTTACAAGCAATACAAACATACAAATATAGACCAACTGAACGAACTGAAACACTGATGGAGATTGTCCACAGTTTATGGCTCTTACTTCTGTTGCCGCTGATATGGGGGCTCACTCTGTTAGTACAGCCCTTTGCACGGGCGCGCCTCGATGGAACTGTATCGACACTATTGTTCGCTTGCCTGACCTTCGCCGGCTGGTTTTTCTTACAAGTAAGCAAAGGTAGCTCTGTTGCCTCAATAGCCGCCCCAGCACAATGGCAGTTGCTGCCTAACTTTTCACTCAACTGTGGCATTTACATCGACTACCCCACCGCATGGATGATTTTCATTGTAGGCTTGGTAAGCTGTTGCGTGGCGCTTTACTCTTGTCGCTACATGCAAGCGGAAGCCCACCGCAGCCGTTACTTTGCCTATCTCTCGCTTTTTGTATTTGCCATGCTGCTTATTGTAGTGGTGCGCGACTTGCTGCTTATTTATGTAGGCTGGGAGTTGGTAGGGCTTTGTTCTTACCTGCTCATTGGCTTCTGGCACGAAAAAGCCGAAGCACGCCGGGCTGCCTGGCAGGCGTTCGTTACCAACCGACTGGGCGATACAGGTTTCATTCTGGGCATTGGGGCTTGCTTACTGTTGAGCGGCACCACCGACATGCTTCAATACAAAGAAGTATTGCCTTGGTGGGTTGCTCTCTGCTTGTTTGGAGGCACCTTAGGCAAGTCTGCCCAGTTCCCACTTCATTTTTGGCTACCCGATGCGATGGCGGGTCCTACCCCTGCCTCGGCACTCATCCATGCGGCTACGATGGTTGCCGCTGGTGTGTATCTACTGTTTCGACTGCATGCTTACTTCCCCGATAGCGCTTTGTTGACCATCGCCTGCTTGGCTTTGTTGAGCATCCTTTGGAGTGGGCTGCTTGCCTGTGTTCAAAAGGACATGAAACGGGTACTCGCTTATTCCACCGTATCGCAGCTGGGGTACATGATTCTGGCAATTGCTCTGTACAACCCTGCCGGAGGCTTTATTCATTTGCTTACGCATGCTTTTTTCAAAGCCGGCTTGTTTTTGGCTGTCGGAGCTGTCATCTATTACCTGCACCATTGGCAAGAACACAAAGGCATACATTTCGACGCACAAAACATGTTCTTGACTGGTGGCTGGGCACGAAAAGCTCCGTGGCTGGCTGCTCCTTATTTTCTATTCGCTGCGGCACTTGCCGGCTTCCCCCTGACAGCGGGCGCCCTCAGCAAAGAGCACATCATCATGCAGGCATGGGCATCATATAGCCGTTTTGGCTCCATCGCTTTCTATTTGAGCAGTGGAGCAATCGCTGGCGCCTTTATCACTGCTTTTTACATGGGACGCCAAGCGGGCTTGATTTGGCTGCGTCCGGCACCGCAAAACCAACACGATACCCATAGAATAAAAGCTCAGGGCACATTTTTTATCCCGATACTCGTGTTAGCTTTGGGCAGTCTGTGGTTTTGGTGGAGCCCCCATCCGTTCGACTTGGAATATGGTACCATCTGGCAGCGATTCAATGCCCCTTCTGTGGCATTACCCCATGGCATCGGCTACCTAACGACCCTCGGCGCTTTGTTTATGTTTGCCTTAGGTGTATGGCTTTATGGTTTTTCCAAAAAGGGAAAAGAAGCGGCTACCGAGCCTTATCTGCAAAAACTTACCCGCCTGCTATACCGTCTCTGCTGCTTGCAAGACAAGACAATCCAGCAGCTCATGAGCCTAAACCAGCAAAGGGTACAGTTGGAAAGAGCATTGTTGCAAGACCGCTTGGCTGCCCGCTGGATGCAACTCTGCCGAGCAATTCACCGCTTTGACCGGCACGGTGTCGATGGAGTCGTTCGCCAAACTGCCCGTGCAACGGTTGTCTTTGCGCACATAATAGCATGGACAGACCGCCAAATAGTAGATGGCATCGTAAAAGGATTTGGCATCGCTGCACGATTTATTGCCTATGTAGGCAGCCGTTTGCAAAGCGGCATCCTGCAAGAATATGTGTGGATAGCTCTTGTTGCGCTGGCTCTGTTTCTCTGGGGAATCGCAATGTAGCAAGACCTATGACTCAGCATAAAGAAGACATTTTTTGGATGCAACGTGCTTTGCAGCTGGCTATGTATGGCAAAGGGCACACTTCACCCAACCCACTGGTAGGCAGTGTGGTAGTTCATCAAGGGCGTATCTTAGGTGAGGGATGGCATCAACGGTATGGGGAGGCACACGCCGAAGTAAACGCTTTAAAACAGGTAGTCAACGAAGCACTACTGCCCCAAAGCACTGTATATGTCAACTTAGAGCCTTGCGCTCACTTCGGAAAGACGCCCCCTTGTGCTCGCCTGTTAATAGAGAAGAAAGTGCAACGGGTGGTGATTGCCAATCTGGACCCCAACCCACTGGTTGCCGGTAAAGGCATTGCCATGCTCAAGAAAGCAGGCATAGAGGTTGAGATTGGCATTTGCGAAAAAGAAGGTTTATGGCTCAACCGCCGCTTCTTCACCTTCATCACTCAACAACGCCCCTACATCGTATTGAAATGGGCACAAAGTAGTGATGGTTTTCTTGCCCCAGACCCACCGGCGCCCTCATGGATGACAAGCCCGCTAAGCAAACAGATGGTGCACCGCTGGCGCAGCGAAGAGGCAGCCATACTTACTGGCAAAAACACCCTGCTGATTGACAACCCACAACTCACCGCCCGCCTGTGGCATGGAAAACAACCGTGGCGCATAGTCATAGACCGCCAAGGCGAGTTGTCAAGCCACTTGCGTGTATTTGCCGCCGACGCTCCTACACTTTATTTCAGTCCTCGCCTGCCACAGGAGCTATTGTCTTACAAGCACCTTACATGGTGCAGACTGCCTGCCGAAAGAAGCCAAGACTACCCTTCTCTTTTAGCATTTGTGCTCGAGGAGTGTCATCAGCGGGGTATTCAGTCCCTTCTTGTGGAAGGGGGCAAGCATACCTTAGATACTTTTCTGCAAGCCGGCTTGTGGGACGAGATACGTCTTTTTATAGCCCCCCGGCTGCTTCAAAAGGGGCTCAGTGCCCCCAGCATCCCAGCGGGCGCTCGACTATTAGACCGCCAAGAGATAGATGGAGACCTGCTTTTGTTTTACTCAAACCCCCAAAATGCCTATCATGCACACTATCACCCGTCATATACCTAACGCATTGACACTAAGCAACGTATTTTTCGGATGCTTGGCGCTGACCGCCCTTTACGGAGGTGCCTCTTATGAACAAGTAGGCTGGTGGATTGCTTTGGGCGCTCTCTGTGATTTCTTGGACGGTGCGGCGGCACGTGCCCTCAAAGTAAGCTCTCCACTGGGCAAAGAGCTCGACTCCTTAGCAGACATGGTTACTTTTGGCGTAGTGCCCGCTTCCATTGCTTTTCGTATGCTTCAAAATATAGGCTTTGGGTGGGCAGCGGCTGCTTTTCTCATTGCAGCGGCATCGGCTTTGCGCTTGGCTCGCTTCAATTTAGACGAACGCCAACAGACTTACTTCATAGGAGTACCTACGCCTGCCAATACGCTCTTCTGGCTGGGCATGCCTTTTCTATGGCAACAGATAGACCTGCCCCCTCGGCTATCGCTCTTGTTGCTGCTGGGCATGATACTACTCAGTAGCTACTGGTTGTTGGCACCATGGGCACTGTTTTCACTTAAATTCAAAAATTTATCTTGGCACGACAACCGCATTCGCTATATTTTTGTAGCTTTGAGTATATTTTGCCTTGCCCTCCAGCAATGGGGCGGATTACCTCTTCTCATTGTCTTGTATGTGCTTTTATCGTGGTTCTTTTTCTCTCCAAAACAATAGTTGAGTATGAAATTTGTAGCAGAAATAAACGTGATGCCCAAAAAAGAATTGCTTGACCCACAAGGAAAAGCCGTAAAAATGGGACTGAAACACCTGCACATTGATAATGTAAAAGATGTAAGAATTGGCAAGCATATCGTATTAACACTTGAAGCAGCTTCTTCCCAAGAAGCACGCGAAATTGTAGACAATGCCTGTCAGAAACTATTGGCTAATGTTATTATGGAAGACTATAGCTTTGAAATCAGGGAACTGCAAGAGTCGCTCAAACAATAATCGTCTCTTGATAAGAGACGGTAGTCGTCTTGTAGCAGCCCTTCTTCTGTGGTGTCTTGGTATTACTGGCACCTATGCGCAGCGTATTGTGCTCGACACCATAGCCTCGCATGAAGCTGTTCTTCATGTAGGCGAAGAGGTTGTAGTAAAGGGCGTTGTTGCACAGGTAGTGATATCGGCAAAAAGCACAGCAGGACAGCCTGTTTTTTTAAATATGGGGCGTCCTTATCCTTATCAAGACATGACGCTGGTCATATGGCGTGAAAAACTGCCTAAATCCTACAAAAAATATAAATGGGAAAGCCTGACAGGAAAAACTGTGTATGTTAGCGGAAAGATGCGTATTTATAAAAATAACCCAGAAATACACCTCTACCATCTCCGCCAACTTCATATTGTGGAAGAAGTAAAAGAAAACAAGTAAACTCCTCAAAACTTAAAGAGGCATGAAAAAGAAGCTAAAAACAGTAGCCACTTTGCTCATGATATCCGGTATGGTACTCTGTTGGTCTTCTGCCTGCAAAAAGGTAATAGAAGACCTGCTCACTTTTAACATAGACTACAGCAGTAGTTTTACTGTACCTTCTGCCGTAGGCGTAAACACCCCCTTCAATGTGCCTACCCCACCGGTGCAAACCAACGCTTCTCAGAAATTCCAAAACAACGGCACAAGTAAAGACAAAGTAAAAAATATCATCCTCAAAAAGCTGACACTAAACATCACCGCCCCCTCACAGGCTAACTTCAAGATGTTCAAAAGCATTAAGCTTTACATATCTGCTTCGGGGCAGCCCAAAAAGTTGCTTGCCGAAAGTGGTGAGATATCTACCGCGGCAGGCAAAACACTTACCCTCACACCTACCCCCGACAATCTGGACAGCTACATAAAACAAGATGAATTTGAGGTGGAAGCGGAGGTAATCATGCGGGAGGTCCCTCTCTATGAAATTACCTTCCGTGCCGATATGACCTTTCAAGTAACTGCTGACCCTTTATAGTGGACACCTATGCGCATCAGTTACAATGCTCCGGTAACTTTGACCTTTACTTTCATAGCTGCCGGCATCCGTTTGCTTTGCGACTGGATGCCGGGGCTTCTTAATTTACTCATAGCCCCGCCCGTCTTTGATGTGCCATGGATACACTACCCCGCTTTTATTATCCACATTCTTGGGCACAGTAGCTGGGAGCATTATTTTGGCAACTTTTCTCTTATGCTGCTCATAGGACCCATTTTGGAAGAAAAATATGGCTCTAAGCAAATGTTTTACATGATTGTGCTTACTGCCCTGCTTGGGGGGCTGCTCAATGCCATTTTTTTTGATACGGGTCTTATTGGCGCCAGTGGTGTCGTTTTTATGATGATTGTACTGGCATCGTTTGTGAATGTTCAAAGAGGCACCTTGCCGCTTACGTTCTTGCTGGTGTTGGTGCTCTATATCGGACAAGAAGTGGTGCAGGCGTTTTCTAATGACAATATTTCACAATTTGCCCACATTATGGGTGGAGGTGCCGGTGCTTTTTTTGGTTTTATGGTTCCGCCTAAAGGCACAAAAGAATCAACTGCATCTTCCTCGTTTCTATAAACTGCTTTTTTAGATAACTGCATTCACACTTTTCTTTGTTTATGAAAGTATTCAAGTTTGGCGGTGCTTCTGTGAAGGATGCAGAAGCCATCCGAAATGTAGCGCATATTATTCAAACGCAAGGTAGCCCCCGGGAGCTGCTGGTGGTGGTTTCGGCTATGGGCAAAACCACCAATGCTTTGGAAAAGTTGCTGGATAACTATTTTGCCAAAAAAGATTATGAGCAAGATTTTCGCACGCTCTATGACTATCATATGAATGCTGCCCGAGCGCTTTTTCCAGAAGGGCACCCCGCCTTTCAGGCTATGGAGCGGCTATTTGTCCGGCTTCGTTATACGCTTCTACACCACACCCGCCCCGAAAATTATCATGAGTCTTACGACCAAGTAGTTTCTTTCGGCGAACTGTTGTCTAGCACGCTCATTAGCCATTTCTTACAGAGCAGTGGCATAGCGCATCGGTGGATAGATGCCCGAGATTACATAAAAACCGATACGAGCTGGCGTAAGGCTCAGGTAGATTGGGCATGGAGTGAACATCTGATTCAAACCGAACTGCGTCCGGTGCTACAGGAGCAAATCGTCGTTACGCAAGGGTTTATTGGTGGCACGCTTGGCGGGCGCACCACCACCTTGGGGCGTGAAGGCTCTGACTACTCGGCTGCGCTTTTTGCTGCTGCCCTCAATGCCGAAAGTGTTACTGTTTGGAAAGATGTGCCGGGCGTATTGAATGCCGACCCCAAGCATTATGCCTTTGCTTCTCTGTTTGAGCACTTATCGTACCGTCAAGCTGCCGAGATGACTTTTTATGGCGCCAGTGTGATTCACCCCAATACCATCCGCCCGTTGGCAAGCAAAAACATACCTCTTTTGGTGCGTTCTTTTTTAACCCCCACCAAGAACGGTACACGCATCGATGCCGAAGGTGGCAATATTCAAAAAGCTTGCGTCATTCGCAAAGAAAATCAATGTCTGGTCAGTTTCGCTGTCAAGGACTTGGCATTCATCACAGAAGAGCGCATCAGTTATGTGCTGGATGCCTGCCACCGTCTGCACTTGAAGCTCAACCTGATTCAAAGCTCGGCACTTTCGCTTTCGGTGTGTTTCGATGACCGCCCAGAGTATGTAGAAGAACTGCGCCAGCTGCTGCAAGAAGACTTCAGCATTGCTTACAATAAAAACCTACTGCTAATCACCATTTTAAACTATGATTCGGCTCTTTATGAAGAAGTAAAAGGCAAGCGCCCAGTGATTTTACAGCAAGCCACACGTAAGCATATCCGATTCTTGGTGCCTATGGACGAATCTTGAGGTAAGTCCCTACACGCAGGGCATCACTTTGTAAGCCGTTGATTTT
This sequence comes from Thermonema lapsum, assembly GCF_011761635.1. Lineage (NCBI taxonomy): Bacteria > Pseudomonadati > Bacteroidota > Cytophagia > Cytophagales > Thermonemataceae > Thermonema > Thermonema lapsum. Next base: position 609,980 of record NZ_JAASRN010000002.1, read on the forward strand.
TTTCAGATACTCGACCGATACTCCATAGCGCCGGGCAATACTCCACAAAGTATCGCCCCGCTGCACATAATGCTTGGCAGGGACTGTGGCAGAGGGCTGGTGCTTGGAATACACCATAAGCTTTTGCCCGGGATAGATGAAGTAATTGGGCAAGCCGTTCCAACGTTGAAGGTCGGCAATGCTCACCCCATATAGTTGGGCTATTTTTCCCAAAGAATCGCCTTTGCGCACAGTGTATGTGTGTGCGGGTGTCTCTTCGGAGGCAGTGTAGAATGCCTTTTGGTAAGTTGATTCTTCCTTTTTGGGGGGCAATACCATAGTTTCCTTGAGAGTATCGCCTGCCTGTTGCCAAGTGAGAGTAGCCAACTGCTCCACACTTAATGCCATCACCATACTGTTTAAGAAGGCATTTACGTACAATTCCCCTTTTACGGTATAACCGGCATCGGTCAAATGAATACGGTCTCTTTTAGCAAGCCCTGACTGCAGCCAACGCATCATAGAATATTGCCCACCGCTGACGTGGTAATAGTCATAGAAGGCACAATGGTAAGTCTGTGCTATCTCTTTGAGCAGAGCGGCATAATCGCGGCATGCCGATACGTTGCGACGGTAGCGGTAGGCATCCTGCGGCGACACAAGCAAGATGACAGTGCCAGGGCTCTGTTCGCGTATGCGCTCTATGAGAGAGACAAGCTGGCGACGCATACTGTTTCTATCGAAGTAGTTGCTAAGGTAAAAGTCATTGATTCCTACATCCAGAACCACCAAATCGGGCTGCAAAATTGCCATTTCCTCTGCCAGCAAAGATTCTTTTGCCCACGACCCCACGCTTGCTCCGTTGACCCCTGCCGAGCTATATACTACCCCTTTGTCTTCTACTGATTCAAGCCACAGACCATAACACTCAAAGAAGTGCTGCGAAGCCCTGCTTTTGTTCACTTGCACCTCTATGTAGCCATCAAAAACAGGCAGTACAGTTTCTACATAAGGTTTTCCCGGCACAGGACGCAGATGGATGGGGGCAGCAACAGGCGAGGTCTTTACCAGTATATCGAAGCTGCTGCTGTCGGCACGGCAAAAAATGCGCAGCTTGCGATGCGAGGGGGCATAGCTGCCTTTTTGCATTTGAATGATGAATGAAGCCTGCGGGTCTTCGGTGTACACAGTTACACCGCTACTGCCCAAAGGAAAAGTAGGGTTGTATTTAGTGATAAGCGCCGATTGCCACACACCACGGTGTGATGAGCGGTAATCTACCGTTCCATGGGTGTGGGCAATAGAGTAAGGTACAAGCCACCCGATGCCACCATTCCCCCAAATGTCAGCTATACGCTCACGGATAAGGCGTGTTTGCAGGTCGTAATGTACATGCGAGTCGCCCAAGTGAAGAACCCTTACCTTACGGCTACGGGCTTGTGAGAAGCGCTCAAAAAAATGCCTCATAACGGGCATCTCGAACCACTGCCAGTGGTTTTTGTCGTATTCAATGAAAGAGAAGCTGCTTGTGTAGCGAATATGCTTTTGAAAGCTATTTTCCTTTTCGCTTGACAAAGAATCAAGCCTATGAAGCGAATATGCCGCGCTACTACTCATGCAAAGCCAAGTACCCAATGTGGCAATTACTAGTTTCCTCCACTGCATATCTTCAAGGCAATTCATCAAAACAAGCCCAAGGGGAATTCTTAAACGAAGTTTCTTGGTGTACATAAATTCTTATAGCTTTGTCGAACGAAAGTAATCATTTCGCACTCATTTAGCAATTGCATTAACCTTGCCAATGATGGTTCAGCCGATTCGTCCTTTTGTTTTGCTGCTGCTTGTCGGGCTGTTGTTTGCCTTGTTGATGAGTTTCATGCCTGAACAGCTCACACTGGCAGCTTGGCAACTGCGTTTTCCCACTTGGCAAAATACCATTCTGAAAGAAGCCCCTCAATATGCCGATATAGAAATCATTACCAAACGGCTGGAACAGCCTGAGACCCCTCCAGCGCCAATAGACACCCTTCCCCACCCCGACAGCACCATGCAGCCTCCACCGGAGCCACAAGCCGGGCGCTTCGACTATGCCCCGGGACAGGACACGCTGCTCTATCCTTTCTTTCGCCTCTTGGATGCCCTCAAAAGCGGGCAGCTTCAAGAAAGCATTCATGTCATACATTTCGGGGACTCGCAATTGGAAGGCGACCGCATCACAGCAGAGCTGCGCCACAGCCTGCAAAGTCGATTTGGAGGGTGTGGTCCTGGGCTGCAAGGCATCACCAATCACCTGAATGCCAAAATATCTATTTATCAAACCAACGACAAACATTGGCAATGGTACCCGCTTTTCGGGAAACACTCCAAGCAAGCTCCTTCCAAATACTTTGGTTTACTGGGCAACATGTATGTCTTCGTGCCTACCATCAAAGATAAAACACTCCATATCATAACAAGTACAAGCGGAAAAAAAGAAAAAACGCTATATAACGACACTCTTTCATTGTATGCCGAAGCCGACACTTCTGGGTTGAGCAAACGAGCAAAGCATAATCCCCCGCCGGCTGTTGGTATTCAAATAGGCACCGTATATCACCGTTCCGAACAAGCTCATGCTAATGACCGTGAAGTGCAAAGGGTGAAAGTATTGTTCCGCAACCCCACGAAAGCAGTAGAAGTGCAAGTGCTGCACAACGGTAAGCTCAGCTGCCAGCAGCGCTTTGAGCCAAGCGAATCGTTGCAGCTGATGGTATGTGACGTGCCGGACGACTTTCAAAACATAGGCATACATTTTAAAGCCGAAGGAATGCTTGAAGTGTACGGTAGCAGCTTGGAGTGCCGCAGAGGTATAGTGGTGGACAACGTGCCGATACGAGGCAGTTCCGGCTTGGAATTTACCAAAATACCTGCTGACCATTTGCGTAATCAACTCAAAAAGCTCAATGTGAAACTGTTGATTTTTGAGTTTGGAGTCAATGTGGGCGAAGCCGAGGACTATACCTTCTATGAAGAGCAGTTTTACAAGCAGCTGAAATACTTCCGCGACTTGGCACCCGACATCCCCATTTTAGTCATCAGCACCTCCGACCGCTCCAAAAAAGACGGCATTCATTATGTTTCTTTAAAAAACATCGATAAATTAAGAGATGCTCAGCGCCAAGCTGCTTTCCGGGCGGGGTGTGCTTTTTGGGATTTGTTTCAAGCCATGGGTGGACTCAACTCCATGCCCTCATGGGTAAAAGAAAAACTTGCCAACAAAGACTATACACACTTCACTCCGCGTGGGGCACGCTTGGTATCAGAGATGCTTTATGAAGCCTTGATGTATGAATATGAGCTTTACAAAATGGCACAGAAGCCTCGTTTTTAGTTTGCTGCTGGTGTCGAGTATGCTCTACTGTCGGCAACAGGCACCATTTGCATTGCAGGCATCCTATAGCTCACGCGTTCCTATAGACAGCAATGCCAATGTTATCATCTATGATACAAGCCACGCCTACAAGCACTTTTTGCAGGCATTCGACAGCCTCATAAAACACCGCAGCCGCTCGTTACGCATTCTACACCTTGGCGACTCTCACATACAAGCCGATTTCTTTCCTCATAAACTGCGGCAACTACTCCAACAGAACCCCTTATTGGGCAATGCCGGGCGTGGTTATTTTTTCCCAGCACGCTTAGCTGGCGCAGGCGCCGACCCGCTCAACATTCCCGGACAGTATTATTTTGGCAGCTGGCACGGCTGCCGCAGCATCCTCAGCGACAGCTGCTCCTGTGGCATTGCCGGCATGAGTGCCCTCACCTTTCAGCCAACGGCTACTTACACCTTCAACCTCGATTCGATGTATACTTCCTGCCGGCGCATCAAAATATATTATGACACACAAAACAACAGCAGCTATTATCCTGTGTTGTGGGCAGGCATGCGCTGGCATCTACCCCGACGGATTCACCGTCAAGGCTATGCCGAATTTTTAGTAGATGCGCCGCCTCCCTACACACTCGGTTTTCAGCGGCTGCAGCTTACACAGCGTTTCTTTCGTCTGCAAGGCATTATCGTAGAAAACAACAACAGCGGGGTGCTCTATCACTCGGCAGGACTGAACGGCGCTACAGTAGCTTCCTATTTACGATGCCCGGAACTGATAGAGCAGATTGCAGCGCTTGCCCCAGATTTGGTCATTGTTTCGCTTGGCACCAACGATGCCTACCGACAAAAATTCAACGACCGCCAATTTAAAGAAGACTACCGCGAGCTGGTGCGACGCATCCGCAAAGCAGCTCCCAGCTGCAACATCTTGCTGACTACCCCCGGCGACTGCTACTTCCAACGCCAATACGCTAACCCACACATCGCGACAGCTGTACAACGACTTAAAGAGCTGGCACAAGAAGAAGACCTATTGCTTTGGGATTGGTTTGCCGTCATGGGAGGCAGCGGCAGTATTGTAGCATGGAAAAATGCGGGCTTGGCAAATCCCGACTTAGTGCATCTGTTGTTGCCCGGTTATGAGCTGCAAGGCGCCTTGCTTTACGATGCCCTTATACAGCTATATAAGCAATACAAATCTTCACTTTAACCTTCTGATAAACCAAGCCCAGCCAATCAGACGGCTTGCACCAGCCACTGCCAGCAGGGTAGCAAGCAAAGCCGTAGGGGTGAGCCCATAAATATCAACCAGACGGCGCAACAGACTGTCCCTATCCAGCAATTCATATACAAGGTTTTGCAGGGCTTCGTTGTCCAGCTGATTCACCAGATAGGCAACATAGAACAATACACTCAACAACAGCAACACCAATAACAGTACTGCATACATAGGAATGGAAGCCAACCACTGCACGCGCTTGTACTGCCTTGCTTTTTCTGCTACAAACTCATGCGCCATCAGGGAGCGAATGCGGTAGATGCGCCAAGCCGCAGACAGGGTAAACAACAGCAGTACCACCCAGCTCCAAGTACTTAGGTTTCTGTCAAAAACTACCCACAAAAACACATAACCCAAGAAAAAAACAGCCATGGCGTCTAAGAAAAGAAAGCTTCTTGCCTTCATCGGTCATACTCGTTTAGGATGTTTATCTTGCGCTGACAACGCTCTATGCATTTTTTGTAGTAATCGATGTCATCGTCGGAGAGTGTGAAGGCAATGGCTTGCTTGTAGGTATCCATTGCCTTAAGATATTCTTGCTGCATTTCGTACATGATGGCTTCTTCACCCAGCAAGTGCGAGCGGCTGATGCCCGGCACTTGTCGTGCTTGTTCGAGCAACTCTTTCAGTTCCTCGAAGCGCTCCATTTTCGACAAACAGACGATGGCATTCAAATACACAGGCAAGTAATCGGGGGCATACTTGAGTGCCAAACGATACAGCTCCCAAGCCTTTTCCAAGTTCTGATACTTTACTTCATACACCCATGCCAAATGGTTGTAGGCACGCCCATAAGCCGGCTCACGGGCAAGAATACGATTCAGCAACTCTACGCTACTACCTATGCGGTTATCTTTCAACAGCTGGTCTGCCTCAAAAAACCAGTCGTCTAATTCCGGGTCAAAAAAACGTTCTTCCATTGCAAAAATTCATAGATGATGCTTGGCAAATTGGGTACTATATGTTACGTCGGGCAATTTTCCAACTGCGCTTACAGCTTTGGCTGTTTGCGGGTGCGCCGTTGTTGAGCACTTGGCTTTGTCCTTTTTGTTCATTCCACAGATGTGCTACAAAAGCAGCGGCTGTTTGAAGTTCTTCCTCTGTCAATGCTGAATTGAGTACTTCGGGCGTGAAGTATTGCTTCACAAAATTGGTATCGAAGCTGCCATCTGTAAAAGCAGGGTGCTGTAAAGCAAAAGCACAGAAATCGAGGGTGGTGGCAATACCTGTGATTTTATATTCGCCAATCGCACGCAACATGCGGTCAATGGCTTCTTGGCGGCTTGGAGCATGCACTATCAGCTTGGCAATCATGGGGTCGTAGTAAATAGGCACTTGCATGCCTGCCTCGAAAGCATCGTCAACACGCACGCCGGGACCTTGCGGGCGCTCATAACTAAGCAGCTTGCCCACATTGGGCAAGAAGTTATTGCGTGGGTCTTCGGCATATACACGCACCTCAATGGCATGCCCGTTTATTTTCAACTCTTCTTGGCTAAAACGCAGCGGCTGCCCTTCGGCTATCCTGATTTGCTCTTTGACCAAATCAATGCCTGTAATCATTTCCGTGACAGGATGTTCTACTTGCAAGCGGGTGTTCATTTCAAGGAAGTAGAAGTTGCGCTGCTCGTCCACGATAAACTCCACCGTACCGGCATTGTAATAGCCGCAAGCTTTTGCCACACGCACAGCGGCTTCTCCCATAGCACGCCGCATGTTTTCATCCACTACCGCCGAAGGAGCTTCTTCTATCACCTTTTGATGGCGGCGTTGTATTGAGCACTCCCGCTCAAAGAGATACACCACCTTGCCGTAACGGTCGCCCAGCACTTGTATTTCGATGTGCTTGGGCGAAGCAATGTATTTTTCAATAAACACTGCCCCATCACCAAAAGCAGAAATCGCCTCACTTATTGCACGCTCCATTTGTTCTGCAAAGTCCTCTTCCTTTTCTACTACACGCATACCTTTTCCTCCTCCGCCGGCACTTGCTTTGATAAGCACCGGATAACCTATCTCCCGCGCAATGCGTTTGCCTTCTTCCACATCAGTAAGAGCCTCGGCAGTGCCGGGCACTAAGGGTACGCCTTGTTTCTTTGCTGCTTCTTTAGCTGCCAGCTTGCTTCCCATCAGTTCTATGCTCTGCGGCGAAGGACCGATAAAGATGAGTCCTGCCTCTTCGACGGCACGTGCAAAATGGGCGTTCTCCGACAAAAAGCCATAGCCGGGATGTACCGCATCGGCACCAGTTTGGCGACAAGCTTCTAAAATACGGTCGATTCGCAAATAAGACTCCGAAGAGGGGGCGGGTCCAACACATACGGCTTCATCGGCATAGCGCACATGCAATGCTTCGCGGTCGGCTTCACTATATATGGCAACGGTGCGAATGCCCATCTCTTTTGCCGAACGCATGATGCGCAAAGCTATTTCGCCGCGATTGGCAACCAATATTTTGCGAATTTTTCGATTCGAAGTACTCATGACAACGGTGGCTTAGTTTGGGTAAAGTCTTTTGATTCTAAGCAAAGAAAAGAAAATTTTAAAAAATTATTCCTTTGCTCCAAAACGCCACTTTGCCAAAAGCGCTTATTTTGAAGAAGTCAGTATCTTTGCTTTCCAGTAATGCGCCAAACTTATGAGTGACACTTCTTTTTACACCATCATCATGGCGGGGGGCGTGGGTTCCCGCTTTTGGCCCTTCAGCCGTGAGCACTCGCCTAAACAGTTCCACGACATCTTGGGCAGAGGTAAAAGCATGATTCAAGAAACTGTCGAACGTTTCGAAGGCATCTGCTCTCCGGAAAATATTTATGTGGTAACTCACAAAAAATATGTAGATAAAGTAAAAGAACATCTGCCTTTTTTGTCCCATGAACAAATACTGGCAGAACCCAGCCGCCGTAACACAGCCCCTTGCATTGCTTATGCCTGCTACAAAATAGCGCAAAAAAACCCCGATGCGGTTACAGTGGTTACCCCTGCCGACCATGTCATTCAGAATGTGGAGCGCTTCCAAAAAGCCATACGTACTGCCGTAAAACATGCACACAAGAAAGATGTACTGGTTACCTTAGGCATCAAGCCTAACCGCCCCGACACAGGCTACGGCTATATCCAATACCAACAGCCCAGTGGGCTGTTTCAGAAATTCAAACCCTATCCTCTGCTTCCGGTAAAAACCTTTACCGAAAAACCCAACTTGGAACTGGCAAAAAAGTTTCTTGAAAGTGGAGACTTCGTGTGGAATGCAGGCATTTTTATTTGGCATGTAGAAAGCATCAAAAAAGCATTTCAGCGATATGCCCCCGAAATAGCAGAAGTATTTGAAGAAATAGAAGACCACTTTTTTACCGAATCGGAAAGAGAAGCTGTAGAACAAGCCTATCCGCTCTGCAAAAAAATATCTATCGACTATGCCATCATGGAAAAAGCCGATAATGTCTATGTGATACCCGTAGATTGCGGCTGGTCTGATTTAGGCACTTGGAAGTCGCTCTATGAGTTGGCACCCAAAGACGACCAGCAAAACGTCATACAAGGCACTGTGCTTGCCTATGACAGCCAACAGTGCATCGTAAAGACACCCAAAGACCAACTGGTAGTGATTCAAGGGCTTGAAGGTTTCATCGTAGCCGAGCACGAAGGGGTGCTGCTTATCTGTCGACAAGACCAAGAGCAACGCGTAAAGGAATTTGTGGCAGAAGCCAAGAAAATAGACAAACGCTTTATTTGATAAGAAACTACTTCACCCCCCAATGGGTTTACAATTTACAGAAGGTAAGACACATGCAAGCCGGGAAAAAAGATATACGCACACTCACAAACGAAGCACTGGAACAGTGTTTAAAGGAAATCGGGCAGCCTGCTTTTCGTGCTAAGCAAATAGCACAGTGGATTTGGCAGAAAGAATGCCGCCGTTTTGACGAGATGACCAACCTGCCCAAAGCTTTGCGTGCAAGCCTTGCTGAACATTTCGACATACGCCCCATACAACTGAGCCGTGCCCAGAAGAGTGCCGACGGCACGATTAAATGTACCTTCCGCCTACACGACGGACATCTGATTGAAAGTGTGCTCATCCCTACAGAAAACCGCATGACTGCCTGTGTTTCTTCGCAGGTAGGATGCTCGCTCACGTGTAAGTTTTGCGCTACTGGCTATATGAAGCGTGAACGCAACCTTACGGCTGCCGAAATTTATGACCAAGTAATAGAGGTGAACCGCCTGGCACTGCAACATTATGGCAAGGCACTGACCAACATTGTTTATATGGGCATGGGCGAACCCTTACTCAATTACTCGGAAGTAATGCGTTCTACCGAAATCATCAGCAGTGCAGATGGCTGGAACTTCTCTGCCAAGCGCATCACGGTGTCAACTGCTGGCATTGCAAAGATGATAAAACGCATCGGAGACGAGCAGCGCAAGTTCAACTTGGCACTCTCACTGCATGCTGCCGATGACTCTAAGCGCAGCCAAATCATGCCCATCAACGAACAAAACTCACTTGCTGCGCTCATCGAAGCGCTGCAGTACTACTACCAACAAACCAAACAGCCGGTTACTTTCGAATATATCGTTTTTCGTGATTTCAACGACTCGCTCGACGATGCCCGCAAGTTGCTCAAAATCGTGCGAAAGGTACCTTCCAAGGTCAATATCATTGAATATAACCCTATCGACAAAGCGCAATTTCAAAATACCACTCCCGAACGCCTCGCTGCTTTTGCCGGCTTCTTGGAAAAGCAAGGGGTGGTAGTGAAAGTACGTCGCAGCCGCGGAAAAGACATAGACGCTGCCTGCGGACAACTGGCAACCAAAGAGAACGAAAAGAGCCATGCGTAAGCAGCTGGCGTGGTATGTTCACTGCATGCGCAAGCTCAGCATGCGGCGACTGCTGAATTTGTTCAAATTATGGCTTAGCTTTCATGTATCCAAAACACTCAGCCGCCCGTTTGTATGGGGCGCTCCGGCTGCCATTGCCATAGAGCCCACTACAGCGTGTAATTTACGCTGTCCTGAGTGCCCCAGTGGGCTGCGCCAATTCAGCCGCCCAACCGGCAACCTATCGGTTGAGCTCTACCGCCGTATGATAGACGAAGTAGCGCCACAAGCCCTTTTCCTTACCCTTTACTTTCAAGGGGAACCCTATTTACATCCACACTTCTTTGAATTGGTCGATTATGCCCGGCGCAAAGGTCTATTTACCATCACCTCTACCAACGGGCACTTTTTGGACAGCCGGCGGGCACATCTCACAGTAGTTTCCGGCTTGGACCGCCTCATCATCTCTATCGATGGCGTCACTCAACAGAGTTATGCTGCTTACCGCAAAGGGGGCAAACTAAAACAAGTGCTGGAAGGCATACAGGAAGTGATTCATTGGAAAAAAGAGCTTGACAGCCTGACGCCTGAAATAGTTTTGCAGTTTTTGGTGGTGCGCCCCAATGAGCACGAAATACCGGCAGTTCGCCAGTTGGCAAAAGAGGTGGGCGCCGACCGCTTGGTGCTCAAAACAGCTCAAATCTATGACTTTGAAAACGGCTCGCCGCTCATCCCTACCATCGAGCGCTACAGCCGCTACCGCCGCCTGCCCAACGGCAAATATAGCATCAAAAACCCTTTGAAAAACCAGTGTTGGCGCATGTGGAATGGCTTTGTCATGACTTGGGACGGGCGACTGGTGCCTTGCTGTTTCGACAAAGACGCCCAGCATCAAATGGGGCAATTTCCCCGGCAGAGCATCAAGGATATTTGGTACTCGCCAACCTACCAGCATTTTAGACAACAGTTGTTGCATGCCCGCAAAAACATAGACATATGCCGCAACTGCAGCGAAGGACTGAAAGTATGGTCTTAGCATTTATGCCGATTGTGCCAGCAGGTCGTTTTGCGATAGCAAACAGCCTTTCTTAGCAATTCTTTGTGTAGAAAGAAACGCCCAACGACCTAAGCGCGAGATATTTTTCCTGTGCCACCAGAAGCTCAAGCGCTTAAAAAAACCGATTCCGGCGGTATCAAGCTGCTTCCAACAACGAAGGATGCTGTCCCAGTCGTTCAACATAGCAGAGGCTACATTGAAAATGCCGCTGACGTCTTTGCTTTCGACCACAAAACACATCGCTCTGCGATAGTCTTCGGCTAAGAGAGTTGCTATAGGCGGGCGCTGCTGCAATCGCTTGCATGCTAAAGGTATCCAATGCCACCAAGTGGTTTGCTCGTGCATCAGTAGCCCCAGCCTAAAAACTACCTTGCGCACACCGGGCACATAGGCTTTATGAAACAGACGCTCTACCTGAAGCAGCGTTTGCGCGATGGCATGCTCCGCTGCCGGACTGTCTTCGCCCACCGGCAAACTGGAAGACTCATACATAGCTGCGCTGTTTTGTAGTATCCATGTGGTAGGACGAGCGCCCTGTTCACTTAACAGCTCTTCAAGGTGTGTTGCTATAGCCTTGTAATAAAGGTACAAATCCCGGCTTTTATTCTCATCTTCCAAGGCAATTGTACTCACATCCCACACAAGCACATCAGCGTGGCGAATGAGCCCGTCGCGCGTGAGGTCTATCGGTTGCCAATAAGGAGCATCATGCCGCAAAGCAATGAAGGAAACTTCCCAACCCAAGGCTTGCAGCAAGTCGGCATAAGTTTGCTGCGTGGACAATACCACACAACGCACCGAAGAAGTGAAAGTTTTCATAAAGTCATGGTTATAGCATAAAGCCCATTGGCAAATGTAATAAGCAATGATTGTTATAACAGCAAATTTTACACCACTAAAATGCCCATGTAATATGTAGTTCAAAAATATTACATCAACGAAGCCAAGCGTTTTTTGACATACCCCTTCCGTGTCCCTTTCTGGATGGCTTCTTCTGCAAGAAGCTTACAAAAACAGCGCAATACTTTTGATACAAAGTCAGCAGACAGCCCACGATAATGAGGCAAAGAAAAGTCGGGGGCTACCCGTCCAAATTCGCGAATAAAATAAGCAGCCTCATAACAGAGAAACATGCTGGCAAGAGTATGAAAAAAAGTATCCCGCTCTATCTGACGACTTTCTGCTTCGAGCGCCCCTTGCTCGGCTTTTGGTAGCGGCTCCTTGATTTCAAGCAGCACGTCCGTTAACTTGGCTATTGCCTTTCCTTCGGTAACACACAACAAGCGCACCCACCACTCTTGTACGCCCCAGAGAGGCAAGCGCTCATCTATGTAGCCAATCCACTCGAGCGCTTCTTTTCTAAAAAAACACTCGCCCATAGCCATGTGGGCATGCGCCACTGAACGCGCCACGTCGCCAACGTCGAAGAAGGTGCGGTGCGGCTCCCCTTCCGGCATCTTGGTTTTGCCTATAGCACACAACATAGTGCCTTTTTGCAGCTGATTAGCCACCTTGTATAGGCTATAAGGCGTCAACGCTGCATCATGGGGCAAAAAAGCAATTACATCGCCGGCGGCTTGTTCCAGTGCCAAATTCAAGTAGTGCACCGGACTGGTAGTGCCAATCACCTTTACTTTCAGTGAAGGCTCTATGTATTTAGGTTTTGCTGCACTGATTACCTCTACTGTCTGCGGGTACTGCTGCTGGACAATGCTCTGCATGCACTGCTCGGTACATGCCTCATGTGCCGGTAAGATTAAGGTAAAACGAAGGTCATGTATTTGCTCGGAAGACAGGCTCATATGTTTTTTAACGCAAGGAAGCGAAGAACTTGTCTTTCAATTTCTCACAAAAGTTTGGCATTCACAAAAAACTCTTTAAATTTGCAGGCTCAAAGCTAAGAATTGAAAACGATAAATTCCAATGAAGCGTACATATCAACCATCTCGCAGAAAGCGCCGCAACACTCACGGATTCCGTGCTCGTATGAAAACCAAAAATGGGCGCAAGGTACTGGCTCGTCGTCGTGCCAAGGGCAGAAAAAAGTTGACTGTATCGGACGAATACCGTCATAAGCTGCGTGTAAACGCTTAATGCCCTGCCGGACGGTGCTTGCCAAAGGTCAAAAGCTACCTAAGTCCGAACGACTATCTAACCAAAAAATCATTCAGGAACTATTCAATGGTAATAGTTCCTCTTTTTTCTTTTACCCCTTCAAATTTTTTTTTCTTGTAGATGAAGAGGCAGAAACACCTCATTACCCACAGGTAATTTTTGTTGTACCCAAAAAACGCTTTCGCCGTGCCCACGACCGCCACCATCTACGGCGGCGCATCAAAGAGGCTTATCGCCTGCACAAATACGACTTCTTCCATGACCTGCTGCCTCCTTGGCGTGCCTTGGCTATCGTATATGTAGGTACTACTTTGATGGACTTTCATCAAATAAAAAACGCCCTTTGCCAAGCGTTTGCAAGATTCAAACAGAGTCCGTAAATTCAAAAAACAGATTAGCAGTGATAAGCTCCTACTTTTCATAAAACAAAATGCCATATGAACTTTATGCATTCTTGCATGCGGGCAAGCCTACTGGGCTTGGTTTTGTGGTATGCTTTTTTTCCTGCCACCGCCCAACAGAAAGACAATGCTTTCGAAATAGCCAAAAACTTAGACATCTTTGCCACCTTGTTCAAAGAGGTGAACACCTATTATGTGGATGAGGTGAATGTCAACCGGCTCATGCAGAAAGCCATCGACGCCATGTTGAGCGACTTGGACCCCTACACCAATTACATATCCGAAGACCGCATTGAGGACTACCGTACCATGACCACCGGGCGCTATGCCGGCATAGGTGCCACCATACGAACCCAAGAAGGCAAGTGCGTGATAGTGCTCCCATACAGTGGCTCTCCGGCACAAAAAGCCGGTCTGAAAATAGGCGACCAAATTGTAGCCATCAACGGCGTCCCTACAGAAGGAAAAAACAGCGACGAAGTATCGACTCTGCTCAAGGGGCAAAGTGGCACCTCCGTAGAACTGGAGATACTACGCCCCGTTACCGGCGAGCGAAAAACCATCTCTATCACGAGAGAAGAAATACGCGTTAGCAACGTGCCCTATTTCGGAATGCTCAATAAGCAAGTTGGTTATATTCAATTGTCAGATTTCACGATGGGCGCCTCCGAAGAAGTGCGTGCTGCTATGGATTCACTCAAAAAAGCCGGTGCCCGTGCCTTCATTCTTGATTTGCGCAACAACCCCGGTGGTTTGTTGAGCGAGGCAATCAATGTTGTCAACCTGTTCATTCCCAAAAGCGAGCTGGTAGTTTCAACCAAAGGTAAAATCAGTGAGTGGAACAAGGAATATTTCACGCTCAATGCACCTTACGATTTAGAAAGCCCTCTGGCAATACTCGTCAATAATCGCAGTGCTTCTGCATCAGAGATTGTAGCGGGTGCCTTGCAAGACTACGACCGCGCCATTTTGATAGGACAACGCACTTTTGGCAAAGGGCTGGTGCAAGTAACCCGTCCGCTCTCTTACAATGCACAGCTGAAGATAACCATCGCCAAATATTACATTCCCAGTGGTCGTTGTATCCAAGCCATAGACTACTCAGTGCATAATGCCGACGGCAGCCTCTACCGCATCCCAGACTCGTTGCGCCGCAGCTTCAAAACGCGCGCCGGGCGTGTGGTATTCGATGGTGCCGGCTTAGAACCCGACATTGTCATTCCAGTAGATACGCTACCCGAGATATGTAATTACCTTCTTCAAAACTATTACATCTTCAACTATGGGGTAGATTATGCCGCCCGCCACACACTTGGACAAGAAATAAAACTCACAAGTGCTGTACTTGAAGAATTCATCGCTTGGCTTGAAAAACGCAAATTTCGTTACACTACCTCGCACGAAGAGTATGTTTCCATACTCGAAAATCAGCTGAAGGAAGCCCCAGAAATATACGCCTCTGTAGCCTCAGACCTGAAATCTTTAAAAAGCAAACTGCAAACAGACTACCGCCAATTGATTGCAAAACACAAGGACTGTGTGCTGGAACTCATTGAAGACGAGCTATATAAGCACGTGTATTTTGAAAAAGCCGAAGCATTGGCTTCTTTCGATACCGACCGGGAAGTGCAAAAAGCCTTAGAGTTACTCACCGACACAGAAAAGTATGCTTTCATTTTGGGGCGTTCAGACTGAGGCAGAGTGCAATGCCTCCAATGGCAAGACATCACAACGCCGCGTGGCTTTCAACTTAGCATAGGCTCACGGTTCGTTGAGTGAGGCGTTAATAGGCTGCTATGACAAAAAAAGACCTGGCTCTTTGCCATCTTTTTTGATTTGTACGGACAAAAAGGATTAAAGCGCTTTGTTTCTTCAAAACACCATGCGTACACGTTTCACTTAAAAAAATCGACAAGTTATGAAACTCATCGGCAAACTACTGATTTACAGCTTAGCCATTGTGCTTTCTGCCAAAATTTACCCCAAAGTGCAAGTAGATGGTTATGGTACTGCCATCCTCGCTGCTATTTTATTGACAATAGCCTCCGTTACCATCAAGCCCATTCTTACGTTACTTACCCTGCCGATTACGGTAATCACTCTGGGCTTGTTTCTTGTTGTCATCAATGCCATTATATTGCTAATGGTATCTGCCCTGCTCGATGGCTTTCAAATAGGAGGGTTTTGGAACGCAGTACTTTACAGCATCCTGTTGGCTATAATACATGCTATCCTCGAATGGCTTTTTGAAGCTCTCTTTTAGTTGTAACTTTGCCCAACTAATTGGGCAAAGCGTCATGCATCTGTTTTATATAGAAGAGGAACAACTCAGCCGGGACGAATGGCAGCACCTCCGTGCTGTGCGCTTGCGCCCCGGTGATTTTTTTTATCTCACCGACGGCAAAGGTTATAAAGCCAAAGCAGAACTACTTCACATAGACAAAAAAGACGAAGGCAGCTACCGTATTGTAGAAGCAGAGCAGCTGCCACCGCCTGCTTATGCCATCCATCTGATGGTAGCCCCTACCAAAAACCATGACCGCTTGGAATGGCTGGTAGAAAAAGCCACCGAAATAGGTGTAAGCAGCATTACCCCTGTCATCTGTCGCTATTCGGAGCGCGGCAAAGTACGCACCGACCGCTTAGAACGACTGGCTATCCAAGCCATGAAACAGTCGTTGAAGTTCTATAAACCTATTATTCATGAAACGTTGGAGTTTACAGAGGCAATCTGTCGCCCTCCTGTAGGGCAGCGTTTCATTGCACACCTGCAAGACGAACAAACGCCCCTCCTGCTGCATAGCATACGTAAAGGGCAAAGTTATGAGATATTCATAGGACCGGAAGGCGACTTCTCGGAAGATGAGATAAAATTGGCACTTGAAAATCACAGTTTGGCAGTATCTTTGGGGGAAAGTAGATTAAGAACTGAAACAGCCGGCATTGCTGCCTGTCTCATTGTTCAAATCGCCCAACAGCTATGACTATCACCCAAACGCTTTGTTTACCCTTCTTAGCCGAATACACCCTTTACCCCTATAACCAGACAGAGGCTGCCCTCATGAGCTGCCCCGAATGGCAGAAAGGCTTGTATTTTGGGCACCCCCGAAGCGGACATCCCGAAGGCATGGTACTGTACCACCTGCAGGAAGTGCTTTACAACATTTCGCTCATAGACGCATTCATTGACGAGCACACCCACGACCGCCTGCGTTTCATTGCCTTAGTACACGACAACTTCAAATATGCGGCACTGTACAGAAGCGGTCAGAAGATACCCCCACAATACCACCATGCCTACTTGGCACGGCAATTTGCTAGCCGCTTTACTCAAGACCAGCAGTTGCTCAATGTCATAGAGTGGCACGACAATGCCTTTCACATTTGGCGTAAGGGCAAGCAAAGTGGTAACTGGCAAGAAGCTGAAAGAGAGTTATATGCGCTTGCCCAATCACTGGGCGATGCCTTGCAGTTGTTTTATCTGTTTTTTAAATGTGATACCCGCACCGGTGATAAAACCCAACAACCGCTACACTGGTTTGAGGCTTGTTTGCGGCATCAGATTTATTTTGTACCTTTAAAAGAGTATTGGAACATCTGAAAATGTAAAGATGCTGTTTCCTCGTACCTTTTGCCTGTCTATTTTGTTTTTTTTACTTGCCACCCAAACACAGGCACAACAAGCCAGCATTCGCATAGCCAAGCTGAAATATGGCGGTGGCGGCGACTGGTATGCCAACAAAACCGCACTCCCCAATTTGATAGCCTTTTGTAAAGAGCAGTTGGGGCTTCCCTTAGCCAATGAAGAAGACATCGTAGAGGTTGGTAGTCCCGATATCTTTCGCTATCCATTCGTGTATATGACAGGACATGGATATGTGTCTTTTTCGGCACAAGAAGCCCGTAATCTGCGTAATTACTTGATCGCCGGTGGTTTTTTACACATAGACGACAACTACGGACTCTATGAGCATGCCATCAGAGAGATGAAAAAGGTATTTCCCGAACTTGATTTCGTAGAGCTGCCTTTCGACCACCCCATTTATCACATGAAATATGATTTTCCTCGGGGGCTACCCAAAATACACGAGCACGATGGCAAGCCCCCACAAGGCTTTGCCCTCATTTACGAAGGCAGAGTAGTATGCTTCTTCTCTTATGAATCGGACTTGGGCAACGGCTGGGAAGACCAAAGCATTTACAACGACCCAGAAGAGCTACGACAACAAGCACTGCGTATGGGTGCCAATCTATTGTTGTATGCTTTTACTTACCCTTAGTCAGATGGCGCTGCCGCAGCACCTCAGCCACAGCATCAAAAGAAGTATCACAAGCCTCGAGTAAAACCAATAGATGGTACATCAGGTCGGCAGCTTCTTCGTGAAGGCGGGGCAGGTCTTTTTTCATGGCTTCAATAACAGTTTCCACTGCCTCCTCGCCCACTTTCTGCGCAATTTTAGGAATGCCTTTTTCAAAAAGGTGGCTTGTGTAGGCGCCTTCTTTGGGCATCACTTTTCGCTCATGAATCAGTTGGGCAAGTTCCTGAAGGAAAAGGAATCCCTCCGCGTCGTTGTTTTCAAAGAAACAAGTATCTTCACCCGTATGGCACACAGGACCTACCGGTTCTACCAGCAATAGAAGGGCATCGGCATCGCAATCCAAACGAGCTTCGCGCAAATAAAGATAATTGCCGGACGTTTCGCCTTTAGTCCATAAACGCTGCTTACTCCGACTGAAGAAAGTAACTTTGCCTGTCTCTATGGTTTTTTGCCATGCCTCGCGACTCACATAGCCGAGCATGAGCACTTTACGACTCCGGCTGTCTTGCACTATAGCCGGCACCAAAGCATCAGGATATTTATCGAATTGAATATGTTCCGTCTGAAAAAGGACTTGAGCCGTTTGCATAGCCGGTTAGTTTCGTAAAAGGAGCGGGAAAGGCAATAACCTTAAGCCTTCACCGCAATACAAGAGATTTCCACATTCACATTTTTGGGCAGGCAGCTTACCTCTACGGTTTCGCGCGCTGGAGGCACCAACCCTTCGAAATAGCGCCCATACACTTGGTTGACCCGCTGAAAGTCCTGCATGTTGCTCAAGAAAATGGTACACTTCACCACGTGCGAAAAGTCCATACCGACAGCTGTCAAAATAGCTTTTAGGTTCTCCATAACCCTTGTAGTCTCTTCTTCAAGATTGGAAGTCAGCAGTTCGCCTGTTTCCGGGTCGATGGCTATCTGCCCCGAAACATATAATGTATTGCCTGCCAAGACTGCCTGGCTATAAGGTCCTATAGGCGCAGGTGCTTGTTTACTTTCAATAGCCTTTTTCATCTTATTCAACAGTTACGGATTTAGCTAAATTTCGAGGCTGGTCCACATCGCAGCCACGCAATACGGCAATATGGTATGCCAACAGTTGCAAGGGAAGCACCGAAAGGATAGGTGATAGAATTTCTTCTGTCTTGGGGATTTCAATCACGAACTCCGCCATATTTTTCACGACTTCATCGCCTTCGTTCACGATGGCAATCACCCGTCCGTTGCGCGCTTTCACCTCTTGAATGTTGGATATTATCTTTTCGTAAGAGCTGTCTTGTAGCGCAATGAAAACTACGGGCATTTGATTGTCTATCAAGGCAATAGGTCCGTGCTTCATTTCAGCTGCCGGGTATCCCTCGGCATGGATATAAGAAATTTCTTTTAGCTTGAGCGCGCCCTCTAAGGCTACGGGGAAATTGCAGCCACGTCCCAAATAGAGGAAGTTACGCGCATCTTTAAACAAAGCAGCTATTTTCTTGATGGGTTCATGTACGCGTTCAAGCGTTTCCTCTACTTTTTGGGGCAGCGTTTCCAAGCCTACCAGCAGCTGGCGGAAACGGGCTTCTGAAATAGTGCCCTTCTTGTGTGCTGTAAAGAGCGCCATCATAGTCAAGACGGTCAGCTGAGCCGTAAAGGCTTTGGTGCTTGCCACACCTATTTCCGGACCGGCATGTGTGTAAGCCCCGGCGTGTGTCATGCGGGCGATGGTTGAGCCCACCACATTACAAACCCCCAAAATAAGTGCCCCTTTGGCTTTGGCAATCTGGACAGCTGCAATGGTGTCAGCCGTTTCACCCGACTGCGAAATTGCAATCACAATGTCATTTTCACGAATGATGGGGTTCCGATAACGAAACTCCGAAGCATATTCTACCTCTACCGGGATGCGAGCCAGCTCTTCAAAGATATACTCGGCTACCAAACCGGCATGCCACGAGGTGCCACAAGCTACCATAATGATGCGGTCGGCATTGGCTAAGCGGTTTTGGTATTCTATCAGTCCTCCCAAAGTAAGACGCCCGGTAGAGGCATCGAGGCGCCCGCGCATGCTATCGTAAATAGAGCGCGGCTGTTCAAAAATTTCTTTCAACATAAAGTGCGGGTACCCCCCCTTCTCTATGGCTTCCAGCTCAATGTCCAGCTGTTCAATGTAAGGGGTGGTAGGCACATCCTGCAAAGTGCGTATATCTAAACTATGGTCGGTAATAACGGCATATTCATCATCGTTCAAAAAGATAACCTTGTTGGTATATTCGATGATAGGTGCAGCATCGGAAGCTACAAAATACTCACCATCGCCCACGCCTATGACCATAGGGCTGCTGCGGCGCGCTACTATCAGCTTGCGTTCGTCTTCTTGCGACAACACCACTATGGCAAAAGCCCCTATGACTTTGTTCAGTGCCAAGCGTACGGCTTCTTCCAGTGAGCAGTTTTCTTGCTTTTTAATCTCTTCTATGAAATGAATCAATACTTCGGTATCGGTATCTGACTGAAAGACATGCCCTTTATTTTTGAGCTCTTGACGTAGAGCAGCGTAGTTCTCTATGATACCGTTATGAATGATAGCCATTTTGCCATCGCCCGATACATGCGGGTGCGCGTTGTTGTCGCTGGGCTCGCCATGAGTTGCCCAACGCGTGTGTCCAATACCTATATGGCTATGCAGGTCTTGAACATCGGCAAGCAGTTTTTCCAGCTCTTCAACCTTGCCTTTTTTCTTATATACCTTCAAGCCTCCGTTGAGCAGCGCCACCCCTGCACTGTCATAGCCTCTGTACTCTAAGCGCTTGAGTCCTTTTATAATCACAGGATAAGCCTCCCTATGACCAATATAAGCAACGATTCCACACATAAATTACTCGGTTTGAATGATTGAATAGAAGAGTCTCAAATGTAAACGTTTTCCCGAATGCAAGTGCCCACCAATGATGATGCGGTTTACTTCGTTACTAAGAGACGAGGGTAGTATCAATAAGCCGTGGTTGTTTTTGATGGCACTGCCCTGATAGCGGTTGCTTAAACCATTCATCACACACTGTATATAGCTTGTGATGTTGGCGTTGTAAGAACGCGTCAAAGGGTCGTAATACACCAGCAAGTCTTGCCCCACGCCCAGTGGGTCAAAGCCCTCGGTCTGCACCTTACGGTAGATAGTGTCTTTCCAAACAATGGAAGAACCGGGTTGTGTACGAGATATAGGTACTTTGATGGGTTTTCCATTGGCATCAAGCTCAAGAAGATGGAAGGCATTGGGCATTGTATAGAACGGACTTTCTACATCAACAACAGGCGAAAAAAGTAAATATGCCTGATTGATGGCAACTAAGCCCAACTTTTGAAATTCGGACAGATAAGGAAACTCAATCTTGGTGCCTACGCCCAAAAGCCCCTGAATATAAGCAGCATTGCCCAAAGCAGCCTCAGGAATGGGGGCATAAGGGCTGACACCTGCCAAGGCGGTGCCACTGCGGTCTGCTGTTACTTGATTGAAGCGTACAGCTTTGGGGGCAGTTTCATTGGCAGTAATACTTACAGGACGCAAGCCAATGTAGTAATAGTTTTTAGCGCCCTTGTCGTCGAGGTATTCGAGGCGCAAAAAGGAAAGCAAAGCCGATGAAGCGGAAAAGCCCAATATGGCAGCATCATCATTGGGGTCAGGCAAGAGAGCTAAACCGTAAAGGACAGCATCCAATTGTTCCTGTGTCAGGGAGTCGGTACTTTGCAGCAGGCTTACGATTTCATCTCGAAAGCTATCGGATAAGTCGATTTCCACCACTCTGCCAAAAAGGTCTTTTGCTGCAAAAGTCTTGCTCCCTAAGGGAGTAGGCTCCACGGCTTTGGACTCAAACGAATAGTAACGCCCCTCTTTTACAATAGGTACTGCCAGCTTGTGTACATAGACTGTCTGCGAGCGGGTGGTATCGCCATAAGCATATTGCTTATACAAAACCATGGTTAGCCTTTGAAACTGCGGGTTACTACCAAATTTATGGGCAGCAGCACGCGGCGCCATGGCAAAAAAAGACTTGGCGGTAATTTTACCAAAGTAGGGGTCATTATACTGCCCTACCAGAAGATAAGTAGCATTGCTGCTTTGCACCGAGTCAATAAGGATAGTGCTTGTTTTTACCGTAATGGTATCGGTAAAGACAACCTTCATATTACGCGGCGGTTGTCCTACCTCTACATTGTCTTGACACGAAGAAAGAAGGCAAGCAAAAAGAAATGCAAAAAACAACGACAGCTTACTTTTCGCCTGCCAGCTCGTTGTATAGGTTATAATGGTAATCGGGCATGCTTTCTTCATCGGTGATTTGCCCCACGGGCTTGTTCTGTGCTTCCAGCTCTTCAAATAGCTTTTGAAGTTTTTCATCATAATCTTCATTTGTGCGAAGAACCACATCGGCATATGCCATACCTGCTTTGATGAAGGCGCTCATGTCGGCACCTTTGAGCACTTCCAGGCTGGCATCGTCCATGTCGTTCATTTTCACTTTTTCAATTAAATCATCCCCAAATTTATAAGAATAAAAATTATTGTACACAGTAAAAACTGTTTTTGTATGCTGGAAGAGCGGGTCCTTTCTGTACACGGTTTTAATGTACATGGGAATGAGGCTGGTAATCCAATCGTTGCAATGCACAATATCGGGAGACCAACCGAGGCGCTTCACCGTTTCGAGCACTCCTTTGCAGAAAAAGACGGCACGCTCGTCGTTGTCTTCAAAGAATTGATTGTTTTTATCGACAAAAACAGACTTTCTTTGGAAGTAGTCCTCGTTATCCACAAAATAAACCTGCATCTTGGCGTTGGGCACAGAAGCCACTTTGATAATCAAGGGCTTTTCTTCATCTCCTACCGATATGTTAATCCCCGACAAGCGGACTACTTCGTGCAGGCGGTTTTTCCTTTCGTTGATAATCCCGAAACGGGGAACCAAAATGCGAATTTCCATGCCGCGCTCTTGCATGGCTTGAGGCAAGCGGCGCACAAAATCAGCTACCTTAGACGTTTGAAGAAATGGGTTGATTTCGCTTGCTGCGTAAAGGATTTTAAGCTTTGACATCTTGGTAAGCGTTTTTGATGGACGAATACAACTTGGCAAGCACTTAACAAGTTGTGCGCTAAGTCGCTTAAACTCATGCAAATTTACTAAAAAAAATTGGTTTTTCAATTGTTTTTCTCAAAAAAGCCTTATAATTGCGCTCGGTTCATGCTATAATGCCTTATGTATGCTCTTTTTGAAAAAACCACAAGATGCTCATTTTCAATGCCTAAGCTTTAAAAAAGCAGGAAAAAGCATTGGTTTTGTTCCCACAATGGGGGCACTACACGAAGGGCATCTGTCGTTGATTCGCCGTGCCAAAGCAGAAAACGATGTTGT
Organism: Thermonema lapsum; assembly: GCF_011761635.1. NCBI lineage: Bacteria > Pseudomonadati > Bacteroidota > Cytophagia > Cytophagales > Thermonemataceae > Thermonema > Thermonema lapsum. The sequence goes on from NZ_JAASRN010000002.1 coordinate 632,717, forward strand.
CGTCTGCAGTATTTTTGTAAACCCCACACAGTTCAACGACCCTAAAGATTTCGAAAAATACCCTCGTACTTTAGATAGCGACCGCCAATTGCTGGAAACAGAAGGCTGTAACCTGCTGTTTGCCCCTCAAGAGCAAGACATGTATCCCCAGCAGCCAGTACTTACATTTCAATTTGGATATCTGGAAAAGGTCATGGAAGGGGCTCACCGCCCGGGGCACTTCAACGGAGTAGCCTTAATTGTGTCGAAGCTTTTCCATATTGTGCAGCCCGATAATGCTTATTTTGGACAAAAAGACTACCAGCAATACCTTATCGTCCGGCAGTTGGTCAGCGACCTTTCCTTTCCGCTGCAGGTCATTGCCTGCCCCACTGTTCGTGAAGCCGACGGGCTGGCAATGTCGTCACGTAACCGCCGCCTGACACCAGCCCAACGTCGTGATGCAGTGGTACTTTATCAATGCCTGCAAGAAGCCAAACAACGGCTCTTGAATGGTGAAACGGTGGCATCCGTCAAGCAATATGTTGCAGGCATTTTTGCTGCTTTACAAGAAAAAGGCATTCGTTTGGAATATTTTGAGGTAGCCGACGGTTATACTCTTAGCCCGGTGGAAGATATTTACCGACACCAAGAAGTGGTATTGTGTATTGCTGCTTATGTTGGCGAAGTGCGATTGATAGACAATGTGCTGTTGTTTTCTTAACTTTGCTGACTCAAACTCAAAGAGTCATGATGATTCAAGTATTCAAGTCCAAGATTCACCGAGTAAAAGTAACACAAGCCGAGCTGCATTATGTGGGAAGTATCACCATAGATGAGGCTTTGATGGAAGCAGCCAACCTCATTGAAGGAGAACGCGTGCAGGTAGTCAATATCAATAATGGCGAGCGCTTAGAGACCTATGTCATCAAGGGCGAGCGCAACAGCGGCATGATTTGCCTGAACGGACCCGCCGCACGCAAAGTGCAAGTAGGCGATATAGTCATTATCATTTCGTATGCTTTCATGAGTGTAGAAGAAGCCAAAAACTTCAAACCTACGATTATCTTTCCTGACGAAAACAACCGCTTACCTTAATGAAAAAAATACTGCGTTACCTGTTGTCCTATGCCTTACCTTTGCTTGCCGGCATAGGACTTCTTATTTACACCTTCCGTGACCAAGACCTTAGTCAAATAGAGAGCCTTTTTCATGAAGCCCCTATTGGATGGATACTGCTCTCTTTTTTATTTGCTTTCATAGCACACTGGGCGCGCGCCTATCGATGGCTTTTTTTGCTTGCCCCCTTAGGCTATCGTGTCAAGGTGAGCCACTCGTTCGTAGCTGTCATGACGGGTTATTTTGCCAATTTACTGTTGCCGCGCATGGGCGAAGTAACGCGTTGCGCATTTCTGCAGAAAACCGACGACATACCTGCCAACGTTTCTTTTGGCACCGTCATTACTGAGCGCATCATCGACTTGTTTATTCTTTCAGGGCTGGTTACGCTCACTATAGTGATGGAATCGGAGCGTATCGGTCAGTTTATCATTAGCCTATTGGGCGAGAAAACCGCGCAGTGGCTTGCCAACTTGCAAAACAAACTGTGGGCATGGCTACTGCTGGCAGCAGTGGGCATTGTGCTTGTTGGCTTACTGATATACTTCGTCAAAAAATATCGACACCTTCCCCTCATACAAAAAGCGCTGCGGCTATGGCAAGGGCTATGGCAAGGAATTCTTAGCGTGCAGAAGGTAAAAAACAAAACAGCTTTTGTTTTTTTCACCCTCTTGATTTGGCTGATGTATTATCTGATGGCTTATGTACTTTTTTTCTGTCATCCACTAACAGCAAAATTGGGGATTCTTAGCGGGCTTAGCATCTTAGTACTGGGAGGCTTGGGCATCGCCGCCCCCGTGCAGGGTGGCATTGGTGCCTATCATTTCTTGGTCATGAATGCTTTTATGATGTATGGGCTGCCCAAAGATTTTTCTTTGTCTTTTGCCACTTTTATGCATACAATTCAGACCTTAGCGGTCGTTTTTTGGGGAGGACTGAGCTTTGTGGCAGGCTTGTTTATCAAAAAACGAGTGCCTGTCAGTGCAAAAAGCTCAGAAAAAATGTAACCTTTTTCAAAAGGAGTCGTTATACTCACCATAGACAATGAAATCGCTTTTTCATTTGTAGTTTTCATAAAGTTAGGTTGGGACTTCCGGGCGGCTTTGCTGTTCGGAAGTTTTTATTTTTTCATCTTGCTTATTGACCGTCAATCATAATCCTGTAAAAAGCACACTGGCAAACATCACCGCCTCTACTTTTGAATTCTGCGTTTTATTCTTATTCTTTCTTATTAAGCCGAGTCATTCCCACATATTTCCTGGAGCTATTATCTTTGCTTTCGATAGAATCCTTTTGCAATTTCTAAACAACTCAAAACTGTAAGAAACATGGAATACCGCATTGAACACGACACCATGGGCGAAGTACAAGTGCCTGCAGATAAGTATTGGGGAGCCCAAACCCAGCGCTCCAAAGAAAACTTCAAAATCGGTGGGCACCTCATGCCCATAGAGATAATCAGGGCTTATGCCATCCTGAAAAAAGCAGCGGCACTCACCAATGCAGAATTGGGAGTATTAGACCAAGAGAAAGCCGAGCTTATTGCCCGCGTGTGTGATGAAATCCTTGAAGGCAAACTCGATGACCAGTTTCCGCTAGTAGTGTGGCAAACTGGCTCAGGCACTCAAACCAACATGAACGTAAACGAAGTCATAGCCAACCGCGGGCATGTACTCAAAGGCGGGCAGCTGACCGACAAAAAGAAGTTTTTACACCCCAACGACGACGTAAACAAATCGCAGTCTTCGAACGACACCTTCCCTACGGCTATGCATATTGCTGCCTACAAAATGATTGTAGAGCATACCATCCCTAACATAGAAAAGTTGCGCGATACGCTACAGCAAAAAGCAGAAGCATTTAAAGATGTCATTAAGATTGGACGCACCCACTTTATGGATGCCACTCCGCTCACTTTGGGTAATGAATTTTCGGGCTACGTGGCACAGCTGAACCATGGCTTGCGTGCACTGCGCAACAGCCTTGAACATCTGCGCGAGCTGGCGTTGGGCGGCACTGCTGTGGGCACAGGCTTGAATACCCCCAAAGGATACGCCGAAAAGGTAGCTGACTATATTGCCAAATTTACCGGATTGCCCTTTGTTACCGCCCCCAACAAATTCGAAGCGCTGGCTGCTAGCGACGGCATCGTAGAAGCCTCGGGAGCACTGAAACAGCTGGCTGTAAGCTTAATGAAGATTGCCAACGATATACGTATGCTGGCTTCCGGTCCACGCTGCGGCATTGGCGAAATCAACATTCCTGCCAATGAGCCCGGTTCTTCCATCATGCCCGGCAAAGTGAACCCCACCCAGTCGGAAGCTATGACCATGGTATGTGCCCAAGTCATTGGTAACGACACTGCAATCAACATAGGCGGCATGAACGGGCACTTCGAGTTGAACGTCTTCCGCCCCATGATGATATTTAACCTGCTCACTTCGGCTCGTTTGCTGGGCGATGCTTGCGAATCGTTCAACGACAAATGCGCCGTAGGCATAGAACCCAATCACGAACGCATCCAACACCACCTCAACAACTCTTTGATGCTGGTAACGGCACTCAACCCCTATATTGGCTACGAAAATGCTGCAAAGATAGCCAAGAAAGCACACGCAGAAGGAAAAACGCTGAAAGAAGCCGCCATAGAGCTGGGCTTGCTCACTGCCGAGCAATTCGACGAGTGGGTAAACCCCAAAAAAATGATAGGAAGTTTGAAGTAAGCCAAAAAATCTAACATTTTACAATAAAAAGTTGCTTGCTAACAAGCAACTTTTTATTTTTTGTTGGCGTAGCTGTTTAGGTTCAAAAAAGTCCTTTATGAAAGCTGTTTTACTCTCTTTTATACTTTGGCTATCATTCAATGCTGGTGCTTTTGCACAGATGTCACGCCAAGAAGCCAAACACTGGTATAAAATCTATCAAAAAACAAGCCCTCTTGCATACAAAGCCTTGGTAGAGGGCAATGACTCTTTGCGACGTGTAAAAGCCATTAAAGAACGTGAAGTACAAAGCCTGCGGGCAAGACTTCAAGAGCAGGATTCGAAAATTACTCGCCTGCGTGATGAAAATCGCCAGTTGGAAGAAGAAGTGCGCGAGATAAATGCTTCGCGTCCTCTACCCAGTGTGCGCCAAGGCGTGTATATGCGTGTGCGTTTTCGCTCAAATGAGAAGGTCAACCTCTCTGAGAAACTATTGCAAAGTACCGACCTGCACATCTACCACTACGAGGGTGGAACTCTTTACCTACTTGGTTACTTCAAAGACTACTGGCTTGCCGAAAACTTCCGGAGACATCTACTGAAAGTAGGCATACCCGAAGCAGAAATCATGGCTTTTTGTAACGGCATCCCTATGGACATGAAAGATGCTCTTGCCATCATATTGGGTGGCGAAGTAGAAGACTGCCGCAGAAGATAAATGTAATTACTACTACATAAATGGCAACTTTTTTGTATCTTGACCGTAATTTTCAAATATTTTACTGGTTTTTAGAATCTACCGATGCTATGAAAGTAATCAAGACAACTTTGCTCATTCTTCTTTTGGGGGGTGTTTTCTATCCCGGTCCCTCACAACAGGCTTTTGCTCAGATGAGCAAAGCAGAAAAAAAAGCTTGGAAAAAGAAAAAGAAAGCCACGAACCCGCTGGCTTTCAAGCAAGTGGTGGAAGAGCAAGAAGAAATTCAACAGAAGATTAAACAAACCAAACAGGAGTTAGAGCTTCTTCGCTTACAATTGGGCGAAAAAGACAACCGCTTAGCCCAACTGCGCGAAGAAAATCAAAAACTGGAACAGCAACGACAAGAAGAAGTAGATGCCACCAGCCGCCAAGGACCCAATGAGCGTGGCGTGTTCTTCCGTGTGCAAGTAGGCGCTTACGAAACCATTGACCTTAGCAGCCGCATTACCCGAGAAGCCGATATGAAAGTAGAATCCGAAGGGGCAATAAAAAAATACACCATCGGCTATTTCAATGACTACTGGGAGGCAGATAAATTCAAAAAGTACTTGCAAAGCATGGGTATTAAAGACGCATGGATTGTGGCTTATCGTGATGGTGTGCGTGTAGACATCAAAGAAGCCTTGGAGGGTATCCTATAAAAATTTTTTTTGAATCAAAAAAACGAATTTAAACGCATAGAATCATGAGATTTTTTATAGCGATTATGGTCTTTGTGCTTGCCAGCGGATATCTGCAAGCGCAACGCATGAGCAAAGAAGAGAAAAAGATATATAAAGAGTGGAAGAAGAAACTCAAGTCCACCTCTTTGGAGGAGTTCAAAGCCATGCATGAAGAAAAAGACCAGCTCAAACAAGAATTACGCACCCTCGAAGCTGAGCTGCAGGAGCTACGTGACCAGCTGGCTACTAAAGACAACCAAGTCAGCGCTTTAGAAAGCCGCAACCAGCAACTGAAGCGCCAAATAAAAGAGAATGCACAGCGCAAAAATGAAGAGAAAGGCATTTTCTTTAAAGTACAGCTCTCTTTTGTCGATGAAGATGCTTCGGGCAACAGCGTCAACCGATACTATACACTTGGCATCTTTCGCAGCTATGAAGACGCAGTGGCATTCCGTGATGCCGTGCGCAAGTTGGGCATAAAAGATGCCTATGTGCAAGGATACAAAGACGGAGAACGCCGCCCTGTAGACGAGCTACGAGGAATGCAATAAAGTCTAATCGTAGTTGAAATTGCACAAAAATAAGAGGCAGTATGTGAAAACTGTCTCTTATTTTTGTATTCTACTCACGATACTCTTCAATCAAAACAAAGTTTTTAAATCAAAGTTGTGCAGGGTGGAATCAAGCAAAGTACCATGCTCGCATTTTAACACACGTGCCGGAAATTGCTCTATAAATTGATAGTTGTGCGTTGCCATCAGTACGGCGGTACCGCTACGGTTAATTTTCATAAACAGGTCCATAATTTCTTCGCCTACGGCGGGGTCCAGATTGCCAGTGGGTTCATCGGCAATAAGGATAGCTGGCTCATTGAGCAAAGCACGCGCAATGACTACGCGCTGTTGTTCGCCTCCCGACAACTGATGCGGCATTTTGCTTGTTGCTCCACTTAAACCTACCCGCAACAGCACCTCGTTCATACGTTGCTTCATTTTGGCAGTGCTGCGCCAACCTGTAGCTCGCATGACAAAAAACAAATTGTCAGCCACGCTACGGTCCATAAGCAGCTGAAAATCCTGAAAAACGATGCCTATGCGTCGGCGTAGCTTGGCAATGTCTCTGCGTTTGATATTGAACAGTTGAATGCCTGCCACCTCTACATCGCCTTTGTAGAGGGGCAAATCGGCATAAAGCGTCTTCAATAAGGAAGTTTTACCGCTCCCCGTGCGCCCTACAATATAGACGAACTCCCCCTTGTGCACATCGAAATAAACATCGCTAAGCACGGGCATACCATTTTGGTAGATGGTTGCGCCTTTAACACTTACAACTACATCCGGCTGGTTTTCCATGTTGCTCACAATTCCAGTTTTTGCAGTTTCCCATAGGGGATTTGCTCTATCAGTTGGCGTAAAGCAGCTTCTTTTCCTACTAAGTTAAGCTTTTCCAAGTCTTTGTCTTTAAGCGGTCGGTCCGCTCGAAAATAAGCCACCAAAACGAAGTTATCATCCCGTATTTGAACGTAATCCGGAATTTTGGCTTTGCCCTTTACTTTGATAATATACATAGGTGTGTACACGAAAAATGCTTTTGAAGTAAAAATACAAAAATCCCTCAAAACCCAGAAAGGTATTGAGGGAATTCATAGCTTGAAACTTTATGAATTAAGGTCTATAGGCAATCTCCAACACATGGATATTGCCCGACACCTCAGCCGTGGTCCCTCTACCATTGCCGGATTGGGGGTCTGAATACACTCTGTCAAAAGTTAATGTAAGTTTAAAAGAAAGCATTTCTTTGGCGGGGTCGTAAGAAAGCCTCTCGATAGTCACATTTTGTCCTCCTGATAATAAGAAAGCCTCGCCCTGCCAACGCTTAATTTTACCCTGCGTTTTTATATCGTGAGTTACTGTAAGATAGATGTATTCCACATCATCACGAGTAATGTTCGCCAGTGAACTCCCTTCTATAAACCCCATGTTCATTACCAACTTATCAAGAAAATTTGAATTTACTAAATTTAAATATACTTCTGGGGGGTAGCCCTGTCCGGGAGATTTAAATTCAAGGTAAGGTCTTTCGAAATTGTACTTAACAACCAATGTATCGGGCGCGGGAGTTCCGCCTACGGGGGTACCGTCAGCGTAATAAGCATCGCGTAGCACTACTTTTACTTCGCCCACATCGAATAAAAAAGAATTGTTATTCTGTCCATCTTCTGGAATAGGAATACCTGGGTCTCCTTTATCACCTTTGCAGGCAGTAAGCAGTAGCGCCATGAGAGTCAAAGGAGCCAAAGCATAAAAAAGCCTTTTCATGGTTTTAGTAATTTAGGGTTGAACAAAGATAAAAGCAGCAAAATTCATGCCTTAAACTTACACGCCTCCCACTTTTCTATTCACTCAGATAAGGACGCAACCATTTTTCCATTTCTTTTAAATTCAATCCTTTACGTTCAGCGTAGTCTTGAAGCTGGTCCACAGCAATCTTACCTATTCCAAAATAATGTGCTTGGGGGTGTGCCAAATACCATCCGCTTACCGAAGCAGCAGGATACATGGCATAGCTTTCGGTAAGACGCATGCCCAACTTCACCTCTGCATCAAGCAAATCAAAGATTGCTCGTTTCTCTGTATGGTCGGGGCAGGCAGGGTAGCCTGCAGCCGGACGAATGCCTTGATATTTCTCGGCAATGATGTCTTCCATAGAAAGATTTTCGTTGGGGGCATATGCCCAAAATTCGCGTCTTATGCGCGCGTGCAATAGCTCAGCGAAAGCTTCCGCCAATCGGTCTGCCAGTGCTTTAGCCATGATAGCACGGTAATCGTCATGCTGTGCTTCCAGCTGCTGCACCCATTCATCTAAGCCAATGCCGGTAGTTACAGCAAAGCAGCCGATGTAATCAAGGCGCCCGGTGGATATGGGGGCTACAAAGTCGGCTAAAGATAAATTGGGTAGCCCCTCTGCCTTTTTCTTCTGCTCACGCAACATGTGAAATACTGTTTTCAAGGGCAAAGGCAAGGGCGTGCCGGCATAAGTAGTTTCACCGGCGGAGGTGCCTTGTGTGTCATACACTACAATATCATCGCCTACTGCATTGGCAGGCAACAAGGCAAAAGCAGCATGGGCTTTCAGGCGTTTCTGCTGTATGATTTCGTCAAGCATACAGCGAGCATCAAGCAACAGTTTGCGGGCTTCCTGCCCATAGGTTGCATCTTCCAAGATGGCAGGGTATTTCCCTTTCAACTCCCACGTCCAAAAGAAGGGTGTCCAATCTATATAGGCGGCTATTTCCTCCAGTGGATAATCCATGAGATAATGCACTCCCAATTTTTTAGGCTCATAGAGGGGTGCCTGTGTCCAATCTATTTTTAAGCGATTGGCACGTGCCGCTTCTATGGGTAAGAGGTCTTTGGTGTGCTGCTTGCGTTCATATTGCTTGCGAAGCCCCTCATATTCCTGACGTATTTGCTCGACAAAAGACGCTCTTTCTTCGCTCAACAAAGCACTGACCACAGGCACGCTGCGTCCGGCATCCAACACGTGCACCACAGGGGCGCTGTAATGGGGTGCTATTTTTACAGCGGTGTGTGCCCGCGAGGTGGTAGCTCCCCCTATGAGCAAGGGCACACACATGCCCTCGCGCTCCAACTCTTTGGCTACATGTACCATCTCATCAAGACTGGGGGTTATCAAGCCGCTCAGCCCGATGATGTCCACCTTGTGTTTTTTTGCCTCTTCTATGATTTTGTTCGCGGGCACCATAACTCCTAAGTCAATGATTTCGTAGTTGTTACATGCCAAGACTACCCCCACGATGTTTTTTCCTATGTCGTGCACATCTCCCTTGACAGTAGCCAGCAGTATTTTACCGGCGGCGCTGCCATTCGGGTTTTGGCGTTTTTCTGCTTCGAGAAAAGGAATCAAATACGCTACCGATTTTTTCATGACTCGGGCGCTCTTTACCACCTGTGGTAAGAACATTTTGCCTGCCCCAAACAAATCTCCCACGATGCGCATGCCATCCATCAAAGGACCTTCAATGACCTTTAACGGCGAAACATATTTTTGTCGAGCTTCTTCGGTGTCTGCTTCGATGTAGTCGGTGATGCCTTTGATTAAAGCGTACTTTAATCGCTCTTCCACGCTTGCCTCGCGCCATGCTTCGGTTTGCTTAGCAGCCTGTGCACCATCATTTTTCAAGGTTTCGGCAAAGGCGATGAGGCGTTCGGTGGCGTCGGGGCGGCGATTCCATAAAACGTCCTCCACATGTTCGAGCAGGTCTTTGGGTATTTCCTCATACACTTCTATCATGCCGGCATTGACAATGCCCATATCCAAGCCCGCACGAATGGCTTTGTATAAAAAAGCCGAATGCATGGCTTCGCGCACACGGTCGTTGCCACGGAAAGCAAAAGACACATTGCTGATTCCCCCGCTGGTTTTGGCATATGGCAAGTTCTTCTTAATCCACTCCACTGCGCGCACGAAGTCCACGGCATAATTGGCGTGCTCGGCAATGCCGGTGCCCACAGTCAATACGTTGGGGTCGAAAATGATGTCTTCGGGGGGGAAGTTCAGACGCTCGGTAAGCAGACGGTAAGCCCGCTCACAGATTTCTATACGACGCTCGTAGGTGTCGGCTTGTCCCTGCTCATCGAAAGCCATCACTACCACAGCGGCTCCATAACGGCGTGCCAGTCGAGCACGACGCAAAAATTCTTCTTCTCCGTCTTTTAGCGAGAGCGAATTGACCACCGCTTTTCCTTGCACACATTTCAAACCTGCTTCCAAGACGCTCCACTTCGAAGAGTCTATCATCACAGGTACACGAGCAATATCGGGCTCCGAAGCGATGAGATGCAGGAAGTGGGTCATGGCAGCTTCGGCATCGAGCATGCCTTCGTCCATGTTGATGTCGATGACTTGGGCGCCATTTTCCACCTGCTGACGTGCTATTGCCAATGCCGCTTCATAGTTGCCTTCACAAATCAGGCGGGCAAATTTGCGGGAACCGGCTACGTTGGTGCGCTCGCCTATGTTCACAAAACCAGTTACCTCGTTGACATAAAGAGGCTCCAAGCCGCTAAGAGCTGTCAGGTGCTTTTTGGCAGGACGCCGACGCGGCGCATAGCGCTGTGCCAAGTCGGCAATGAGGCGTATATGCTCGGGTGTGGTTCCACAGCACCCCCCAATAATGTTGAGCCATCCTTCACGCAGAAAGTCTTCCACCATTTGCCCCATGATTTCGGGCGTATGGTCGTATTTTCCAAAGGCATTGGGCAAGCCCGCATTGGGATGTGCAGAAGTAAAGAAAGGCGCCTGCTTGGCAAGCGTTTCCACATAAGGACGCATCAAATCAGCCCCTAAGGCACAATTCAAGCCTATGCTTAGCAGGGGGTAGTGCGAAAGGGATATCAAAAATGCCTCTACGGTTTGCCCCGAGAGAGTACGTCCGCTGGCATCGGTGATGGTGCCCGAAACCATCACAGGTAAAGGCGCCTTGCCGGTATCTTCAAAATATTTTTCAATGGCAAAAAGAGCCGCCTTGGCATTCAGGGTATCAAATACCGTTTCTACTAGAAGCAAGTCAACTCCACCTTCTACCAACCCACGCACCTGCTCATAGTAGGCATCCACGAGGGTGTCGAAGGTGATGGCTCGATATGCCGGACGGTTCACATCGGGCGAAAGCGAAGCGGTACGGTTGGTAGGTCCTATAGAACCTGCCACCCAGCGGGGCTTATCGCTAAAACGGGCAGCAACTTCCTTTGCCAAGCGGGCGGCTTCATAGTTCAGCTCATACACCAGTTCTTGCAAATGGTAGTCGGCTTGCGAGATAGAAGTGCTGTTAAAGGTGTTGGTTTCGATGATGTCGGCACCCGCTTGCAGGTACTTCTCATGAATTTCCCGTATAATGTGGGGCTGTGTCAAAGATAAAAGGTCGTTGTTTCCCTTGAGCTCATGGGGAAAGTCACGGAAGCGCTCGCCACGATAATCGGCTTCGGTAAGTCCGTAGCGCTGAATCATGGTGCCCATGGCACCGTCCAGCACCAAGATACGCTCTTGCAGTGCTTTTTCAATAGGATGTGCATCCATAGCTGTCATTCTGGTTAAAGTAAAAAACAAACTCTTTTCTGTTCAGCAAGCAGAAACAAGAGAGAATAAAACAGACTTATACACAGAAAAATCAGCGACGGCTCGAAGCTGACTTATCTTTCCCTCACCAAACGGAAGAGGGTGGGAATTAGCACCTTATGCACGGGCGTGCATGGTTGCTAAGACGTCAACGGCCCCATTGCCTCGGTCTTTCCGGATAAGTCGTTCCAACAAATGTACAGGCTTTTATTGAAAGGTAGAAATTTGAATTGCCTTATTTTTATCAAAAGCCTTCGAACATGAGCACTTTATGGAAGTGGCTGCGTGCCTTGAGTCTCGATGTGTGCCTAAGTGCCTGTGCTGTCTTATATGCCTTTGGTTATGAGTCAGGGCAACCCCTTAGGCAGTTTCCCCCTTATCTTATATTAGTCATTTCGGTGTGGATACTCTACACCGCCGACCATCTGTGGGATGCTCTGCGCATACAACACTGTGCCCACACCTTCCGCCATAGGGTGCATCAGCGTTTTTTTAAGCGCTTTGTGCTTGCTGTTGGCATTCTTTTGTTGATAGACATGGGGCTTTTGTGGCAGTGGGCACCGCTTCCGGTCGTTTACAGCGGCTTATACTTGGGTTTCTTTTCTGCCATACATTTTGCTTTAGAGCTACTGCCCTACCACTGGGTGGACATAAGCAAAGAACTGCGGGTAGCGCTCATCTATGTAGCAGGTGCCAGCTTGTGGCATTGGGCGCCCCTTGTTCCTTCGGGCTATAGCTCTGGTTTTTGGGTGTTGGGCATCAGTTTTCTCCTGCTGGCATGGTGCAACTTACTTATCATAGCTGCCTACGAACGACATTCTGACCAACAAGACGGGCAACGGTCTTTGGCACAAAGGCTCCCTGAGGCGTCATTACGCCGCCTCATCTATGCCCTGCTTGGCTTGGCTGCGGTAATATCGGCAGCCTTATGGCAGCGACTTTTATTGATGCTGGTGCTTTGGTGCATGAATCTTACGCTATTGGCGGTTTTGCTTTTTCCCTCTTTCTTTGCAAAAAAAGAGCGCTATCGCATTGTCAGCGACAGCGCTTTTCTGTATCCTTTACTACTTCTGCCGGCAAGCCTCTAAAGGTTTTTGATTTGGTCGGGTGCACGGCTCTCAAATAAGCTAATCAGCTCATAGTCGGCAGTCAGCAGTTTTACACACACTCTTTCAAAGAAAACAGCTCCGTTGAGCATCAAATAAAATTCATATGCCTGTTCAAAACGGCTGAAACGGTGAATAAACAGCGTTTTACCTTGGTCTATGGATACCACCTTCACAATAAACTGCATGCTGTCGGCGACCTATAAGTACATGGAAATATCACCTGCTCCTTCTCTGATTACTTCTATTTCTCCATTGGAACAATCCACAATGGTAGAGGGGACGTTATTGCCTGCGCCTCCGTCAATCACGATATCGACCAAATGCTTAAAGCGTTCATAGATTTCTTCGGGGTCAGTAGTGTATTCTATGATTTCATCTTCATCATGAATGGATGAGGTGATGATAGGATTGCCCAGCTGCTGCACTATCATGCGGGGTATGGGATTGTCCGGCACACGAATGCCCACCGTATTGCGCTTGTAAAGGACGCCATCGGGTGCTTTGCTGTTAGCTGGCAGAATGAAGGTAAAAGGTCCGGGCAAGGCTTTTTTCATGATTTTAAAAATAGGCGTTTCCACCTTGGCGTACTCGGCAATATGACTCAGGTCATGACAGATAAAAGAGAGACGGGCTTTTTGGGGTTCTACTCCTTTGATTCTGCACAAACGCTCCACCGCCTGCTTTTTGTGGATGTCGCAACCAATACCATAAACCGTATCGGTAGGATAAATGATTACGCCGCCCTCTTTCAAGCACTCCACTACCTTCCGTATTTTGCGCTCTTCGGGGTTTTGTGGGTGTATTTTCAACAATTCTGCTGCCATAAGCGTTGTGTTTAAAGTGAATGTTGGAATTGAGTTGAATCCTTAGATAAGCTAAGGAATTTTGATGTGAAAAACAATGCATGCTGGCGGCTTTTTCCAAAAATAGCTCCCAAATAAACTTTTACTCTCATAAAGAACACAAAAAGGCGTTCATCTGCAGCACCGCCCACAGTTCATGCGTATAGTCATCGTGCCGGCGAAGGTGCTGTTTCCACAAGGAATGCACCTTCGAAAAATTTATGTATTCGTAAACGGGCGCTTGTGCATCTTCGAAGACAAGCCACAAAGAAGCGGTAGCGGTCTGACGCATCCAGTCGCCCAAAGGAATGCCAAAACCTTCTTTTTTGCGCTTGGCAACCGCTTTCAATTCGGGAGCTAAACGCAGCAAAAGGGCTTTCAATATCCATTTTTTGCCTTTAGAAAGCAAAACAGACACAGGTAGCTCGCGCAGCCAATGCAAGATGAAAGGCATCAGATAAGGCACTCGCACTTCTACAGCATGACGCCCAGCATAATAGTCTTGTGAGGCAAGCAACACTTGGGGCAAATAAAAATCACGGTCAAACTGCAGGGCATCCGCTAAGGTGTGCAGCGGCGGCAAATGCTCCGACAAAGGGGAAGGCAAACGCAACGAAGCCCATTCATAATAAAGGTGCTCGGGTGAGGCATCGGCTAAAGGAAGCAGCCATTTTTTTATTTGACGCACGCGGTCGTGAATAAAAGGTATTTTAGCCACCCATGGCTTGGCAATTTTAGCCATCTGGCGATACAAGGCAGGATTATTCAACCAATAAAACCACGCCCGATGACGCTCATAGCCGCCCCACCACTCATCTGCTCCACTACCACTCAACACACAGCGGCTCAAGGCAGCCGTTTGTGCTGCCAATGCATCTATCAAGGCAGTCGCCGGGTCGGCAATAGGCTGGTCGGCAAGTTGCCAGAAAGTAGGCAGTTGTTCAAGAAAATCATCTCGTTTTATGATTACGGGCTGCCACTCTGCTCGAAAATAGCGCGCTACTTTTTGAGCATAAACGGCATCCTGAGTAGCCGTGGGCTGTTTCCTACGATTTTCGGGCACAATCGTGAATGCAGGCACCGCCGTTTTGCCTTCTTCGCGCAAAAGTGCCAGCAGCAGCGAAGAGTCCACTCCACCGCTAAGCCATACCGCCGGATTGCCTACCCTACTTTGCATAACTACTGCCTCCAAGAGCCAAGCATGGGCAGTTTCTACCATTTGAGTGTCGTTAAGGTGGGGATATGTAAATCGCACAGGATTCCAATCGTCCAGCCGCTCTTTGTGGTGTTCGAGCAGCATTCGAGGATGAAGCGGCAAATGCCATACACCCGCCGGTAAGGTTTTGATTTCCCTGAAAAAAGTTTTTCCTACTTCTGGTGCCCGAAAACGCCAATAGTGTTGGATTTGCTGCGGACAGGGTGTCAAACGGCACAAACCACTTGCCTGAATCGCCTTTATCTCCGAAGCAATGACAAGGTAACGTTCATCTTCATAGTAATAGAGCGGCTTGATAAGTTGCTCATCGCGCCCCATCAACAAGCGATTGTGCACTTGGTCATAAGCTACCCATGCATACATACCCTCTAAGGTAGGCACTGTTTCTTCGTGAAGCCGGGCATGCAGGCAACGCCAGAGCAATTCAGTATCGGAAGGCGTATGATGCAGCGAAAAATGCTGGCTCAGCTTGGTGGTATTGTATATTTGTCCGTTGTAAACCAAGTAAAGAGGATAAGTAGGGTTGCAGACTGGCTGCCGAGGGGCATTTTCATAAAAACTCAAGAGCGTATGCCCCATAAATAGCTGTCCATGCGTAAGCTTAAGCTTCAGCCAATGAGCATCGTCAGGACCCCGATTTGCCAAGCGGCGAAGCATCTGCCGCATAGGTTGTTCGTCGAGGCGGGCATACTTGTCCCATATAACCGCGATACCACACATAAGGGCTTATGCCTTTTGTGCAAAAAAGTCTAAAAAATCATGGCAGTTCAAGCAGTTAAGACAAACCTCTTTCAGCATTCCCCCTTTTCGCGCCAGCTGCAGCCCCCACTCCATGTATTCCAGCTCTTCGCAGCTATGTGCATCAGGCGTAATCAATAACTTTACCCCCTGCTCCATGGCATAAAAAATCCATTCCCAATCTAAATCTGAACGCGAGGGAGTAGCATTCACTTCTATTGCCACTTTGTGTTCGGCGCATGCCCGCACGATGGCTTCCATGTCGAGAGGGTAACCGTCACGGGCAAGCAAAATGCGACCGGTTAGGTGTCCCAAAATATGCACATGAGGGTTGGCAATGGCTTTCAATAGCCGTTGTGTTGCCTTCTGGCGATTCATAGAAAGCCCCGAATGGATGGAAGCAATTACAAAGTCGAACTGTGCCAAAAAATCGTCGGAGAAATCCAAGCTGCCATCTGCTAAGATGTCCACCTCGATGCCTTTTAGCAAACGGAAATCCGTGAGTTGTCTGTTGATGCGCTCGATTTCTTGCCATTGTTGGCGCACCCGTTCTTCACTGAGCCCGTTGGCGTAAAAAGCCGACTGCGAGTGGTCGGTGATACCTAAATATTCATAGCCCAGACGACGGGCATGCTCTGCCATTTCCATTAAGGAGTTTTTGCCGTCGCTGTAGGTAGTATGTGCATGCACCACTCCCCGCAGGTCTTGGCGCTCCACAAGGCGGTCGAGTGTGTATTTCTGAGCCCATTCCCACTCGTGCTTCCCTTCCCGCATCTCCGGGATAATGTAAGGGACACCCAAATGTGCATAGATAGCCTGTTCCGAAGGGGCAGAAGGCATACTGAGCGCAGCTTGAAGTAAGGTCTGTCCATGTACATGGTGCGCCAAATGCGCTTCGGTTGCCGTAAGCATCAAATGCATAAAAGCGCGCTGCTCTGGCATGACGGCATGCACTTCTACGGGTATGTGGTAGTGCCGGTCTATGCCACGCCAACAGAAAAGCCCACTGTTTTCAGGAATTTCTTCTAAGCGCTCTATGGTGCGCAGACAAGCATGCAAAGCCGCAGGCGATTCCACGAGCACCATCAATTCAATACTTGAAATCACCGGTTCTTTGCGCGCCAATGCGCCCACTGGACTTGCTTCGGTTTTCAAACGCTCTTTTATTTCCTTTTGTATGTCAAGAGCTACTGCCGCCGCTTGCAGCCACAACAGCTTGCCCTGGGTTTGTTTCAAAAAAGCGATGCCCTCCAAGATAGCCTGCTGTGTCTTTTCGCCCATTCCCGGTAAGCGTGCCAATTTACCTTCTAAACAAGCTTGCTCTAAGCTTTGGAGCGAGTCGATACCCAATTCCTCCCATAAGCGCTTGATTTTCTTCACTCCCAGCCCCTTGATTCGAAAAAGGTCCAGCAAACCTTTTGGAGTACGCTCCAGCAGCTCGTCCAACTCTTTGAAACTGCCTGAGGCTGTTATTTCTTTTATCTTTTCGGCAATGCTTTTACCAATGCCCGGAAGTTTGATAAGCTCGGCAACAGGCAAGTCTGCCAATGGTTCTTCTTGCTTCTCTATGCGGAATGCTGCCGCATGATAAACCCGTGCCTTCTGCTCTACACCATGCAATTCAAGCAATTGAGCATATAATTCCAATTGATGCGCTATAGCCCGGTTGTCCATATCTATTGGATTCATTAACTTAACTTTTGTAAAGTACAACCAATTAGAATCCTCATGCAAAGCTTACCCCAAAAAATCATTATCTGGAGCTTTCTCAGCTATCTTTGGATGCTTGGAACTGCTCATCAATGTAGTAAAAAAAGCCAACAAAACACCTCTGTAGCGCAAGACAACAGCTATCAAAGCATGCTTTTTCAAACGGAGTGGGTGCATGCCCGCGAACAAGACCAAAACGGTATGGAAGTATATGTAAAAGAAGGCAGTAAATTGCCCCCGGCTCGCTTTCGTGAGCGCATGAAATTCGACGAAGACGGCACCTTCCACTGGCTGATGCTTGCCCCCAACGATGCACACAAAATGAACAAAGGCAGCTGGGAAAAAATAGATAACAATAAAGTGAGGGTACGCATCGACGATAAACAATGGACTATTGAGTTCAAAGAGATAAGCCCCGAACGAATAGTGATTATCCGGCAGTGAAAAAGAAATCTCGACGGAACAAAAAAGAGCGGATGCCTCTACTCCAAGTCATCCGCTTTTTGAGTGGTCTGCCGCCTATGGCATAAGGTGCGGCTACTTTATCTTTTTCAGGATTTGCTCCATCACATACAGAAAATGGTCAGGGGCATGATAGCCAATCACTTTTTCTACCAATCGCCCTTCCGAGTTGAAAAAGTAAATGCTTGGATACGCTTGTACGCGGTATTTGTCTGCCAACCCTATGCCTTCTCCTTTTTCTGCATTCACGCGGTAAGCAATATAGTGTTTATTGGCAAAGTCGCCGACTTCTTTATTGCGAAAGGTGTTTTTCTCAAGCATCTTGCAAGGTCCGCACCAATCGGTATAGAAATCCACAAAGAAGGGCTTCCCTGTCTTTTTGGCTTCGTTCAAAAGCTCTTGCCAAGACCCTTCAAAAAACACAATTCCTGCGGTACTGTGTTGTGCGTAGGCTTCTGCCCCTATCAACAAGCACAAACCCAGTACTAAGTAAACAAGTTTTCTTTTCATAGTTTTCGCTTTTTTCTTCTTAAAAACTAAGCACAAACCAAAACAGTGCCACAACTAAGCCCGTAGTAAATATACAATAGTTTTTTGAGAAAAAACATTCAAACAAATGGCTGTTTTTCTCAAAACTACTGCCTTCGGTGTAGCCTGTAGAGGGAATTCTTTGCGGAAGGCTACTGCCACAAGGCAGCAATTCTCTATTTTTTCCTTATCTTAGGGTTTATGGATGCGAAAGTTAATTCGAGTATAGAATATGATACAAAAAATAAGACAACTGAGCCTGAAACAAAAGCTGGCAATATTGTTTGGTGTCATGCTTTTGATGATTCTGAGCAGCTACTCGGTCGTTTTTTGGCAAAGTATGAAACTGCGCAAAGATGCTGGAACCATTGAGCTTTCGCGCAGCAATGAACGCCTCCTACGAGAAACTACCTTTTATGCTACGCTCATACTAAACGAAGAAATAGAGGCAAAAAGGGAGCTGCAAAAAAATATAGAACAATACAGCCAGAACCTCAACCTCTTGGACAAAGGGGGAGTCGTGCAAGTACAAACCGAGCGCATTCGTGTTTTACCTCTTGAAGGTGCCAAACGGGTCGTTTTAGATAAGCTTAAACGGCAATGGAGCAGTTATCGCAGTGAACTGCAGGTGTTGCTCGAACGGCAGGTGGTTTTGGACACCATCGTCAATGAACAACAAATGAAAGCTCCAACCGAAGTGTTTGAGGGCTTCGAAGAAGTGCAAACTATAGTGTTGGAAACCGTAGCCCCCAAGGTAGAAAAAAAGCGAAACCCCGAAGTAGAGCGTGCCTTCCAAAACATCGTAGAACAATACCCAGCACTTCAAGAAAGCCATCACCAATTAACGGAGCTGCTGGTGCAAGACTATATCAAGCGCCAATTCCTTATTCGCTTAGCGATGATACTGGGGGCTCTGGGGCTGCTGAGCCTATGTGTGATAGGTTACCTTTATTTCAGCCGGGGTTTCATCAAACCCATAGAGACATTCAGCCGCAGCGCTTTCGAGCTGGCACAAGGAAATGTGGAAAAGAAAGTATTGTATGAATCGAATGACGAATTGGGCAAGCTGGCAGAACACCTCAACGCACTTGCCACAGGCTTGCGCGAAATTACACACTTCACCGAACAACTGAGAAAAAGAAATTTTGATTTTGACTTCAGTCCACGCAGTCCCAAAGACATGCTGGGGCAGTCGCTCGTAGAGCTGCGCGAACAATTGCGCCAACTTGCCGAGGAGGAAAAGCGCCGCCAATGGGCAAACGAAGGATTCGCTCAATTGATTGGCATTCTGCGCGAATATGCCAACGACAGTGAAGAGCTGGCATACCAAGTCATTGCTTCGCTGGTGAAATATCTGGGCGCAGACCAAGGCGGCTTGTTCATACTCGAAGAAGACAAGGCAGGCAATCGCTATCTTGAACTCAAAGCCGCCTTTGCTTA
The DNA here is from genome assembly GCF_011761635.1 of Thermonema lapsum. Lineage (NCBI taxonomy): Bacteria > Pseudomonadati > Bacteroidota > Cytophagia > Cytophagales > Thermonemataceae > Thermonema > Thermonema lapsum. The sequence continues at coordinate 652,122 of NZ_JAASRN010000002.1, forward strand.
CAACCAACGCAAATACCTACAAAAAAGACTCGAATTGGGGCAGAGCCTCGTGGGACAGGCAGTGCTCGAAAAAGACACTTTACACTTAGACAAACTCCCCCAAGATTATCTCGAGATTTCATCTGGTTTAGGTGAAGCCACCCCCAAGAACCTACTGATAGTGCCTTTAGTGGACCATGAAGAAACTTATGGTGCCATAGAAATCGCCTCGTTCAAGAAATTTGAAGCATATGAGGTCGAGTTTGTGCAAAAAGTTTCGGAAAACATAGCTTCTACCATCGCCACGCTCAAGCGTACTGCCCGCATGAACAGGCTGCTCGAAGAGTCGAAGGAAGCCGCCGAACAAATGCGCAAGCAAGAACAAGTCATGCGCAAGAGTATGGAAAAGCTAGCGCAGACACAGCAAGAAATGGAACGCAGCAAGCAGGAGCTTGAGCATATGAAAGAGAACCTAGAGCGGCAAGTGCGCCAACGCACCATAGAACTGCAAGAGAAAGAAGCGCAGTTGTCCGAAGCCCTGCGTTTGGCTAACCTCGCCCCTTGGAAACTCGACATAGAGCAAGAAGTAATCATTGCCAATGAACACCTCTACAACCTGCTCAAAACTAACCGGGAAGTAGAAAATGGCTATCAGCTGCCCACTGCCCGCTTCCTCAATAAATTTGTTGTAGAGGAAGACCGCAAGATGGTCGCCGACATCTTAGCCGAAGCCATCAAAACCCCAGACGTCAATTATGAAGGCTTTACCGAATTCCGCATCCGTCAAAGCGATGGTGAAATACGCTACGTAACGCTTTCCATTAAAAAAGAGCTAAATGTCAACCGCGGCAAGGTGCTTTTCCTCTACGGTACCATCCAAGACATCACCCGCCAAAAACGCATCGAAGACCGCATCCGCCAGCAAAACGAAGAACTCGAACGCCAAAAAACAGAACAAGAGAAGTTTGTTGCCATCATCGACAACACCACTGACTTGATTCTAATGACCGACTTACAATACCATATCAATTACTCCAACAAAATCAGTGAGAAGCAATACGGTATCACGCCAACTAAAGGGGCGCGCCTGCAAGATTTGTTCGAAAAAACCGAATGGAAGCGCTTCATCCAACAAGCCATCCCACAAGCCTTAGAAAAAGGATTTTGGGAAGGCGAGTTGGAAATCATCAGCCAGCGCACTTTCTTACCCGTGTACTGTGTGGGCAACGTCATTGCCGTACGCGACAACCGGGGCGAAATCGTCGCCTTGGCTCTTATTCTACGCGACATTACCGAAAAGCAAAAGATAGAAAAAGAGCGCGAGTTGGAAAGCGCCCGTATGCGTGCCATCTTGGAGAGCACAGAAGATGAAATCGTTGCCGTGGACGAACACTTCCATATCATTTCGTTCAATACTCGCTGGGCTGATTTCATGCGAAGAGAAACAGGTACCACCCCTACCATAGGGCAACACATTTTCAACGACTTTGAATACAAGCGCCCGCAGTTGAAAGCCCAACTCGAAGAGGACTTCAAGCGTGCACTCGAAAAAGGTACCTTCTCGAAAATAGACATCCACAAGGACATCAAAGCAGTAGAGCTCAGCAAAAAGAAAAAACAAACCGAAATCATAGAGCACGAACACTACTTCCTTCGCTTCTATAACCCCATGTATGACAAAGCTGGTAAACTAACCGGCATCGTTTGCTTCACCAAAGACATCACAGAACAAAAACTGGCTGAAAAAGCCATACAAAAAAGTGAGCAGCGCCTCAAAGCCATCTCGGAAGCTACCACAGAAGGCATTGTCATACATGACAAAGGATTCATTAAAGATGTAAACAGTGCTTTTTGCCGAATTTCCGGCTACTCTGAACAAGAGCTTTTCGGGCAATATTTCTTTGACTACTTGGACCCTGAAAGCAAAGCCTTGGCAATCATCAATATGCAATTGGGTTATGCTAAGCCCTTCGAAGCAGTGCTTATCAACAAAGCCGGCGAGGGCATTCCCATAGAAATCCACAACAAAGTGCACGAATATGCCGGGCAACGCATCCGCATATTCTCAGTGCGCGATATCTCTATACAAAAAGAAGTGCAAGAAGAGCTACGCAAGTCGAAAGACATGCTGCAGAAAATCATAGATACACTGCCAAACAGTATCTTTTGGAAAGACCGCAACTCTGTTTATTTAGGATGCAACCAGCGTTTCTTGCAAATCATCGGCGCCAAGAGTATAGATGACATCATCGGCAAAACCGATTACGACCTGTGGGACGAGCACGAGGCTGAATTCTACATTGCCTCTGACCAAAAAGTAATGGAAACCGGCATCCCCGAAATAGACATACTACAGTCTATTGTGCAAGCAGACGGCAAGCAAATATGGCTACGTGTAAGCAAAATACCATTTACCGACAACGAGGGTAATGTGATTGGTGTCATAGGCACCTACCAAGACATTACCGAGCAAAAAGAAAACGAAGAAGCCATCATCGAAAGCAAAGAGCGCCTGCGTCAACAAATAGAAATCATTACTACTTTGGGGGCACAGCGTGTAGATGAAGAGGGGCTACGCGCCTTTGCCCAAGAGGTAACCAAAGCCGTTGCCAACACTATCAATGTAGCACGGGTGAGTGTGTGGGAATACCAAGACGGACAACTCAAGTGTGTGGATGTGTATGACCGCACAGTAGACCGCCACTCTTCTGGGAAAATATTGTTGGAAGAGAAAGCACCCAAGTTCTTCAAAACACTGAAAGAAGAACCCGTCATAGTGGCAGAGTATGCCCAAGTGGACCCACGCACCAAAGAGCTGACTATGGAATATCTGGCAGCTGCCAGCATCACTTCGCTGCTGTGTTATCCTATTCGCATAGGCAATCGTTTGAAGGGGATGATTGTTTGTGAACATGTGCGCACACCTCGCGAATGGCACATCGAAGAACAAAGCTTCGTTACATCTATGATGGACCTGCTGAGCCTGCGCATGGAAGAAATCGAACGCCAACAAATAGAAAAAGCCATGCGCGCCGTGCTGCGCCTGAGCGAACAGCTCATAGAGCAACGTACTTTGCCCATTGCCACTTTGGACCTCGGCACCCGCCTGCTCAACTTCAACAAAGGTTTCCGTCAAGAGATAGAGAGCATCTATGCCGTAGGCATTGAGAAGCGTGCCGCCTTACTCAACCTGATTCCTATTGAAGCCGACCGCAAGGCAATAGAAGAAATACTAAACGAGGTAATGAAAGAACGACGCAGCCTCTTCCGGAAAATTACCCTTGGGCGTAGACACATAGACGTGATTGTCAATGTAGAGCCTATCATTGACGAAAACGACGACATACTGGGTTTTGCCTTTTCGTTCCGACAAGAACCACAAAACTAAGCACATAACACACCTATCGCCCCTTGCTTGCGGCAAGGGGTTCTTTTTTCTCATCTGTTACAAAACGAATATTCCGTTTCAAGCCTTCATAGCCGGTGCGCTTGACTGCACTCCCCCGAAACAGATTTTCAAAAACTTCTTCGGTCAGCTCAATCCAATCGTTGCGACGCATGTTTTTGAGCGCTTCTGAAGGCATAAAATCTGCTTCGCCATGCGGACGGGCAAAACGGTTCCATGGACAAACGTCTTGGCATATGTCGCAACCAAAAATCCAATCTTGCATTTTGTCCTTAAATTCAGCGGGCAAATTGTCCTTCAACTCAATAGTCAAATAAGAGATGCAGCGGCTGCCATCTACCACATAAGGTGCCACAATGGCACCGGTAGGGCAGGCATCGATACAACGCGTACAAGTGCCGCAATAGTCTTTTATGGGACCATCGGGCTCCAAATCGAGGTCAATAATCAACTCAGCAATAAAAAAGAAACTCCCCATTTTGCGGTTGATGAGATTGGAATGCTTGCCTATCCATCCTAAACCACTGCGCTTTGCCCATACTTTATCCATCACAGGTGCCGAATCCACAAAAGCACGCCCATGCACCTCGCCCACTTCGCTCTGCAAGCGTTGCATGAAATACTTCAGCTTCTTTTTGATGACTTTATGGTAATCTTTGCCATAGGCATACTTCGATAGCTTCAAGTTGCCTTCTTGAGGCAATGTTTCGGGGGGATAGTAATTGTAAAGCAACGAAACCACCGAGCGTGCCCCCTCTACCAACTTGCGAGGGTCTAAGCGCTTGTCGAAGTGGTTTTCCATGTAGTGCATCTTGCCATGATAAGCCTGCTTGAGCCATGCTTCCAGACGCGGCGCTTCTTCTTCCAAAAAAGTAGCTTCGGAAATACCACAAAAATCAAATCCCAACTCAGCGGCTATCTTTTTGACAAGGGCTGTATGTCGCTCACGCATTGCTTTCGGTGTCATGGTTTGGATTTTTAGTGCCGGCTCAATACAAACACAAAAGTAAGCGTTTCTATTCACCCCCTTTTGTTTTCATTCCCCTCCCTCCTTGCAAACAAAAAGACAGCCTTCAAAAAAGGCTGCCTTTTTAGAACCTATCTTTTGTTGTGTGGAATTGAAAGCGTTTAAATCACGTTTAGAATTGCTCTTCTTCGGTAGAACCTTTGAAGGCGAGCGTAGAAGCCAAGCCGCCGGTTACGGTCTCTTGGATGGCATCGAAATAGGGCACGCCCACAAAGCGCTGATGCTTCACGGCTTTGAAGCCTTTTTCTTGCAGTGCAAACTCGCGTTGCTGCAATTGAGAGTAGCCCAACATACCGTGCTGCTTGTAAGCCATAGCCAGCTCAAACATGGCTGTATTCATCGAATGGAAGCCTGCCAAAGTAATGAACTGGAACTTATAGCCCATTTCAGCCAGCTTCTCGCGGAAAGTAGCCATCTCGGATTCCGACAACTTGGCTGCCCAATTGAAAGAGGGCGAGCAGTTGTATGCCAACAGCTTGCCGGGATACTTCTCGTGAATCGCCTCTGCAAACTCCCGTGCTTCTCCCAAATCGGGATGTGAGGTTTCCATCCACAGCAAGTCGGCGTAAGGTGCATAAGACAAACCACGGGCAATGGCTTGCTCAATGCCATTCTTCACATAGTAGAAACCTTCGGCGGTGCGCTTGCCGGTGATGAAAGGATGGTCGCGAGGGTCTATATCGCTGGTAATCAGGTTGGCTGCATCGGCATCGGTACGTGCAATCAACACGGTGGGCACAGCACAGATGTCGGAAGCCAAACGAGCCGCCACCAGTTTCTGTATAGCCTCTTGCGTAGGCACCAGCACCTTGCCACCTAAATGACCACATTTTTTTGCCGAAGACAACTGGTCTTCGAAGTGCACACCGGCAGCCCCTGCCTCAATCATCATCTTCATCAGCTCAAAGGCATTCAAGTTGCCCCCAAATCCGGCTTCGGCATCTGCCACGATGGGCAAAAAGTAATCGATATTGCCTTCTTGCAAGAGGGTTTGCAGCTGGTCTGCCCGCATAAAAGCATTGTTGATGCGCTTCACCAACACAGGCACGCTGTTGGCAGGATAAAGGCTTTGGTCTGGGTACATTTCCCCAGCAAGATTGGCATCGGCAGCCACCTGCCAGCCACTCACATAAATAGCATTCAAGCCTGCTTGCGCCTGTTGTATCGCCTGATTGCCGGTAAGTGCACCCAAGCCTGCAACGAAAGGCTCTGTATGCAGCAGCTTCCACAACTTTTCGGCACCGCGCTTTGCCAAAGTGTATTCTATCTGCAGGCTACCACTCAAAGCCACTACCTGTTCGGCAGTATAAGGACGTTCAATGCCCTTCCAACGGGGATTGGTGTTCCAGTCATTCACCAATTGAGCGATTTTTTCTTGCTTGTTCATAGGGGTTCTTTTTTGGTTTTTTTATTCAAGGGGGTTCGGAGTCGAAAGCTTTAATCCAAAAGTTCGTAAGCTGGCAAAGTCAAAAAGTCAACGAAGTTCTCATCCAATACCAGCCGGTCGAAAAGCGCTATTGCTTGTTGCAATTTGCCTGTTGCCACGCGGTCAGCCCCCAACAGTTTTTTTATCTTTTCTACCTCTTCGGATTTCAGGCGCTTATACAGTTCTGGGGTAAGGTGGCGTCCGTCGTCCCACAAAGCATGGGGATTGTGCAGCCACTGCCACAGTTGGGCACGCGATATCTCGGCAGTAGCCGCATCTTCCATTAGATTATACAGGGCGGCAGCCCCCACGCCTTGTAGCCACGATTCGATATAAAGAATGCCTACGTTGATGTTGGTGCGTACCCCCTGCTCAGTAATCTTTCCTCCTTCCACATGGAAATTGGTCAATTCTTTTTCGCTAATCATATAAGCTGCAGAGCGTTTTTCTTCTTTTTGGTGCACTCTGCCGGCGAGCACCTCGTCAAAGGCACGCAACGCCACGGGCACTAAGTCGGGATGCGCCACCCAAGTGCCATCATAACCGGTATGCGCCTCCAGGGCTTTGTCTTGATACACTTTATCGAAAGCCCGGCGATTTACCTCTTCATCTTGGCGGCTGGGAATAAAAGCCGACATGCCCCCGATGGCATGCGCTCCGTGTAAATGGCATGCCTGTACCAGCCGCATGGCATAAGCACGCATGAAAGGCACCGTCATAGTTACCTGAGCGCGGTCAGGGAAAAGCACTTCCGGGCGCTTTCTGAACTTCTTGATGACGCTGAATATGTAATCCCATCTGCCTGCATTCAAGCCTGCCATATGGTCGCGCAGGGCGTAAATGATTTCTTCCATTTCAAAAGCCGCCGTGATGGTTTCTATCAATACAGTGGCTTTGATAGTGCCCAACGGGATGTCAAGGTATTTTTGAGCTTCCACAAACACCTCATTCCACAAAGCAGCCTCTTGATAGCTTTCCAATTTGGGCAAATAGAAATAAGGTCCGGAGCCTCGTGCCAACAGCTCTTGGGCATTGTGGAAGAAGTACAAACCAAAATCGAATAAAGAAGCCGAGACAGGCTCGCCGTCGATAAGTACATGTTTTTCGGGCAGATGCCACCCGCGAGGGCGCACCTTCAATACAGCCACTTCGTCTTTGAGGCTGTAGTGCTTGCCATTGGGCGCAGTAAAATCTATCTGACGGCGAATGGCATCATACAAGTTGATTTGCCCCTCGATGCAGTTGGTCCATGTGGGCGAGTTGGCATCTTCAAAGTCAGCCATGAATACTTTGGCACCCGAGTTGAGCGCATTGATAATCATCTTGCGGTCAACCGGACCGGTGATTTCTACCCGCCGGTCCTGCAGGTCTTGCGGAATGGGCGCTACCTGCCAGTCTCCCCCCCTGATGCCTTCGGTTTCTTTTGGAAAAGTGAGGGGTTGCCCTTGACTGATAGCCTGAAAACGCACTTCACGCTCTGCCAAGAGGGCTTTGCGTTTTTCATTGAAAGTGCGGTGCAGGTGTGCCACAAAGCGCAGGGCTTCGGGGCTTAATATTTCTTGGTAGCGCTCGTGCAAGGGAGCAATCACTTGAACGCCTTCGGTAGTAACAGATGTGGACATGACTCGGTGGTTTTTGATAATGGTTTGTGTTGTATGTTTCAAATGTAAAAAAGCGAAAAATAAAAATCAAGCGAATTTTCGCTAAATTTATTTTTTCGCAAAAAGTTCTTTATTTTGTGCAATCGAAACTATGCAAAAAGCAAATACCAGACTGCTTACCCGCATATAAATAATGCAAACACAAACAATAGCCGAATAAAAAGCACCTATGGCACTTCATGAGCAAAATATTCGCCTAACCTTTGGACTTAAGCTGCGACAACTGCGCCAAGAAAAAGGTTTGTCGTTACAAACTCTTTCGCAGCAGACGGGCATTTCGGTGTCTTATTTGAACGAAATAGAAAAGGGCAAGAAATACCCCAAAGCCGATAAAATTGCAGCCTTGGCAGATGCCTTAGAAGTAAGCTACGACTGGTTGGTATCATTGCAATTGCATCCTAAGCTGGCACCTCTTGCAGAGTTGCTGCAGTCTAATCTACTTCAAGAGCTTCCTTTGGATGTACTGGGTATAGACAAAGCCAAACTCATAGAGCTACTGGCAGATGCCCCTGCCAAATTGAGTGCTTTTGTGAGTACAGTGGTCGAAATCAGCCGCAATTATGACATGCAAGTGGAGCAATTCTTCTTTTCGGTGTTGCGTTCCTATCAAGAAATGCATGACAATTACTTCGAAGACTTGGAGGAAGCGGCTGCCGATTTCCGCAAACGTTATTTGCAAAATGCTACCACAAACAGCCATACACTTGCCAAGGTGCTATCGGAGCAAAGCGGCATTCGGGTAATTTACGAAGACTTCCAAGACAAAAGCTTGCATGCACTTCGTTCGGTTTTCATTCCCAAAAAGCGCTTATTGATAATCAACTCTCGCCTGTCGGAAGCGCAGAGGCGTTTCGTACTGGCGCGAGAGCTGGGTTTTGCCTACCTAGCACTGTCGCCGCGCCCCTATACTTTTTCATGGGTTACGGTAAGTGCTTTTGAAGAGGTTCTAAACAACTTCAAAGCTTCCTATTTTGCAGGTGCCCTACTGCTCCCCGCCTCTGACTTATTGCCACAAATAGAACACTTATTTGCTCTGCCTGCATGGCAGCCCGATGCTTGGTTAGAGTTACTTGGGCGCTATGTAGTTACGCCTGAAACACTATTGCATCGCTTCACCAACCTTTTGCCCCATTTCTTAGGTTTGCAGGAGCTGTTTTTCTTGCGCTTTAGCATGGATACCGCCTCTCAGAAGGTGCTGCTTACCAAAGAGATGCACTTAGGGCAGCTGCACAACCCCCACGCTACTGCCTTGCACGAACACTATTGCAGGCGCTGGGTGTCTTTGCAGGTATTGCGCTCCATGCAAAACCAACCACACGAGGGCTACCTTTGTGATGCGCAAATATCGGAATACATAGACAGCCCCAACCGCTACTGGGTGCTCACCATGGCACGCTCCTTGTACCCCACGCCTGCCACCTTGAGCAGCGTGTCCATAGGTATTTTGGTGAACGACCAAGCGCGCCAGAAAATCCACTTCCTCGAAAATGCTCAACTGCAGAGGCGAGCCGTAGGCGAAACCTGTGAGCGCTGCAGTGCTTTTGATTGCAAAGAACGGGTTGCTCCTCCGCTTGTATTGACCCAGAAGCAAAACAACCAAGCGCGTTTGCAAGCTCTACAAGCCCTGATACAACGCTATGAACAATCGTAAGCTTATATTGAAAGCAGGCGGCATCCTTGCTTTGCTCACCGCCATGGCATGGCTGCACGTATATGCTGCCCCGGGCTTTCATTTGCCCGACTATGACACACACCGCTATGCATGGAATGCCCGGCAACTGGCTGCCGGTCATTTCAATGAGCTGTTTCATCATCTGGCACCTTTGTATCAACTTACGCTGGCTGCTGTCTGGTTATTGTTTCCACGCATAGAAGTGTGGATAGCACTTGGAGCGGTGGTATATGCCCTTGTTTGCGTTTATTGGTGCAGTCAAACAGTTCATCATCTATGGCAGCGCATCGCTTTGTTTTTATTGTTGCAGCTCACGCCCTTGTTGTTTTATCACAACGGTGGCTTACAAACCACCCCCTTCTATTTTTTAGGCTTTACTGTGTGGTGGCAGTTCTATCGTCGCCGCCCGCAAGCAGGCATACCTACCCGCATAGAGGCTTTTTGGTGGGGAGTATGGCTTGCCTTGGAATACAAATCCATTTTCTGGCTAAGTGGTTTGTGGCTCTATGACGCTCGGCAGTTCATAACACGCCCCAACCGCCAGTTGCTGCTGCGCTACATCAAAAGAGGTGGACATGTTTTGTGGGTGCCGGTTCTGCTCGTTGCCGTAGGTACGCGGCTTGGCGTGCCATGGTGGCGCTACCCCGCGGCTTGGATTTACCTCTTTTTCCGAAAAGAATACCTCCGACAAAGTACCTTCGACGTGCTCTTCCACTTCAAATATTTGCTGTACTACGAACCCGTAGCCCTCATAGGCATATTGGCAACGCTGTTGTTTTGGTTGGGCAGAAAAAAATACCTGCCTCAAAAGTCTATGCAGCCGCTCTGCTTCATTGCCCTGTGGCTACTGCTGTTGATGAGTTTTCTGCCCAAAGCGCCCCGGGGCATTCTGTTAAGCCTCGTGGTTGGCTATACCTTTTTTGTACAAGGCTTAGAGCAGCTGCTACCCTTGTCTGCCTCGTATCGCAAAATATTGACAGGCTTGGGCGTAGGCATTGCGTTGGGAGTTTCTGCCTATCGTTTGTTGCCCTATGCTACCTACCTGCCCCCCTACAAAGAAGCAGCACGACGGCTAAGCCCTTACATCCACGAAAAGCAGACCATCCACAGTGTGCTCTGCTTAGCACCTGCTTTGTACCTTCCAATGGAGGTCTCTTTTCAAATTCATTTCAAACAAGAGCTGAACAGTCGCCCGCTTTTGGTAAGTGATGCTGCACTTTTGTTTTATGGTGAAGAAGCGCTGCATGCTTTGCGAAAACAAGCTACTTGGACACTCCCTCATCCTTTCTTGGGCTTTCCTCTCCTGCATTTGGAAAGTGCTGAATTCTATGGGCAAAGTTATGAACAAGCCCTTGAGCTCGCCGCACGTCTTAAAAAACAACAAGCCAGCATTTATTTCTTATCCCATTGAGCATACAACCGGCTGATGGCTTCTGCCATCTGTCGGTCTTTTTCGGTAACCACTCCGCCAGCATCGTGTGTGCTCAGTTTTATCTCCACGCGATTGTACACATTCCGCCAGTCAGGATGATGATTGAGCTGCTCGGCAAGAAGCGCTACCTGTACCATAAAGGCAAATGCCTGTTTGAAATCGGCAAACTCTACTTGAGCAACTAAAGTGTTCTTATCTTCTTTCCACTGCATTTTTTTCGTTGTTTTTTAGGTAGATAAAAGCAGTCGTTTCTTAAAATTTAGTAAATTCTTCACTATTTCGCTGTAGCTCTAAATGCAAATACTATGTGGAAAAAAATTCAAACCTTCATCGAAAGCATTATTCAATGGGAAGAAATCAGCTTGCACTATTTGTGGATTTTGGTACCTCTTGCCTTGATTTACATAGCTATCAAAGACATCTTCTTCAACAAGAAGCACACTATTAAGCACAACTTTCCGATAATAGGCAGATTCCGTTACCTGCTGGAGTCGATTGGTCCAGAGTTACGGCAATACATCGTGGCTCACAACCGCGAAGAGCGCCCTTTCAACCGCGTCGAACGCTCTTGGATTTACGCCTCTGCCAAAAAGCAAAACAATTATCAAGGCTTTGGCACCGACTCCGACGTGTATGCCCAAGGGCATGTGTTTATCAACCCTTCGTTGTTTCCATATGTGCCACCAGAAGGGCACCCCAACACCACCGACCCTTACTTTCTGCCCTCTGCCAAAGTGATGGGGCTTGCCAACGGACGCAAACGCCCTTGGCGCCCCTATTCTATCATCAATATTTCGGCTATGAGCTATGGCTCTCTTTCAAAAAATGCAGTGATTGCTTTGAATCGAGGTGCCAAAATGTGTGGTTGTTGGCACAATACTGGCGAAGGAGGTTTGGCAGACTACCACTGCCATGGCGCCGATGTGGTATTTCAATTTGGCACTGGTTATTTTGGCGTGAGAGATGCGCACGGGCGCTTCTCTATGAGCAAACTGGTTGACTTGGTGCAGGCGCACCCTTTCATCCGTGCCATAGAAATCAAGCTGTCGCAAGGTGCAAAACCCGGCAAAGGCGGCATTTTGCCAGCTAAAAAGGTAAACCCCGAAATAGCGCGCATTCGTGGCTTAGAGCCTTATACAGCAGCTCTTTCGCCCGCAGCACATACCGCCTTCCGCAATGTACCTGAGCTTTTGGACTTTGTCGAAGCCATAGCCGAAAACACAGGCTTGCCTGTGGGCATCAAAGCCGCCGTAGGCAAATTGGAATACTGGGAGGAGCTTGCCGATTGCATGATGCAGCGCGGTACCGGTCCCGACTTCATCACCATCGATGGCGGCGAAGGGGGCACAGGTGCCGCACCCCCTCATTTTGCAGACCATGTGTCGCTTCCTTTTATCTTTGCCTTTACCTCTGTTTACCAGATTTTCCTTGAACGGGGACTCACCGAGCGCATCGTATTCGTAGGTTCTGGTAAGTTGGGGCTACCGGCACGTGCCATGATGGCTTTTGCCATGGGCGTAGATATTATCAACGTAGCTCGTGAAGCTATGATGGCTATCGGTTGCATTCAAGCACAGAAATGCCACACCAACCATTGCCCAGTAGGGATAGCCACACAAAACAAATGGCTGATGTCGGGGCTTGACCCTACCGACAAATCTCACCGCTTAGCCAACTACATGAATGTATTCCGCAAAGAGCTTTTGGAACTCACACATGCTTGCGGATATGAACACCCCTGCCAAATGACTATGGAAGACATAGAAGTAGGCATGGGCGATATAAAAACCCGTCAAACCCTCGAAGATGCTTTTGGATACAAAAAACAAAGGGTGGCATTCCAAGGCATGGAATCGCTCAAAAACTGTAATTACTTGGGAGGGCTGGCACAATCTTATGCCCCAGAAGCCATAAAACAAACCGTGCTTCAAAAGTGAGCCAACAAATGAACTCTAAGAAACTGATTACATTTCGATGATGGATTGCTTGCATTGTACAAAATGCCATGAAGCAAAGGATTTGCAACAAAGGAAGTTTTAGAGGTGATAAAAAAGGGGGGCGCAGCAACGTCATACGTATATAATTTTTGCGCCCCCTTGTAATGCATACTTTCTACCTGTTCCCGCGGTTTGCGTTTTCTTTTTCTCTACGTGTTTTGATTTTTTAGCCCGTGGTTCAAATTTCAGAAGCAATGCAAAAAATTCCTTCTCATTCATTCCCATTGCTACTCGCAACAATCGCTCGTGTTGTGTAGCTTTTGAACATTCACGGTATTTACTTTCATCTATTAAAAAAATCCGAGTATTCCCCCTTAATTTTAGACTTTTCGATTTTTTTATTAACATTAATTTGGTTGATTTCTCAACAAGTCTAATACGGTTAAGGAAAGCGTCTATTTCATTCAATGCACCTCTTATTCCTTGCTACAACTCCTTGACTGGGGGCAGTCGTTGCCCTTGCATAGACGTCCTTTATGGGATAGCCAAAATTTTGAGGTTGAGCATCCTGTAATCGAGTTCACCTGATCTAAAAAAAAAGAGCACAATAAAAACTCAAAACAGAAATATATGAGTACTCAAAAAGAACATCCCCAACCGAGCACTGCCGAAGGTCAAAAAGTTATTGACTTAATTAAAGCAAATGAAGACGTGGACAACTTGCGCATTGCGTTGTTCCTTGACACCGACCCTAAACTGGCTCACGAAGTCGAATTCCGTGACCCACCAGTCCTCCTGTTCTACGATAACGAAGCTGATTACTACGACCGTAGTACAACCCTCGCAGCCTACGAAAAAGTAAGAGAACACGCTACACCAGGTACTAAACTCTATTACTTCCTCGCCGGCGCAATCGAAACTAAACGGTTTAAATATATACCACCTGAAACACTCCTCTCTATAATCATCGACGTAATCCACTTCCCAGATGAAGCTGAAGAACTATTCCAAAAACACTCAGACCTCATCGAAATAGGTCAAATGGTAACCGGTCGCTAATCCCCAACCAAAAAACCATAATCTCAACCTAAAAACCCTATAAGCCATGAAAAAGCTAACCTTAATCCTAACCCTCCTAACCTTGCCTCTCTATACAACCAAAGCGCAAGATTTCTTCTTCCCAGTCCAACTCCCTGAATCTATCAAAACCATTGACACATCCCACGTGCTTCATTTTGGATTATATGAATCATTTAAAACCCACACAGATATAACCTTCCCACCAATAATAATCGAAAGAGAAGGTTATGAACCATTATACCTCTCTATGGTCATATGTACTATGACTCATGAACCTTACTTTACAATCATAACCCCATTTGACCCAAGAATACCATTAGATAACATTAAAGCATGGTTCATTACAAAAAACGGATTACAATTAGCTACATTCAAAAATGAATTCTTGAGATCTAAAACGTTATCTAAACACCATATAGCTTGGGCATTTTCTCTCGCAGATAAACTGATGCCAAAAGGTAAACTCCTATTCTACTTCTGCCTCTTCGACCATGATACATCACTCGCTTTACTAAAAAAAATAGCACACCCTGATGTTGAAATGACTGTAATGTTTAAACCAAATGCAGGCTCAGAATTTAATGTCATCTTTTACGAAAAAACACTCCAAGAAAAAGATGCTCAAATCCTAAAACAATCTATCCAAATCTATGAAGACTATATCGAAGTCAATGGCATAGATAATCAATTCGTACGTAATTAAATTTGCAAGCAAGACCTGACAGATTTTGCTTGTCTTTGCTACTCGCAACAATCGCTCGTGTTGTGTAGCTTTTGAACATTCACGGTATTTACTTTCATCTATCACAGAAATTTGGGCATCTGCCCCTTAATTTCAGACCTTCCGAGCTTTTTACTAAGCTCGATTGGTTCATTTTTCAACAAGTCCAATTTGTAATTCAAAAGAAAATGCTTATACTATACCAACTAAAAACCCAAAAAGTTATCACTATGCATTACAGAGTATTTTTACTGAACATTTCCAAAGCCTTGGTATTGATTTCCGCCGCTGTATTTCTTTTTAGCTGCACTTCAAAGGAGCGGACAGACCAAAAGAAATCAAGTGGTTTATTCCCCATTTACCAAAATGGCAAAGCGGGTTATATCGATAAGAGCGGAAAAATAGTCATCCATCCGCAGTTTGATCGGGTTGTTGCTGATTTTTCAGAAGGTCTTGCAAGAGTGCTCATCAGTGGTAAAGTGGGCTACATCGATAAGAGCGGAAAAATAGTCATCAATCCGCAGTTTGATGAGGATGAGGCGTGGGATTTTTCAGAAGGTCTTGCAAGAGTGCGCATCGGTAGCGAATGGGGCTACATCGATAAGAGCGGAAAAATAGTCATCCATCCGCAGTTTGATGATGCTTCTGATTTTTCAGAAGGTCTTGCAAAAGTGAGAATTGGTGATTCTGAGAGTGGTAAATACGGCTACATCGATAAGAGCGGAAAAATAGTCATCAATCCGCAGTTTGATGATGCTTCTGATTTTTCAGAAGGTCTTGCAAAAGTGGGCATCGGTGGTAAATACGGCTACATCGATAAGAGCGGAAAAATAGTCATCAATCCGCAGTTTGATGAGGCTTATTCCTTTTCAAAAGGTCTTGCAAGAGTGCGCATCGGTAGCGAATGGGGCTACATCGATAAGAGCGGAAAAATAGTCATCAATCCGCAGTTTGATCGGGCTTCTGATTTTTCAGAAGGTCTTGCATTAGTGAGAATTGGTGATTATAAGAGTGGTAAATACGGCTACATCGATAAGAGCGGAAAAATAGTCATCCATCCGCAGTTTGATTTGGCTTCTGATTTTTCAGAAGGTCTTGCATTAGTGTTCATCGGTAGCGAATACGGCTACATCGATAAGAGCGGAAAGTATATTTGGAAAGAGCAACTTTGGTAAGTTTCCTTTTCGCCCTAAGTAAAGCAATGCTTATTTCGAGCATTGCTTTGCTTTTTGAGTAATACATCTTTTTTCGGATTTGGTGTAATCAACAGGTTTTATATTTGAGCAAAAATCATAAAACCTATACTTGGTTATCAAATCCAAATAAGATACTAAGCGAAGAGTACTTCGCTTAGTATTTCTGCCTCTTTGACCACAATATGACTTTTTCTAACTTAAAACGAGCTGCTAACATGGGCAAGCAGTTCGGAATAATGCTTCTGCTATGGAATGAAGAAGTCGGTCTGCCCAACATATCTCTTAAAGAGACCATGACTCAACAGGATGCTAACACATTCCAACGCAACATCCAACTCTATGAAGATTACCTCCGTGTTAAAAAATAGATATCCCTTTTGCTAAACATTAAAAAACCAAGCCCCCCTGAAACCCTCTAAGCTACAATTCATAAGTCCTTTATTGATACAAACAAAAAATAAAACTGCTATTAGGTACTCGATAAGCACACTTCATCAGTTCTAAAGTTCAAGATAATATAAAAAAAGTACAATAAAAGGGGCTTAATCAAGGTGTTGGTATAAAAAAAATAACATTTTCATTTGCAAGGAATTAAAAGTGTTTTTATATTTGCATTGTGTTCAAGTTTCACTTTAAAAAGTATAATTATGGATATGCAAGAAGTTGTAAAAAAATTCATCTACACCAGCGTTGGGTTGGTTTCTATCACCGCCGAAACCCTGAAGCAAACCGTTGACAAGCTGGTAGAAGAAAGCAAGCTCTCCTCCGACGAAGGGAAAAAGATTGTGGACGAGTTCTTGAAAAACACCGAAACCAAGCGCGAAGAGTTTGAAACTCAGTTGCAAAGCTTGGTAGAGAAGGTAAGTAAAAAGCTCAAGTTCGTTACCGAAGACGACCTGAACGAAGTGCTCAAGCGCGTAGAGAAGCTGGAAGCTGCTTTGGCTGCCAACAAAACCGAAGCAGAGAAAACCTCTTCGAAATCCCAAAAGTCGGCAGAAGCTAAAGCCTAAGATGCAGGCAAAAGGAATGCTTTGAGTTTTCAAAAAAAGCAAGACCGGTTGGATGGTTTCAATCGGTCTTCTTTGCTTTTAAAAAATGCTTATTTTTAAACACCACACTCGAAAGCACATCATGGCAAGCGTTTTTCAGACCATCCGAAACGTCAACAGGATACGGCAAGTTATCAATATCTTGCTTAAATATGGCTTCGAAGAGTTTGTTACAACCACGCCACTACGCAAGTTGATTCCCGCACGCCAACAGTCGGATTGGTTTCGTGGCGAACGCCCCGTTTTTTCTTATACCACCTGGGAGCGCATACGGATGGTCATCGAGGAGTTGGGTCCTACTTTCGTGAAGTTGGCACAGGTAGCAAGCAACCGCCCCGACCTGCTGCCCGAGCCTTTGATTAAAGAACTGGAGAAGCTGCAAAGCAACGTACCGCCTTTTGCTTATGAAGAAGCTCTGCGCATCGTAGCAGAAGAGCTGGGGCGCCCAGTAGCCGATATTTTCGCTTTCTTCGACAAAGTGCCCTTAGGCTCTGCTTCTATTGGGCAGGTGCATCGGGCGCGTCTGCATACGGGCGAAGACGTGGTGGTAAAGGTGCAACGCCCCGATATAGAGAATAAAATATACACTGACCTGCAGCTTATCAAAGAACTGGTAAAACTCACTGAAAACTATTTCAAAAATATTGGCATACTGAACCCCAACGAAATAGTTGAAACTTTTGAAAAGAGCCTACTGCGCGAATTGGATTATCAGTATGAACTGCGGCATATAGAACAATTCCGCAAACTGTATGAGCATGTTCCTCACCTTTACATTCCCCGCCCTTATCGCGAGCTGTCGAGCAAACGCGTGCTCACGATGGAATTTGTGAGTGGCTGCAAAATCACCGACGTCAAGCAGCTCAAAGCTTGGGGGCTGTCGCCCGAAATACTGGCTCAGCGAGGGCTGCAGCTTTATCTTATGCAAATTTTTGAATATGGTTTTTTTCATGCCGACCCTCACCCCGGCAACGTATTGGTGCGCCCCAATGGCGACATCGCCCTGCTCGACTACGGCATGGTAGGTAAGCTAAGCCGGGCACAACGCTTTGCTTTTGCCGGCGTGTTTATAGGCATGGCACAACGCGATGCCCGCCGCATGGCGCTTAACTTACAACAATTGGCAGTAGAGCACGAAATCGAAGATATCAAAGAACTGGAAAACGACCTTGAAGAGCTCATCGAAGACCTTATCATTTTAGACACAGGCGAGGCAGGCATAAGCGTCTTTACCGAACGCCTTCAACGCATCTCTTACAAACATGGACTGCAAATACCCGGCAACATTTTTCTGATACTTCGCGCATTGGCTATTCTCGAAGGCATTGGATTGCAGATTTACCCCACCTTTGACACCCTTGAAGCAGTAAAACCCTATAGTACCAAGCTGCTGGCTGAGCAGTTCTCTTGGCAAAATGTGAAAGCCGAGTTTGCCAACACCTTCCTTCAAGTCGGCTACCTTATTGCCCAAATGCCCGATGATGTACGGACTATCTTGGGTAAGCTGCGACAAGGGAAATTACACTTCAATCTGCAGCTAACCGGCTACGAAGAATTGCTCAGCGAGATAGAGTCACTCATTCGCCGCCTGTCGCTTACCATACTCATTGCTGCCTTGCTTATCTTTTCTGGGCTCAGCTTGCGCGTCGATTACGGGCAGCACATACCTCAACTGTGGGGCATCTCTTACGTTACTCTCATCAGTTGGATTATTGCCGGCATTTTATCTACCATCTTGCTGCTCTTGACGCTCAAGCGCAAAGAGTGAGTTTGTGATAATTTTATTAAATTGAGCTGTCGCCCGGCAAAAGTCATGTTTATCATACACAACAAAAAACGCTACACACGCTACTTGATACTCAGCGACTTGGTTTCGCTGAGTCGCTATGTGAGTGCTATAGCTTTGTTGTCTCATTACTTTTTTTTGCCGGTCCTTCACCCAGAGGTACTTGGTAGCGTGTTGGTAGCATCTACTGTTTTTCGCTTGATTGAACTCTACATCAAGCCTTCTTTTTTTCAGTTGCACACCGAAGCAGGAAAAATCATCATTACCACCCTACCTTTCCGCCACAATACGCTGTGGTCGTGGGCACTGAGGCGCCAGCGTTTGCTCAGTAGAAATGTCATTCCCATCGAGGAGTTCAATGGCTTCGAAATTTCTTTTCGGAAGGGCAATCTGCAGCGTCTGTTGGTGATATACAGAAAGCAGGGTTTTCAGTTGCTCAAAAGCATGCCCTATAACATTTCGTGGCTTTCTATACGCGACCACACCCGCTTAGTGATGTTTTTGGACGAGCTTACTTTTCAACAAAAAGTAAGACAAACCCCCAATATACGCCATGAGTAGCCGCTACTTCTATTCCAAGATAAGTGCTTATTTAGATGACAGCTGCCATGAAATTGTAAACAAATGGACAGCTGCCTCACAGCTTGAAGCGGCTGCCATCCACGACGTACGCGTAGGAATCAAGCGTTTTCGTGCCATGCTTCGCTTGCTGCACTTCATTCGCCCCGACAAAATAAATAAACATACCGCGCAAGAGCTGTTTCGCACAGTATATCCCATTTTAGGCACCATCAGAGACACACAAGTACAGGCAGGGCTAATCACCTCCTTTTCCTACTTGAAAAGCCATTTTGAGTTTTATCATCGTTATTTGGAAGAGAAAAGAGAAGCAGCCCGCTGCCACTTGCAAAGCGCCCTGCAGCAGTTTGACCTGCAACAACTGACCGCCATCAAAAAGCGGATAAAATTGCTACTATACCATAGCGACGACCACCAGACTGCCTATCTGCTTCACGCGCACCTCAAGGAGCTAAAACAGAAAATGTACAAGCAATTGAAAAAGAAGAATGAAGAAAGCATGCACAAGGTGCGCAAACAGCTGAAAGAAAGCATGTATATCATAGAAACCACCTGCAGCCCTCTGCCCGGCTTCTATCCTTACATGAAAAGGCTTGGGCATCAGCTTGGGCACTGGCATGACCTCACCGTCATGAATCAGATGCTTGATGAGATAGAAAACAAAGAGAAAAGCATTGTGTTAAGCCCAGAGTATCTCTTACTGAGAAAAGTCGCCCGCTTGCAGGAAGAAGACGAACGCAAAAAGCTGCAGAAAAAAATAACCAAGTTTCTTGACAAAGAGTATAAAATCAAGGACTTCGCATCATTCCTTCCGATAAAGCAAGAAGAAAAATAAATTTTAGCTACACTATTGATTGTTTGCGTTTTATTTTGTATATTCATCTCAGCTAAACCTTTAGACGCTAAAAATATGGCTGCCCTGTATTTCCTTGCGTGTGTGTGTTGTTTCTCCGTGATAGCATGGATTATGGTGCGTTCTATTGGCAAGCCGGACTTTCCCTCCGACGGAGACGATGACGGTGGGCTACCCGGTAACGGCGGATTGCCTATTATTGATTTGCCACCGGGCGGCAAATCCGAAGATTTACTCATGGACCGCTGGTATACAACTCCTACCAAGCAACGCAGTCGCACACCTGTGTAATCATTTAAGCTCGAAGCCTTTCCCAAAGCCAAAGAATAGCCATCGCACCAAAAGCGATACATGCCCATGCCCAGTAGGGCATTTTTTTGTTCTGCTGCCCGGTAACTGCTCTTTCTTTTTTAGAAGCCTTAGCCACACGCCGTTCATACCATGGCTGCATGTAGTCGTAACGCCCGGCAGCCATCCAAGACAAAGGCATACGACTTATCCACATTCCTCTTTGTGCCGGCTTGTTTGCAGTTCCTGCAATAGCCACCCATTGATAAAACCCTTCGCGTGGTGGATACCAAGCCCCTGCCCATAGCGTGGTATCGGGCAGTTGTTGAGTTAAATACAAAGGGTAGCGCCGGGTATTTTCTTCCAACACATAAGCCTCCTTTATCAACTCTTTGCTGCGAATACGAAAATCGAGCCGATGACGGGCGAAGGCTACTGGCGGTAGTTCCCAAAAGACTTCCGGTGCATAAGGACGAGCCAACACACTGGCTACAAACAACCAATAGCGCTGGTAAGCTTCTATGTCTCCACTCAAAAGCCAGCTATAGGTATTGTCAAGGGTGGTCATTGCCAGTTTGCCCCGCCCATAGTTTTCACATACAGTAAGAGCTTGCCCTTGCCCATCGGTAGCCAGCGTCAATACTCCTTCCTGCGCTACACGTATGCGCCATTGGCTGAGAGGCAACTCTGCCAGTACTCTTTTTTGCAAGTGCACCGTGCCACGCGACTCATTTACACGCACGGGCAGCATACGGTAAGAGGGGTAACGTACCTTGCCTTGATTGAAAACCCATAAAACCCCCAACCCTTTGTTTTTCACTTCTGCAAGAACAAGCTCCTGTTCCCGGTTGCTCAACGCCTGCCAGCCCAGCTCATCGATGATGAGCCAATCGAAGCGGGAGAGCACTGCGGCTGTGATTGGTCGCAAAGAGGCAGTATCTGAGGCATGCCATTCCTCGGCAACGATGTCATTACTTAAATGCGAGCGAAGGGCATATTCCCCGCCTTGTTTTTTTATCCACGACTTCAAAAACTTGCTTTCCGGCTGTGGTGCGCCTTCAATCATGAGGGTGCGGGCGCTGCCTCTTACCAACTGGGGCTGGTTGCACCATACGGTATCCTCTTCATAAGCTACTCCTATGGGCATCCAAGCCAATGGCGCAAAAGGCACAAGAAGATGCTCCCGGTAAGTGAGCGCAGAAGAGTCCGCTTTCACGAGGCGAGGGCTTCCGTCGGGCAGCAGGATGCTTACTTGTGGTTTGCCTGTCCAAGTAACGACGACATGCAGGCTATCCAAAGTATATTTAGGCATGATTTCCACAGCCTGCAAGCCTTCGCAGCGTGCCTGTATCCAATGCGCTTTTACCGACAGGCTGTCGAGTACCTCTAAAAACGGGGCAGGCAAGCCAGCGCCCAATACATAAACCTCTTGGTAGTGTTGTGCCAGCTGCTGCAGCTGAGCGGGCGTCTTGAGCAGTTTTTCGGTTTGCAGGCTTTCGAGTGCTCGCAAAGGCTCATAAAGATAGTAGTAGTCTCCTTCGGGCAGGTCTTCTTCCGACAGAAGTTCACTACACAAAGTAAACAAAACCAGCCGCTTGCTGCCGGCTTCATGTGCCTGCATGGGCAAATGTAGCAGATAAAAGAGGGCGAGAAGAGAAGTCCCACCCAGTACTGTTAAGGTCAGCCACTTATTTCTTTTCAAAACCGCCACGAAATTCCGCTTGATATTAAAACACTTTGATTGGAAGTTGTAGTGTTTGATTTCAAGTAAATATCATCTTTTGAATAAAATGGGCGACACTCAACGCGACACTTCACTTGCTCCACGGGGCTGTAGGTTATACCCACCGCCCACGAAGTGTTCACAAAACCGTTGGGCGTGCCTGTAGTATAAAAAATTTCTTTTTCATCTTGAAAATGCTCGAAGCGCGCACTCACGCTCCACTGGTTGGTAAGATAGTAATTTCCCATGATACACACTGCCCATGCCATACTGTTTTGTTGTTCTTCTTCTGCGGAAGCTAAGAAGCCCTCGAGCAAAAAGCTCCACTTTTCTTTTTCGTAATAAACAAAGGGGTTGTGTACCCACCAAAGCGAGGTGGTTCCTACCCCTTCGTTGCCATAGAAAGTAGCATAACTAAGAGTAAGTTCTTTTTGCGGATAGTACTGCACTTGGGCACTTACGGCTTTGTCCTGGTTGTTGTCAACGATGCGCTGCCAGCCGTTCAATACCGAAACAATGATTTGCCATTGCTCAGTAGGCGTATAGGTCAGGCGCACCCCCGATTCATAATAGGGGGTAGCTTCGGCAATAAACGAACGACTATATAGGGCATTGTCTGCCGAAATAGACGACTCAAAGCCTAAAAAAGAAGAAAAAATACCGGCATCGAACCAGCATTTTGGGGCAAGACGCACCCCTGCATTGGCTTCCAACACATAACGTGCCCATTCAGGCTCCGAAGCGTAGTTTACTGCCATGTAGCTACCCGTTGCCAAAGCAGCCACAGCACGCCAGTATTCCTGCGCCACACTTGCCTTCAAATAAGCAAGGCTCAAAGAAAATTGGTTGTGATAAGCAGGGTGCGTAAGCGTATGCACCACATTTTGTTGTGGCGGGTCATTGGCATCATACGCAAAATACACATCGCCATAGGCTTGCCAATGTACCTTAGGAAGGTGCAGGCTGTCATTTTGGGCATTGACTATCCTCAAAAAGGCGGTACAAAACAAAACAAAGAAGAAAAGATTGCGCCTGTTCATGAGTCTTTGTGAATGTATGTATAAAAACAGGCTTAGTCGACATGCTTTATCAACCAACGGCTAATGACAGCAGCCACTTGCTCAAGCCCTTCCTTGTCCTGTTCGTCAAAGTCGTTGAGTTGACGACTATCCACATCTATGACCATACGCACCTCATCGCCAAGCAAGACAGGTACTACAATTTCCGATTTCGACTCTGAGCTGCAGGCAATATGCCCCGGAAACGCCTCTACATCGGGCACAACGAGGGTTTGCTTTTGGCGATAGCAAGCCCCACATACTCCCTTATCGAAAGGGATACGGGTGCAGGCAAGCGGTCCCTGAAAAGGTCCCAACACCAATTGTCCATCTTTTACTAGGTAAAAACCTACCCAAAAAAAGTCAAATGCTTGCTTCAGAACGGCAGCAATGTTTGCCAAATTTGCCGTCAAATCGGGCTCTTGGGCAATTAGTGCCTCTATTTGAGGTACTATAGCCGAATAAATCTCTTTTTTTGTAGCGTTTGAAGGGATGATTAACGCTTCTGCCATAGCTGTAATTGTTTATTTTTGCTTGAACTCAAATTAAAACAAATTTTTCTTGAAGCCTAAAACATTGGTAGTAGTAACGGGTCCCACAGCAGTGGGCAAAACAGCCTTGTGTGTAGAGTTGGCAAGGGTACTGCAGACGGAGGTAGTGTCAGCAGATGCCCGGCAAATCTATCGCGAAATGCGCATAGGCACTGCCCGCCCTACCGAAGAGGAAATGGGCGGCATAGTTCATCATTTTATAGCATCTCATTCTATACATCAAGAATACAGTGCCGGCAAGTATGAAAGCGAAGCCTTGGCGCTGCTGTCTTCGCTTTTTCAACGATACGACACTGTGCTCCTCAGCGGTGGCTCCGGTTTATATATCAAAGCGGTATGCAGCGGGTTGGACAGTTTCCCAGACATACCAGCAACCACACGACAACAACTGCAACAAGAGCTCAAAGAAAAAGGTTTAAAAGCCCTGCAAGAGGAATTGGCAGCCGTTGACCCCGAAAGCTACGCAGAAATAGACCTGCAGAATCCGCGGCGCGTGCTGCGCGCTTTGGAAGTATGCCGCACTGCCCACCGCCCCTACTCTTACTTCAAACAACGCGCTGCTGCCAAACGCCCTTTCCGCATCAGAGGCTTTGTTTTGAACCGCCCGCGCCCTATGCTATATGAGCGCATCAACCGACGGGTGGACATCATGATGCAAGAAGGCTTATGGCAAGAAGCCCAGCAGCTATTCCCTTACCGCCATTTAAGTGCTCTGCAAACCGTAGGGTATCAAGAGCTCTTTGAGAGCATGGAAGGGAAGCACGACCAAGCTACCGCCGTAGCACTCATCAAGCAAAATACACGGCGCTATGCCAAACGGCAACTCACTTGGTTCCGCCATCAACATCCCGAATTTGAGTGGATAGACATAGAAGGGGCAAGCACTTCACAGGTCATTGAACACATATTAAGCCGGCTTCACTCCTAATATCTTGGCTATAGCTTTGGAAGGATGGTGCGTAAGGTAATAGTGATAACGCCGTTCAGCAAGGAGCTGCTGCTTACGGGCAAGAATCAAGGCTTTCGCTTCTTCATCGAGGGCAGCTTCTCCCCCCTGTTCGTCAAAAAAATTTTTTACTGCCTGTTGCATTTGCTCAATCGACCGGGCTTTTTCGAGCACTTCCGCCAAAGCACGGTTAGCTGTCTGGGCTTGTTGTTGTTTCCATCTGCTGTCTGCCTGCTGGTATTCCATTTGAGCTTTCTTTAAGCTGTAATATCCAATCATGGCTATAAAAAACAATACAGATATTGACCAAATGATAATCGGCGCGAATCCCATAGTTTTATGATTTATTTTATCTTTGACAAAGATAGAGAAGTATTTTGTCATCAAAAACCAATCTGTTTCGTTTATGTACAAAACCATAGACCCCAAAGAGATAAACACAAGTGAGTTGCACAGCTATCTGCTAGGTGCCGTGGCTCCGCGCCCCATTGCTTTTGCCAGCACCATAGACAGCCAAGGCAATGTAAACGTGAGCCCTTTCAGTTTCTTCAACGTTTTTGGTTCCAATCCACCCACTTTGATTTTCTCACCGTCACGGCGGGTGCGCGACAACACCACCAAACATACCCTCGAAAATGTGCAAGAGGTGCCCGAAGTGGTCATCAATGTGGTGAACTACGCCATGGTAGAACAAATCTCGCTGGCAAGCACCGAATACCCCAAGGGAGTAAATGAGTTTGTAAAAGCCGGCTTTACAGAGCTTCCTTCACAGAAAGTAAAGCCCCCTCGCGTGGGTGAATCGCCGGTAGCATTTGAATGCAAGGTAAAGCAAGTCATAGAAACAGGAAAAGAAGGGGGGGCAGGTAGCCTCATCATTTGCGAGGTGGTGATGGTGCACATTAAAGAAGAAGTACTCGATGCCCATGGTAAAATAGACCAACACAAAATTGACTTGGTAGGAAGGCTGGGGGGCTTGTGGTATGTGCGTGCCTCGGGAGACGCCTTGTTTGAAGTACCCAACCCCTCAGGCAGCCAAAATATTGGCTTTGACGGTCTGCCTTCGTTTTTGCTGGAAACCGACCGCCTGACTGCCAACGAATTGGCAAAGCTGGCACGCCATGAAGCACTTCCTTCGCCTGCCCAAGTAAAGGCTTTTGCTGAAAGTGAGGAGTACCGCCGGCAACTGCCTGAACAAGCCAAAGAAGAGCAAATATACGCCCTTGCCAAGCAATACCTGCGCAACAACGAAGTAGAAAAAGCCTGGCTTTGTCTTTTACAATTAAATAACCAATCATCCTAACTTGCTAAAAAACACAGTATCATGAGCGAACAACTGCTTATTCAACAAGAAAAGCATGTCAAGTACATCACCCTGAACAATCCACGTCGTAAGAATGCCCTCACCAAAAGCATGATGACCGGCTTATCGGCTGCCATCCAAGAAGCAGAAAAAGACGGCACGCGTGTCATTATACTGCAAGGAGCAGAAGGCAACTTCAGCAGTGGCGCCGACCTGATGGCAGGCGATGAGTTGCGTGCCGACGTAACCAGCTACCTAAAAACAGCTGTTAACCCCACCATTTTGGCGATACGCCAAACAGATATCCCGGTCATTGCGTCTATCAGTGGTGTGTGTGTAGGTCTGGGTTGCAACTTGGCACTGGCTTGCGATATGCTGCTGGCGTCAAAAGAGGCGCGTTTCAGCCAAATATTCACCAACATAGCCTTGTCGGCAGATGGTGGCGGCTCTTATTTCCTGCCCCGTATGGTGGGGTACCAGAAAGCGTTTGAGTGGATGGCGCTGGCAAGCATGGTGTCGGCAGAAGAAGCTTATCACTACGGCATGCTCAACCGTTTGTATGAAACGCCACAGGAACTGCAAGAAGGCACCCGCGCGCTGGCGCAACAATTGGCAGAAGGTCCATTCATCGCTATTAAACACACCAAAGCTAATTTGCGCAAGGGCATAGAAGGTAGTTTGGAAGAGACTTTGAACTTAGAAGCCGAAAACCAAGGAAAGAATTTTCTGACCAAAGATTTTCTTGAAGGGGTACAAGCTTTCTTCGAAAAACGAAAACCAAAATATCAAGGCAAATAAAGCATGTACTTTTTGGTGCATGTTCGCACTTTTCTTAACTTTAAAGAAAAGAAGAAAATCCTATGAAAGCTTACTACCTCCTCATTTTCCTTGCTTTAAGCTTACTCTTTGCTTGTGGGCAAGAAAAAAAGAATGAAGAAGAAACAGAATTTAAGCACACGCCAGAACTGAGCCAACAGCTGGAAGCCACCCACCAACAGTGGGTAAAAGAACACCAACAGTGGGTAGAAGAGCACCGTCAGTATGAAAAAGTATTCCATGACCTGCGCAACCTCTATCAGAAAACGGCTAAGCGCCCCTCTGCCTCTTTTGACTCACTGAGCCATGTTCTGCAAAAAAGTGTGGAAGAGCATGCCCAGCTCTTATCTGACCATGTAGCACGCCTCGATGCACATGGCGAAGTGCTGTTGCGTCATAAGAGAAAAGAGGTAGATGACACCTATGCCCAAAAGAAAGAAGAAAATGCTCAAAAGCAGCACCAAGCGATGCTCAAAAAACACGACGAGATGCTAAAGCGTTACGAAGAGCAGCTGCAGCACCTTTTGGAGATGATAAAGGAAGCTGGGGGGACCCCTCCCTCAATGGAAGAGATAGACCGGCAGCTCCGGGGAGAAAGCATGTCGGCAGACAGTGTAAAGTAGTATGGCAATCAAAAGGGGCTCAATGTAAGCCCCTTTTGATGTTAGTGCTTGTTTTTATTTTTCTTTGACCGTGGTTTGCTTAGCAGCACGGTCTGCTTCTTCCCAAGGCATTGGCAATTGGTTACGCAAAAGGTCGTCAAGAGATTCTGCCTTCCGAATCAAATAAGGTTTGCCCTTATAGAGTAGTACTTCTGCCGGGCGCGGACGCGCATTGTAGTTGGAGCTCATAGTGAACCCATAGGCACCGGCATTGAGAATAACCAAAATATCGCCTTCGCGCACCTCATGCAATTGGCGGTCCCAACCGAAAGTGTCGGTTTCGCAGATATAGCCTACAACTGTGTAAATGCGCTTGGCTCCTTCTGTATTCGATGCGTTCACAATTTCGTGATAAGCATCGTACATCATCGGGCGGATGAGGTGGTTCAAACCAGAATTGACCCCTACAAAAACCGTAGCGGGCGTGGTCTTCACTACATTGGCTTTCACAAGCAAATAACCGGCTTCACTCACCAAGTATTTTCCCGGTTCAAACCATATTTCCACCTCTTTGCCATACTCTTTACTAAACGCCCGGTACTCAGCTTTTAAGCGCTGGGCAAGCGTTTCGAGGTCGGTAACCACGTCGCCTTCTTTGTATGCCACTTTAAAACCACTGCCGAAATCGATAAAATCCAGTGCAGGAAATTCGCGGGCAATATCAAACAAGATGCGGGCACCCTGCAAAAATACTTCTGCATCGAGGATATCGGAGCCAGTATGCATATGCAAGCCGTTCACCCGAATGGCGTACGTCTGAATCACCCGCTGTAAATGGCGCATTTGAAGGATGGAAATGCCAAATTTTGAATCGATATGCCCGGTAGAGATTTTATGGTGTCCACCCGCCATAATGTGAGGATTCAGGCGTATGCAGCAAGGCACGTCGCTGCCGTAAGTGTGCCCAAACTGCTCCAAGATGGATATGTTGTCTATATTCACTACCACTCCATAGTCCACTGCCTGTTTTATCTCTTCAAAGCCCACGCTGTTGGGGGTAAACAAGATTTCGTGGGGTTCGAAACCGGCTTTTAAGCCCAATTCTACTTCTTGAATAGAGACGGCGTCCAGCCCCACCCCCAAGCGTTTCATCAACTGCAAAATCGCCTGATTGTTCAATGCTTTGAGCGCATACTTTATTTGCACGGGCATTTGCTCAAATGCCTGTTGCATATGTTTTACCTGCTGCTCTATTTTGGAAGCATCATATACATAAAGAGGCGTGCCAAATTGCTTGCACAAGTCTGTCACAGGGATGCCTTGAAGGCAATACTGCCGGTTGATAAGTTCCATAGCTTTGATTTTTATTGTAATGACCAGAAACAAAGATACTAATCGCTTGATTTTGTTTTTGCAGCTGTGATAAACAGAAAAGCTTTCGATAAAGTGAAACGATATTTTTTATCATTGCCTTTTGCGGCTTACTTGCCGATGCGGGCTCTTTCAAGTCGCATCTACCAGCGCTTCGGATGAAGGAATAGTCCAGAGCTTAAAAGAGGTCTCGCATATAGGCACTGACAGCAGCGTGGTGCTGCTCCACCAGACCGACGGTTATTGACGAAGCACTAAAAATACAGTTCCAAGTGCTGATATTCCGCTCCATGAGGTGGTATTGAAAATGAACCGAGTAGCACACGTGCCAAGCCCAACGAACGGGTAACCGATTTGCTTCAATATTTTGGTTTGCTCGATAAAACAATTAGGGGAGCAGACTTTTGATTTTGCACATACGCTCAGTAAAGATAGCACTCCCACTGGTTACCTTCTTTTTTTACCTCTACATGATTCTGCAGGGTGGTAGATAACGCCAAGCCCACGAAATCGGGCACTACGGGGAATAGTTTATGGTCGCGATACACCAAAACAGCCACTTGTAGTTTGGGAATGGCAATATGGTAAAAAGGCTGCAGAGCGTAAATCAAGGTGCGCCCGGTATTAAGCACATCGTCCACCAAGATGACCGGGCAGTTGGTCAACTCTTCGGCTTGCGCTTTCAATTGCACTTTGCCGCATACGGGTGCCTGTTTTTCTACCTCTATTTTATGCAAGCCCACGCTTTGCTTACTTATTTTCTTGTACTCTCCGGCAATTGCCTCTGCCAGCCAATAACCAGTAGGTGCCACCCCTACAAAAGCAATTTGTTCGTAAGTGTGATTTTCTTCATAAATTTCAAAGGCAATACGCTCTATCTTTTGTTTGATTTGCTTGTCTGTCAAGATGCGTGTAGCTTGTATATTTGCCATTGCTCCATGCCTGTTTTGTTGGCAAGATAGTAAATGTGCCTTGAAATAAGTAGCTATGTTTCGAATGTCTATTGAGGATTTTGTTTTCTTTCCTTTTTTTTTACTGCTGATTCTCTTGATTGCGATGCTACTCAAGCCGGCAATCACCAACCCCATCAGCCGGCGTTATTACTACCCTGCCTTGGGTGTGAAGCTGCTGGGTGCCATCGCTTTGGGGCTCATTTATCAGTTTTATTACGGCGGGGGCGATACCTTTAACTTCTTCCATGACAGTTATTTTATTTGGCAAGCTTTTCTTGACAATCCCATAAAGGGGCTCTCTATCATTTTCAAAGGTGTTGATTTTGAAGATGCGGACACTTATTATTACTTGCGCTACGCTTATTTTGCCATTGACTCAAACACCTTCTTTGTGATTAGATTGGGTGCACTCTTTGGTATCTTCACCCTGCACCACTACTCTGCCATTGCGTTGTGTTTTGCTTTTGTAAGCTTCACGGGCGTATGGGCGATGTACCGCACCTTTTTTGTGATGTATCCCATGCTTCATCGCCCGTTAGCGTTGGCTTGTCTTTTTCTACCTTCGGTTTTTTTCTGGGGGTCGGGCTACATGAAAGATACCATCACACTGGGGGCACTTGGATGGGCTTTTTATAGTTTTTACTGGGGCGTTATCCGCCAAAAAAAGATGATACGTCATCTTATCATCTTCGCACTCGCTGTTTGGTTTATCTATCGCATCAAGATTTACATCCTGCTTTGTTTTATACCCTCCTTGATTTTGTGGGTTTTTCTGAGATTCCGGAACCGTATGCGCCCGGGTTTGCTGCGTGCCTTAACAGTGCCCTTACTTCTGTTGCTAGCAGTACCTGTTGCCTACGTGGTGGTTAACGAAATCACAGAGGGGACACGCTACTCTATAGAGTCGCTGACAAGTACCACACAAACCACCGCCGAATGGCTTTATTATGTGAGTACCATAGAAAGCGGCTCTGCTTATAGTTTGGGTGAGTTCGACGGCACATGGCAAAGCGTAATCAGCAAGTTTCCGGCTGCCGTGTGGGTGGCTCTTTTCCGCCCTTACTTGTGGGAGGTGCGCAACCCCGTCATGCTGTTGGCATCGTTGGAAGCCACTGCTTTTCTGTTTTTTACGTTCCGGCTGATATGGCAAATGCGCAACAAACTGCTCACCTTGGCACGCTATCTTTTCGAAGAACCCCTGATTATGATGTGTCTGGTTTTTGCTATCAGCTTCTCTTTTGGTGTGGGAGTAAACAGTTATAACTTTGGCACGCTGGTGCGCTACAAAATCCCCATGATGCCTTTTTACGTGTCGGGCTTGTATATCCTGCGCTATTACGCAAACAAACGCACCACGCTCATTTGATTGGCACGCACAGAGTAGTGTTTCTCCACAAAAGAGCGCCCTGCTTGCCCAAGTTTTAGTCGTAAATCGGGCTCTCGGATGAGCTGTTCCAAATAGTGATACCAATCTTCGGCGGTATGGGCGCAAAAACCCCGCTGCCCATGTGCCACTATCTGCGTGTTTACCCCCACAGGTGATACCACAGGCGGTATTTCCAATGCCATGTATTGCAATGCTTTAAATCCACATTTGCCCTTTGCCCATGCGTCATCTATCAAAGGCATCAAACCGATGTCTATGGCTTGCAGGTCTTCGATTTCCCGCTCTTTGGACCATTGCACAAAGTCTAAGGCAGGCAGTTCGAAGTCAGGAGCGACATTACAGATTACCCGCACTTGTATGTTATACTTTTCTGCCAATTGCCATAAAATGGGGGCTATGATTTTCAGGTAAGGCAAGGTAGAGTGGGTTCCTGTCCAGCCAAGTATGATGGTATCCGATGCCATATTTTTCTGTGCCACCGGACGATGATAGTCTGTATCAATGGTTGTTGGAATCGTTACCACCGCAGGGTTCCATTGGCGTGCAAACTCAGCCAAATAGTCGTTACCTACGCTTACCTTATGGGCATAACGGCAGATATTTTTCACTTTAGAATGCCACTTGATAAAGGCAACCATACGATTTTGTTTCGAGGTGTTGGGCAGCCAAATGGCATCATCGAAATCATAGATAAGTTTTTTTTTGAGCACTCGACTTATCCACCACTCCAATACGGGTGGACCCACCGGGGTCAACTCACGATGCACAAAGACGAAGTTGTAGCGTCTCGCCCGCCATAACAAAGACAGGCGCCGCAAAAAGCCCCGCAACAATCCAAAAAACTTAGCGCCCCAATTGCCCGGACAGTAGAGTATTTGCCAAGCTTGCCGGTCCCAGAAGCTCTGGAAGTGTATTTCGAATCCTTCGGCTTTCAGATAGCCGTAGTACTGTTCGAAGCGAAACCGCTGTGAAGGTGCTTCGCCTTGTGGATAAGGCGCCAGAAACAAAATGCGTTTTTTCATGAGCGTGCCATTCGTTGATAAACTTCCTCGTAGCGCTTTATTCCTTCTTCTAAGCTAAAATATTCGCTTGCTATAGCCCGGAAGCTCTGCGGCGGCGTACTTATCACTGCCGGTAGCTGCTCTATGACCGCTTCAAACGCTTTATCTTCATAGCCATAAGCCCAAGGCTTAGCGCTTGGTTTTGAGCGTAATAAAATGCCACAGCGATAAGTAGAAAACAGATGGTCGTGGTCACCTACCTGCTCATTGGCTATGACGGGCAGACCACAGGCAAGCATTTCGCCCATCTTGGTTGCCGAAGAGGCTATCTTTGAAAATGCCGGCTTGATAAAGAACACCCCCACATCTGCCTGCGCCAAAAGTGCGGGTACTTCTTGGCGCTCTGCTGCACGCACTTCTATGCCTTCAGGCGATATTTGTAAACGGGCACAAGCGTCCTTCACTATGCTTTCCGGTTCGCGGGTAACAATGACAAAGGTAGCTGCTGGGTAAAACCGACGCACATGATGAAAAAACCGCAACATATCGTCAAGCAAATACCAAGTGCCCA
The DNA here is from genome assembly GCF_011761635.1 of Thermonema lapsum. Lineage (NCBI taxonomy): Bacteria > Pseudomonadati > Bacteroidota > Cytophagia > Cytophagales > Thermonemataceae > Thermonema > Thermonema lapsum. The sequence continues at coordinate 684,493 of NZ_JAASRN010000002.1, forward strand.
GTGAACCTAAGTAAATTAAACGCAAAGGAGTTTCGACCGTGCACAGGCGGGCAGTACGCAACTTGCTGAAATGTTCTAAATCCACACAACAGGGGATAACTGTTATTTTCCCGACAGGCACTTGCCAATGAGTGGTCATCCAATCTCGAGCAGCATGTGTCAAGGATATTATATGATGCGCTTCTTGCAAAAAAAAGCGTTCCTCTCTTTTAAAATAGCGATATACCCAATAGTGCAAAGGATTGTTCAGTTGCCATATCTTTCCGTCTATACGCTCATCTGCCCAAAAGCCGCGCATGTCAAACAGAAAAGGGGTACCATAGCGTTTCTTTATTCGGCGGGCAACCCACGCCCCTATATAACTGCGTGCATGCAGGAAATCAAATGCTTTTTGCCGATGCAGATGACTGGCTTTCCGATACAGACGGCAAACATTTGCCCACTGAGCCAACAAAGGGGGGCGACGTAGATAACGCACAGGCTGCCAATCAATAGAAGGGTGTAGAAATTCAGCAATATGGGTGGCTTCACGCTTGTATCGCTCCGGTTTTTCCAAGCTCATTAAGGTAATATCAACCCCCTTTTTGGCTAAGCCGTTCAGATAAGGTATCACTTGCGACTGCCCCAGAGGGTCGGTCATACCATCAGGCGAAATGTAAAGAACCTTCATAGAATAGATATTCAGCAAAAATTGCCTTTCAAAGATAGAAAAAGTTATACCTTTGCCGATGGCGAGCAAGATGCAAACACCGCCCACAAACTCATGCAAGTTGAAACATTAAAAACCGAAACAAAAAAAGCATTCAAAAGACTACTACAACAAAAGAACAGACAACGGCACATCGAGCAATTGGCTGCTGAACTACATCAACAGGTCTTTGCCACCACCGATTGCCTTAGCTGTGCCAACTGTTGCCGCAGCATACCGCCTATTGTTACGGGAAACGACGCACGCCGCATTGCTAAGTACTTAGGCATGAAAGAAAGGGATTTTGTAGATGCTTATCTTCGGATGGATGAAGACGGCGACCAGGTGATGAAGACCACCCCTTGCCCCTTCTTAGATGAACAGAATTACTGCCGTATTTATGAGGTACGCCCCAAGGCATGTGCCGAATATCCACATACCGATATGCGCGACTTTTGCAAGCACGCATCCCTTCATCTGCGCAATGCGCAATGGTGTCCTGCGGCTGCTCGTATTGTAAACCAAATTGTCGAGCAGTGTCTATAGGCGGCAAGCCCCGCTTGTAAGCGAGTGCCGTCACAACTGTAGCCTCTTCAAGTCAATGACGAACCAATCACTCGTTTTCCTACTCAATGAAGCGAAGTAGCTGTTTGCACTCTGCCAGATAAGCCTTCCATTATGGGGAGTAGCCGGTTGTGTAAATGCTCTACATCTACTTTTAGCGTAAAATCACGGCTTGCCGTGGCATAACAAATCTACTGTTTTAGGTGAAACCCCGACAGTCAACACAAATCCCATCAAAAGTATAGGCGCGTACGTAGTAAGCGATTTATCTTTGTTGTATAACTACTTTCTGGCACCCGGTCTTTCTTTGGGAATCAAAATTTATAACCTAAACGATGCTGACTATTATCATGCGGGTTACCGCAAGTGGAGTAAGTCAAGGATGGTACACCAGCCGTTTGCCACAAGCAAGGCGGCACGGTTATGTTACTTTACGTATGAATTTCTAAAAAGCAAGAAGAGGTGCTTGCAAGCACCCCTTCCCTTCTACCGATTTAAGCGATGATTTTCTATGCTGTGTTTATGGTCTCCAAAAATGACATCTTGCACGCTATCGTAGCGCAAGAACTCATGCGGAAAGCCTAAATCTACCCGGCTGACTTCGTCGAGCTGACGGAAATGCTCTTCGGAGAGCTGCCAATTCAGGCAGCCCATCGACTCACGGAGTTGTTCTACCCGCCGTGCTCCTACAATGGGAATGATTTGCGGATGCCGGCGACGCAACCAGTTAAGCGCCACTTGGGATGCTGGCACTCCCAATTTGTTGGCTATTTCACCTACCTGCCGAGCAATGTGTAGGTTGCGCTCTGTTACCTTGCGGCTTTGCGGCGACAAGCGCCCCTTCCCTTCAATCTGTCCATCGTTGTATTTGCCGGTAAGTAAACCCGCACCCAATGGAGACCAAGGTGTAATGCACATGTCGAAGTGGTGTGCCATAGGCAGCAAGTCGGCTTCGGGGGTACGTTGAATCAGACTGTATTCAATCTGCAAGCCGATAAAGGGGGTCCATCCCCGCCACTCGGCGAGCGTATTGGCTTTGGCTACAATCCAAGCCGGTGTATCGGAAATACCTATATAGTGCACTTTACCTGCCGAAACCAAATCATCAAGCCCACGCATCACCTCTTCAATAGGCGTAGTGAAATCCCACATATGCACCCACAGGATGTCTATATAGTCGGTATTGAGGCGGCGCAAGCTGCCCTCTACCGAGCGCATCATGTTCTTGCGGTGGTTGCCCATGGCGTTGGGGTCGGTGCGGTCATCGTAGAGAGTATATTTGGTAGCAATCACATAACGGTCGCGCTGGGGCTTGACAAATTCGCCCAACCACTTTTCACTGGTGCCTTCGGTATAGCGGTTGGCTGTGTCAAAAAAGTTACCGCCTTGTTCTACAAAAGCCTCAAATATCTTGCGGCTTTCTTCTTTGTTAGCGCCAGTTCCCCACTCTTCGCCAAAAGTCATGGTGCCTAAGCACAACTCCGATACCCGCAAGCCGGATTTTCCAAATAGTTTGTATTTCATCATGGTTTGAGGTGTTTAATTGTTTTGGTATGGAACAAGAGCGAAGGGTTGATATGTTCCACCCCTCTTTTCATAAAGCAAAATGCCCCTTGTAAGGGGCACTTTCTGTCCGTTTCTTTTACATAAGCTTATGCAGTCGCTTGTTCTTTCACCATAGCCAACAGGGCTTGCATGGTTTTCTTTACACCTTCATAAATATCTACTATCGAAGCTTCCATCATATAGCAGGGCGAAGTAACCAAGCGGTTTTCTTCATCTATCATGATTTCATTCACTGTTTTATTTACGGGCTCTGCCCCTACCTTGCGCAAACCTTCTTGTATGCCTGCAATATCGTAAGGCGAGGCAGCAGTAGTAGTTCCGATGGTAAGCTTCAAGCGGGCATTTGTGCCTTCCAGTGCTTTGGCAACAGTGGTAGGCGACATGCAGACAGCTGCAATGGGTTTTTGGGCTTCATAAAATGCCCTGATAAACTGCTTCACGCTGCCGATAATATCGCCATCGGGTCCTTTAAATGCCCAAGTGGTAAAGTTTTTGGCTACCCCAAAGCCTCCGGGCATTGCCAAGGCATCGAAGTTTTCTACTTTTGCCTGCTCTATGTCTAAGATATTGCCCCGAGCAATGCGTGCTGCTTCAATCAGCACATTGCGGCTTTCGGGCATCTCTTCCCCGCTCAAATGATTGATGACATGGTACTGCGGTATGTTAGGGGCTACGCACACGGGCTCGGCACCCAATTGCTGCAAACTCAGCAGGGTACAAACGGCTTCATGTATTTCGGCACCATCATACACACCGCATCCTGACAATAATACAGCTACTTTGGGTTTCATGGCTATCATTGTTTTGGGTGATGTAGTGAATTTACGAATATTCCATTTTTCCTACAACAAAAATGGCTTAAAGAGGACGGCGCCCATTACCGGGCAAGCGGTAAAAAGGTCTTGATTGCCGTGAATGATGTTTCAAAGGGAAATCAAGCAGACGGTCGAAAAGGTCTAATACTTGCTGAGGGCTTGCCATATTGTGACGTATCAAAGTGCGTGCGATATGTTCGGCGTGCTTGAGCATTTGATATTCATAACTATGCTCCAAAAGCAAATGCCTTTTAGACTTTTGAGAAGACAACAAACGCATAGAGTAAGAGGTTTAAGAGCAAATGTCCTTGTCTGTGACACAGCTTAAACAAAATAAAATTATTTTTGCAAAATATAGAGTGTAAACCAACGTATTTCGGCACTTTTGTAATATAGGGGGAAAATATCATGTCTTTTTGGGATAAGTTCTTACGACGTTTATTGGGTGAGTCGCAGGAAGAAGGCAACACTGCTTCTTCGAACAAACAAGCCTTGGTACATGATGTGCTGCGACGCTCTCCTTCTTTTAAACAACAGTATTTTCAATGGGTCAATGAGGGCAAATTTGCCGACCCCTTGCGCCGCATTTATGAAGCCTATTGGCTCAAACGGCAAAATGTAGCCATGTCATGGGAAATACAATTGCTACAAATGCCCTATGCCAATGGCTTTGCCCTAGCTTTTCCTTCACATGAACTGGGGCAAACAGATTTTATTTTTTTGTTTGAATACTTAAAAGACCGTGTACTGAGCCTCAATTACCGCTTGGCTGATGCCAGTTACAAGATGTATGACCGTGGCGAACGTGTGGAAACCTTAGAACAATACTACCTAAAACCCCGAGTGCAGTGGGGCACACAAGACGGTGTCTATCAACAAGAATTCGGCAACATCACTTTAGAATTAACCAGATTCGACGACCTGCCCGCTTATTTCAAAGTGGTGGCAAGCATCTATGCCGGCAGGCAATACAGCCAAGCACGGCACTTCGATGAGTTCATAGAGTTATTGTTGCAGTGAAGTATAGCCCAATTGCCGCTCTATGAGGGCTATCCACAGATGAATCACCTTGATGTGCACTTCTTGGATGCGGTCGGCATATCCTTGGTAAGGCACTATCAAGGCGATGTCTGCCATCTGAGCCAACTGCCCACCGTCTTTTCCGGTCAATCCAATGACCCTTATTCCTTTTTTCTGAGCAGACTCGGCGGCTCTCAAAACGTTGGCGGAGTTGCCACTGGTTGAAATAGCCACCAACACATCGCCGGGCTGACCTAAGGCTTCCACAGCCCGAGAGAATACATATTCAAAACCGTAGTCGTTGCCTACGCAGGTCAAGTGTGCTGCATCGCCCAACAAAACCGCTGGCAAAGCAGGTCGGTCTTGGCGATAGCGCCCCGTCAGCTCTTCTACAAAATGCAGGGCATCGCAATAAGACCCACCATTGCCGCAAGCCATTATTTTACCTTGTGCACGAATTGCCTGCACCATATAGTCGGCAGCAGTGGCAATGGCTTGTACGTTTGTCGGGTCATTCATAAACCGCTGCAGCACCTCTGCAGCAGTGGTCAACTCACTCACTATCAAGTGTTCTACTGATGAAGCCATGCCAATAAACGCTTTTGCTGTTCTTGGGAAAGATTGTTCTTCAGCTGAAGAAAATACTCTTTAAAGGAAACCACTGGGTCTGCCTCGAGCTGAACTTCTTTAAGATACCCCTGCCTCGATACAATCAAGTGGGCTACGGTTTGTGCTCCTATTAGCTGCTGTAGCTGTTCTATGGTTTCGGTACGTTTGCCGTTGACGGCTATCAGTTCATCATTGAGGCGCAAATGGCGTGAAGCATTCGAATCGGGCACGATGGCACTGACAAGCAGCTTGCCCTCTCTTTGCTGAATCTGAAAATTGAACAGCTCCGTTCCTTTGTTCAAATAGTTGGTCATAAAGCTGATGCCTACCTCTTCCATGAGGGGCTCGATATACTTTTCAAGAGGCACCACCCCCTCGACACAATCGGCAAAAAACTGTTCCAATGGATTGCCTGCCACCTCGGCTACTATGTTTTTGAAGTCTCTGAGCGAATACCCTTTTTCGAAGGGCTTACCGAAGCGATGCCACATCTTGCGCATCACATCATCTAACGAAGCCTTGCCGTTGCTGTGTTTACGAATCAGGAAGTCCAATATCAATGCCACCAATGCGCCTTTGGCATAAATGGACACCTTGCGCCCGGGAGTAACTTCCGAATAGCCGTCGAGCCACAAATCCACAGATGCCTCCACCAAAGAGCGATGATACCTTCCATAATTTTCAAAATGGCGCTTGATGTACTTGTTCAGCTCTCGCAAATACTGATTGTATTTCCATACACCCGAGCGTATCAAAAACAAATCGCCGTAGTAACTGGTGATACCTTCTACCACAAAACCAGTAGGGAAATAGCATTCTTTTGTTAGGTCGTAAGGGAAAAGCTCTTTGGGGCGAATGCGACACACATTCCACACATGAAACAGCTCGTGTGAGCAAATACCAAGCAGCTCGTCGTACATATCGGCGGTATCCATAGCCTCGGAGGGTCCCAACACCACCACCGTGCTTTCGGTGTGCTCTACACCATGATAGAAGCGATAGGGCACGATTTGTATCAAAAAATGATACTCTTCGAAAGGGAATTCGCCCATCATGTCGAGCTGCGCCTTGGTGAAGCCTTCAAAATTGCGCAACAGCTCGTGCCAGTCGGGTGTCCAATTGCCTTGTATCCACACATAAAAAGTATATTGCCCCACCTGATAAAAATTGCGTTTCAAGGTAGCCGAGGCTATCATGGGGCTATCTATAAGGTGATAATAGTTACGTGCATACAACGTTTTGTTTTTAAGGGGCAACGCACAAGCAATCTCGTAGTCAGGGGGCACTTCAAGGCTTATTTCATAGGGCACATCAAGCGCCTCTTCTGAGAAGAGTATGCAATTCACAAAATTGATATACAACTGTTCTTCATCAAGCCAACATCCGCCAGCATCGAGCCGGTTGGCATAGAAGTCGTATTGCACCAGCACCTCATCTACCGTGGAGGTGTCAATATACCAGCCATCTTTAATGTATTTTTTCACATTCAGCGGTTTGCCATTGGCATCGTATGCCCGGAAATCACGTACATACTTGGCATAGTTGGCAAGTTCGTAACGCCCCGGACGCCATACTGGCAGACGCAGCAACAGATGCTCGCCGGGTGCCGGTATGCGCGCTTCTATTTGCAAAAACTGCGTAGCAGGTGATTCATAATAAATGCGGAAACGGTAAGGCGTTGCGTTTGAAGACGATGACATAAAGCAAAAAATAATTGGTTGGATTCCGTAACTTTGTTTCAGTGCTAAGATAAGAAGTAAAATACAAAAACAGTCAATAAGATGGTAGATTTAAGCAGACGTCCAAGGCGTAACCGTAAGAGTGAAGCCGTGCGGGCGCTTACCCAAGAAACTTTCCTTCATAAAGAGGATTTGATTTATCCTTTGTTCTTAATCGAAGGCGAGAACAAGCAAGAACCCATTGCTTCCATGCCGGGCATTGCCCGCCTTTCTTTAGACTTGCTCTTAGAGGAAATTGCGCACTGTATGGAGTTGGGTATTCGTGCCTTCGCTTTATTTCCTGCCTTGCCCGAGTCAAAAAAAGACCGCTTTGCTACCGAAAGCTACAACGAAGAGGGCATTTATTTGAAAGCCATCCGCGAAATCAAACGTCAGCTACCCAGCGCCTGCCTCATCAGTGACGTGGCAATGGACCCCTACAGCAGCGATGGGCACGACGGCTTGGTAGAAAACGGCAAGATACTCAACGATGAAACCCTCGAGATTTTGGCAAAAATGGCGGTAGCCCAAGCCCGTGCAGGCGTCGATATTGTTGCCCCTTCTGATATGATGGACGGTCGCGTAGGGTATTTGCGCCAAGCCCTCGACAATGAAGGTTTTACCGATGTATCTATCATGGCATATACTGCCAAATATGCCAGTGCTTTTTACGGTCCTTTTCGCGATGCCCTCGACTCTGCCCCAAAATTTGGCGACAAGAAAACGTATCAGATGAACCCGGCAAATGCCAAAGAGGCACTCATAGAAGCCGAGCTTGACTTTGCCGAAGGCGCTGACTTCCTAATGGTGAAACCTGCCTTAGCCTACCTCGATGTTATCAAACTGCTTGCCGAGCACTATCCTTTGCCCATTGCAGCTTACAACGTAAGTGGCGAGTATGCCATGATAAAAGCGGCTGCCAGTCAAGGGTGGCTCGATGGCGAAAAGGTGATGCTCGAAAGTTTATTGGGCATCAAGCGCGCCGGGGCTAAAATCATACTTACCTACTTTGCCAAAGAAGTAGCTGCTTTACTGTAATTCTTTGAGTACATAGCCATAGCGCCACTGCTCTATGGCTGTGTACCATATGGGCTCGTACTCCAGATAACGCACCAGCACGTAGTGTTGGTCGGTAAAGGGGTTGTTTTGGCGTTTAAAGGTAAAGGTAATCTTTGAAAAGTTGTTTTTGTTGGTGTATGCCCACTGCTCTATGTCCTGCCCCGCACTGATTTGGTGAGGCGGTCCAAAAATAAGGTATATCATCCCTTGGTCTGTCTTCCAGCCTTCTTTGTAGCTTGTAAACATCATATTGACTTCTTTCAGCTGTCGGTAATACAGGCGAATGGCTGCGGCAGCTTTTTGAGTATCGCCATTAAACATTTTTAGCCAATAGCGGTCTAATGCAGGCTTCAGCTCTTGTGCTGCCTGTAGCTGCTCCACTTCTTTGGAAGTGGAAATATACACCAAAGGAGCTATGGCTTCTTCTTTGCGACGGGCGATTTGCGGAAAAGGCGGTTTTTCTACACGCAAGCCAATGCCCCCATAAAGGTCGTTGGTGTCTTTTTGAATCAGATACAAGCCTTCCTTTTGCCACCTCAAAAGCGACTCTCCACGGACTTGAAACGTCGAATCGGGCTGCAGTGTAGGACTTGTTTTTTCGCCCTTCAAGTCCATTGGGGGGGCTGCCTGTGCAAAAGAGTGCTTGAAATAGCGTACCCAAAGGGCTTCTTTGCTGCCTTTTAGTTGAAATGGTTCATCTGCCCGCACAAAGGCACGCAACAGAGGCAAGCCCTTGGCATCAGCCACAAACACAGTATCACGAAATCGCAAACGCCCATATTGCACTGGCACCGAGATGGCAGTTTGCAAGCCCGTTTTTTCATCTTTGATTGCCACAAACAAAGTAGCTGGCGTATCGAAGCGAGGCAGTTGCCACTTCACCACCAAGCCATCATCGCGGTAACCGGCAAACAAAGCTGCCAGCTTAAAGTCTTCTGCTGCCACTTCATGCACTACCTTCGTAGCTTGTATAAGCTGATAGCGTCCCTTCATGTCAGCTAAGCGGGCTTGCCCCAGGGTGTCGCCGGCAATGCGAATCCAGAGGTAAGCTTCGGGCTGCGCTTTTGCCCCAAGCGTGTATATCACCTGCCCTTTCAATTGCAATGCCGGCAATTGCGCCCATAGAGGCGACAGGCTCAACAGCGGCAACCACAGCGCAAGACAAAGTTTTTTTAGCGCAAAAAGATAAGGTAGCTTCATGGTTCGTTTTCTGAAATTGATTACACATATTTCATATGAGAATGTATCCAAGAAACTGCCCCCAAAGACTCCACCACGTCGGTAGGCAAGAGCGTACTTAGTGCCTGTCTTTTGACGGCTTCATCGGCTGCTGTCGCGTGCCAATAAACCCCCAGGCAAGCAGCCTCTTTTGGCGAGTAGCCCTGTGCCAACAAGGCTGTGATGATGCCTGTGAGCACGTCGCCACTTCCACCTTTAGCCAAGCCCGCATTGCCTGCCGTATTGAAAAACAAGTCGCCACCGGGGCAAGCTATTATGGAATAAGCACGTTTCAGTATTACATACACCTGATGTTGCTTTGCAAAAGCCCGTAAGCTGTCAAGCAGCTCAAACTCGTGTTGCCAGCGATAACCCAGCAGACGCTCAAACTCTTTGGGGTGTGGTGTGAGGATACTGTGCACTGGAATGTACTTTTTTAGTTCGGGGTGAGCGGCAATCAAATTCAGTGCGTCGGCATCTAACACCAACGGACAGGTGGCACGCACCAATAACTCCTGAAGGGCATGTAGTGTTTCCTCTTGCTGCCCGATGCCAGGTCCGGCACCTATGGCAACGTAAGGTAGCAAATCAGGTAATGAGCTTAGGCATTCTTCTTGCTCATCTACCGAAACCATAGCTTCGGGCACAGCTGTTTGTAGAGGCACATAACCACAAGCCGGCGCATGCACCGTAAGCAAGCCTACTCCGGCGCGCAAACATGCGCGTGCACACAAAATGGCTGCCCCCATTTTTCCTTTTGAACCACACCAGAGCAAAGCATGCCCATAAGTACCCTTGTGAGCAAAGCGCTCCCGCGGCTTATAAGTGTTTCTTGCCCATGCGGCTGTGAGCAAATACTCGCGGCTTTCCTTTAAAATAACGGGCAAATAAGCCGGCGACAAACCGATATCTACTACCTCCCATTCGCCTATGTAAGGTGCAAAGTCTTGCAATACAAAGCAAAGCTTGGGCAGTTGAAAGGTAATGGTCAAGTGCGCCCGTACTACGCTGTCGCTTTGAGGCAACTGTTGCGGCAACAAGCCAGAAGGCACATCTACCGCCACTATACGGCGGGCATGAGCATTAAGATGCTGCACCAAAGCCGCTGGCAAACCATCTAAAGGACGACTCAAACCCGTCCCAAACAGAGCATCCACTACCACCGCATCGTCGGGAATGGCAGGGAAATCTTCTTCTGAACGAATGAACGTAGTCGTTTGCATGCGCTGCCATCGGGCAAGGTTGGTTTCAAAATCGGGACTTCCCGTCTCCTTGATTTTCAATATCCACACCCGCACCCTGTAGCCACACTGCCGCAACAAGCGGGCAATAGCCAACCCATCGCCGCCATTGTTGCCCATTCCTGCAAAAACCCACACTTCCCCTTTTTTTTCTACCTCTCTTTTTTGAAACGCCCGTACAAAAGCGAGTGCCGCCTGTTCCATCAGCTGCAATGAAGGCACTCCTTGTTTGTGAATGGTTTCGTGGTCCCACTGTCTTATTTGTTCGGTGGAAACTAAAGGCAGTAAATGCATGCTTAGCGTTGTTTGTCTATGGAAAGTTAGTTAAATTTTTCGAGTCAAAAAGATTCAATTGTTGTTTTGTTCCGTCGCTTCATGCCTATACTGCATATCATAATTTTTGATGTTTATGCCCCGACTTACACACCACAAGTCTTTTTTGTTAGCCTATCGCTCTTCGCCTTACAATGAAGGCAGCTGTTTTCTTGCCGACTTCCACCATGCCAATGGCGACATCTACATTCTATGCGATGCCAATGCTGCCGGGCAGTATGCCCCACAAGTGAGTCGACAAATTACCGACTTATTGCAAACACACATTGAGCAACATGTGTACAAAGACCCACAAGAGCTTATAGACGACGCCCGCACGCTTCTAAATGCTTCATCCACCATAGGTCAATTGCCGCTGCCGCCTCAAGAGCTCAGTTTGGGCATCGTCATTTGGTCAAACCATCAAATTTTTTGGCACCTGCAAGGCAGTGCTGTTCTGTATCTGAAGAAAGGCAAGCATCTGCTAAGCTTTTATGCCCACACCCCTACCCGCCGTTTCTTACCAAAACCACACCACATGGCTCTTGTAAGCACCTGCCCCTTGCTGCAAGAAGAAGTCCTGAAAAACCACTTTTTGGAAGCTACCACTGCTTCACAGGCACATAAGCGTACTATGCAGGCACTGACGCAAAGCCGCTTCGGAAAAGATGTTGCTGCTTGCTTCATTGAGTTTGAAGAAGCCGAACTGGTAGAAAGCCCCCAAAGTGCCAAACGGGGTATTTTTACTCTGCTCACTGTTTTGGCAGTGTTGTTTGTGTCGGTGTGGATTATTCACTTGGTTTACAGTTATCAACAACAACGAAAAGAAGCCAAAGAAATAGAAGCAAGACAACGCGCCCTGCTGGAGGCAAAAAGGATTGCCGACAGCTTGCGCCTTGTGGACCAACAGCCCGACAGCATCATCATTCACAAAGTAAAAGCGGGTGAGACGGCAACAAGCATTGCTCAAAAATACAATACCACACTTGACTCGCTGCGCGAATGGAACGACTTCGTTCCATTAGATAAGCTGTATCCCGGCTTTCGTTTACGTGTGAAAATTAAAATGCTTTTCACCCTACCAGAAGCCATGACCTTAGAAGAGGTGCATCAAAAGTATTTTAAACGATGGGAAAAGTACGGCATCACCGTAGAAAGCCTGCGAAGGCTCAACAGCACCCAAAGTGATTCACTCAAGGACGTTATCCCATTGGGCTACAGCTTGATGATTCCCGTATGGAAACCGGCAGACTCTTCGACTGTTTCGACTGACAGCAACCGATAAGGCAGCCTCGCCCAGCAGTAGCAGGGTCAGCTCTTGCGTTTAATTACAAAATGAATCAAGCCGGCAAGGGCTTCCTTGTAAGGGGTGTCGGGCAATATGTCCAGACGGCGCAGTGCTTCCTCGTAATAGTCATTCATGCGATGCCGGGCGTAATCAATACCTCCCATGCGATGCACAAAGTCAATCACTTCTTGCACCTTTTCTTTTTTGTGGCTTTCATTCTTGATGATGCGCCGGATGCGGGTGCGCTCCTGCCCAGAAGCTTTCGACAAAGCATAGATGAGCGGTAAGGTCATCTTCTTTTCTTTTATATCTATGCCTAAGGGCTTGCCTACATCTTCTGTTCCATAATCAAACAGGTCGTCTTTCATTTGAAAAGCAATGCCTACGGTTTCGCCCAAGCTATACATTTGCTCAATGGTCGCCTCGTCGGGCTTCTCTACCGAGGCGGCTCCCACCGCACAACAAGAGGCTATCAAAGAAGCGGTTTTTTGGCGTATGATTTCGAAGTATACCTCCTCGGTTATGTCTAAATCACGCGCCTTGGCAATTTGAAGCAACTCACCTTCACTCATTTCCTTGACTGCCCTCGAGACTATCTCCAACAAATGGAAGTCCCGGTTTTCAACAGCCAGTAACAAACCGCGCGACAGCAGATAGTCTCCTACCAATACAGCTACCTTATTTTTCCACAAAGCGTTGATGGAAAAAAAACCCCGACGATACAGGGAATCATCCACTACGTCGTCGTGAACAAGCGTAGCTGTGTGTAGCAATTCAATAAGAGCAGCTCCCCGGTGAGTAGCATCGGTAATGCCTCCACAAGCCCCTGCCACCAAAAAGACAAACATAGGGCGTACCTGCTTCCCTTTGCGCTTGACCAAATAATTAGTGATGCGGTTCAAAAAAAAATTAGAGCTTTTCATGTAAGTGCCAAAGCGCTCTTCGAAGCGTTCCATCTCTCTGGCAATGGGCGATTGTATGTGCTGAAGTGTTGTGTGCATGAAAGTCAGCTTAAAAGTTCTGGATGCTCACAGCGGCAAGCTCGGCAAATTTACAATAAAATCAACTGATTAGGCTCATTGTTGGAAGGTAGCCCTGTTTACTACAAGGCGCACCCGTGCTTTGGCACACACACCCCCTATGGGCGGATTGTGTTTGGCTACCGACACTTCCACTTTTTCTACTTCCTTAAAATGACACAAGACCTCATCGGCAATGCGCTGGGCAAGGTGCTCCAAAAGACGGGTGGGCGTACCCATCACTTCGGCTACCAAGCGGTAAAGCTTTTCATAGTTGACCGTATAGCGCAGTTGGTCTTCTACAGCTGCCCGGTGAAAATCGACCCATACGCGTAAATCCACACTATATTTGTTGCCTATTTTTTGCTCCTCATCATAAAAACCGTGATAAGCAAAAAACTCCATGTTTTCAAGGCTGATTTCTCCCATGCCACTTAGATTTCATCAAAAAAGGAAGCCGGGGGATTTTTTTTATGATTCTTTTCCGACACATCGTCTTCGTCAGATAGAGTAAAGGATGAGGGGTCGATTTCGTTCGGCTTCTCATCGTAAGTCTTCGCTTTGCTTTCCATACGCTGCCGTTGCTCTTCAAGGGTATTTTCCATTTCGCTCAGGCGTGCTGCTATGCGCTCTTTGGCTGTGCCTTTTTTCTCTTCGGCACGCAGCAGCTTCTCCTGCATGCTGTTGAGCAGGGTTTTCATTTCCAAAATCAGATTGTCGCGGTGGTTTTCCAAGGCGCGGTATTCCGCTTCCATTTGCTTGAGCTCAGCCAGTGTTTCTTGCCTCAGCTGACGCGCCCGCTCTTCGGCTCGCCCTACAATGCTGCGGGCTTGTGCCCGCGCATCGTTCAATATTTTTTCTGCCTGAATCTGTGCTTCTTTTATTTTCAGGTCTGCAGCTTTTTTGGCTTGTTCTATGAGGGTGCTGCCGGTATCTTCGGCTGTTTTGAGGGTTTTAAACAAAGAATCCTCTACTTCGCGAATACGTTGCAGCTCCTTTTCTGCATTTTCGAGTTTGAGTTTATAGCGTCGCAACTCCTCTATCATGTCTTCCCACTCTTGCGACAGCATCAGCAGAAAAGCCTGTACTTCTTCTTTGTCGTAGCCGCGGAAATTTTTTTCGAAGGTCTTTTGCCGTATTTCGATGGGTGTGATTTTCATATGTTTAAGCATCAAAAGTTAGGATTCATCGAATCCAATCAAAAATAAGCCGAATTTACCAAAAAGCCAAAAGGCTCATGGGCAGAAGCGTTCAAAAAGCAAGCGAGCATCTTCGCTGCCTGCCTGCATGGCTTTATGCCAATCGGCACAGGCTGCCGTCTTGTCTCCTCTTTGATGGTATATCTGTGCCCTCAGCAACAGCCCTTCCACATGAAAAGGCGCTATGGTTAAAAGATGGTTTAGCCAATGCAAAGCAGTGGTAGCATCTCCGCCTTCGGCATAGATTTCTGCCAGACTAAAATAAGGCTCTGCCCACCCGGGACGGTACGCAAGCGCCCGCCGGAAGGCATCTGCTGCCAACGAGTCCCTGCCCGTGTAGCGATAAGCCAAACCCAAGTTGTAATAGGCAGGACTGTAAGTAGAATCTACTGCCACTGCCCTGCGTGCAAAGCGTATGCTTTGACGGGGCTTACGTTCTTGTAAGGCGAGGGCGGCGAGCGCTGTCCATGCAGCTACTTTCCTCTTGTCTATCTTCAAGCAGCGCAGCAGCTTTTTCTTTGCCTCTGTCTCTCTGTTTTGATAATACAGACTCACCCCCCATGCGTACCAAGCCTCTGCCCAATCGGGGCGCCGGTCTACCGCCTGCCGGAAAGCGCTATCGGCACGTGCATACTGCCCACTTCCATAAAATGCCAAGCCATAGTAATAGGCACAGCTATCCTCCGTCATTTGTATGCAGTGCTCCCGCAGATATACAAAAACAGAGTCGAACTGCTGCGATTCTATGAGGGCGTCTATGCCTAATACTTCTTGCGCCCACCCCTTCCATGCTAAAAACATCAAAAATAAAATAAAACAATAGTCTCTCATCGGCATACTCTCCACAAGATATTTAACAAAAGCGTGTTACAACGAAAATACACACATTTTCAGCTTTGTTTTACTTCTCATCAGCGCTCGACCCAGGGTTAATCATACTATTAGGGTATAATGAGAAGCGCAGCCAACCCAGCTTCAAGGAACAATCGCCTGAGTCTATAAGCTCAGTAATGCGCTTCGAACATCAATAGGCAAACACGCATCACAAATAAAAAGTCAGTGACGCTGACGCTAAATGCCTCATTACCCATCCAACTTGGGCACAGCGTTTTTAATTAAAGGCGACATTCACTCGCTTACAGTCTTTACCCAAGGATTTGGAAAAATAGACCTACGCCAAGCAAACATTACTAATTTTTACACAAGACACAACGACGAGGGCGATATTCTGGTAGCCCCCCCGATACAGTGCCGATATCTGGATTGAAAACAGCGGGAATGTGAAGCTATATAGTATCCCTCCTCTGATGAAAACTAAAATTACAGGTAGCGGAAAAATTATCTTTCCTTAATTTCACCACCCAAAACTTCTATTTACCACATGAGCCCCATTTTTCAACTGAAAGAGATACTCGAGCAAAAAGTAGCCCAGTACAACTGCCCAGAGTTCATCGAGACAGACCCTATTTCTATTCCACATGCCTTCAGCAAAAAACAGGACATAGAAATAGCCGGTTTGTTTGCGGCAATATTGGCTTGGGGTAACCGAAAGACCATTATCAAAAAATGTCGGGAGTTGATGCAGCGCATGGACAACCGCCCTTATGAGTTTATCAAATATCATCAAGACAGCGACTTAAAGCAGCTCCTTGGCTTCAAACATCGCACTTTCCAAGAAACAGATTTGCTTTACTTTGTGGCTTTTTTGCATCATCACTATCATCATCACGACACCTTGGAAACCGCCTTTTTGCCTGACACCCCTGACGCGCGGCAGAGCCCAAACGTGGGTCCCCATCTTCGGCATTTTCACTGCTACTTTTTTAGCTTGCCTTATGCCCCTCTACGTACACGCAAACACGTACCCACACCTGCCCGTCAATCGGCATGCAAGCGCCTAACTATGTATTTACGCTGGATGGTACGCCACGACGAGCAAGGCGTTGATTTCGGTTTATGGCAAAATATCAGCCCGGCACAGCTTGTATGCCCCTGCGATGTGCATGTAGTACGCACCTCCTTGCGCCTCGGGCTACTTCAAAAAGAACAAGTCAACTGGCACGCAGCGCTATCACTTACCGAACAGCTAAAAATGCTTGACCCTCACGACCCTGTACGTTACGACTTTGCACTATTTGGAATGGGACTCGAATCAAGATGGGGCAACTAAAAAAGATAAAAGCGGTCAATGGTGAGGATTGACCGCTTGGCTTAGTAGCGGGGGCAGGACTCGAACCTGCGACCTTCGGGTTATGAGCCCGACGAGCTACCAACTGCTCCACCCCGCGGTGTTTGTCTCATTTGCGAGGGCAAATATATGCGACTTTTTAAAACAAAACAAGTATCTTTGTAAAAAAAATCAACGTTATTTCGACTCTTATTCAGTACACAATTCATTTTCAATGCAAAACGAAGCAAAACACAAGGCAGGATTCGTCAGTATCATTGGCAAGCCGAACGTGGGAAAGTCCACTTTAATGAATGCTCTGGTGGGTGAAAAATTATCTATTGCCACTCCTAAGGCACAAACCACGCGCCACCGTGTTACCGGCATTCTCAACGGAGACGACTATCAGATTATTTACCAAGACACACCGGGCATTTTGGAACCCAAATACGAGCTGCACAAACGCATGATGCACTATGTGCAGCAGGCACTCGAAGACGCCGATATATTATTGATTGTCGTAGAGCCTCACGAGCAGTGGGAAGAGTCTGCTTTGGTTGATTACCTCACGCATACGGCTCAACCTATCATAGTAGCTATCAACAAGGCAGATACAAGCGAACAAGCAAAACTGGCACAAGCCGTAGAGTATTGGGAAAGCCGCCTGCCCAACGCCAAAGCAGTTATTCCTGTCTCTGCCCTTTATCATTTTAACTTAGATACGCTGCTTAGTGCTTTGCTTAGCTATTTACCAGAACATCCCCCTTATTTCGACAAAGAACAAATCAGCGACCAAAGCGAGCGTTTTTTTGCAGCCGAAATCATCCGAGAAAAAATATTCCTTCTCTACCGTGAAGAAATTCCCTATAGCTGCGATGTGCAGATATTTTCTTTCAAGGAAAAAGAACATATCATTCATATCCAAGCCGACATCATCGTGGAGCGCGAAAGCCAACGCAAAATACTAATCGGCAAAGGCGGAAGCGCCCTCAAACAAGTAGGCGTCGCTGCACGCAAAGAATTAGAAGCCTTTCTTGGAAAAAAAGTGTATCTGGAGTTGCATGTGAAGGTCATTAAGAACTGGCGTCGCCAAGAGCGCTGGCTCGAGCGTCTCGGCTATAAAAAGCCTTAAAACCATTTTACTTTTAATCAAACTGTTTTTTTTAAGAAAAAGAAATGCACCTATGGGAAATATAGTGGCAATCGTGGGACGACCCAACGTGGGGAAATCAACATTTTTTAACCGCCTCATCGGAGAGCGCAAAGCCATCATGGATGATGAAAGCGGAGTAACCCGCGACCGACACTACGGTAAAACCGAATGGAACGGCACGCCTTTTACAGTCGTAGATACCGGAGGGTATGTCGTGGGCTCCGAAGACGTCTTTGAAGCAGCCATCCGCCGACAGGTAGAAATAGCCATAGAAGAATCCGATGTCGTGCTTTTTATGGTGGATACACAAAGTGGGTTACATCCGCTGGATGAGGAATTTGCCAAAGTTCTGCGCCGTTATGACAAACCGATAATGGTTGTTGCCAACAAAGCAGAGACCTTAGATCGCACGCAACAAGCTGCCGAGTTTTATACACTTGGCTTCGACAAGATTTTTCCCATTTCGGCACAAACAGGCAGTGGTACCGGAGACCTGCTCGACGAAGTAGTGAAGCATTTAACGCCCACCTCAGGTATCGCCCCAGACGAAGGCATTCCCCGCATAGCTATTATAGGAAAGCCCAACGTCGGAAAATCGTCTTTTGTAAACCTGCTGCTGGGCGAAGAACGCAACATAGTAACCGATATTGCAGGCACCACACGCGATGCCATAGACACCCACTACAAATCCTTTGGCAAAGAGTTTATTTTGACCGATACCGCCGGATTAAGACGTAAAAACCGTATCAAAGACAGCATTGAATTCTACTCGGTAATGCGTACTCTACGCGCAATAGAACAAAGCGATGTTTGCATTATGATGGTCGATGCCCAAGAGGGCATCACCTCGCAAGACATTTCCATTTTGCGTCTTGCAGAAAAAGATGGCAAAGGCATGGTGCTGATGGTCAACAAGTGGGACCTCATAGAAAAAGACCACATGACCTATAAGCGCTATTTGGATGTCATTCGCCAAAAAATCAGCCCCATGGATTATATCCCAGTGCTGTTCACCTCTGTGCTGAATAAACAGCGCGTATTTCAAACCATCGAAACAGCCATCCGTGTATATGAAAATAAACAACAACGGGTGCCTACCTCCAAACTCAATGAGGTGATGCAGCAGGTGATTGCACACTATCCGCCACCGGCATATCGCGGGCACCATATCAAGATTAAATACATAACCCAACTGCCGACGCGTGTCCCCTCTTTTGCTTTCTTCTGCAACCATCCTAAATACATACCGGAAACCTACCGTCGCTATCTGGAAAACCAGCTCCGCAAGCATTTTGACTTTGAAGGGGTGCCTATTCGCCTCTACTTTCGTGAAAAATAGGCATTATCTTTGCTTCTCAATAAGCAACAGGAACTATTAAAATTCAACAATCATGAAAAAATCTATCTGCCTGTTTATGGTGTTTGTTACAAGCCTGCTGTTTGCATGCTCCGGGAGCGAACAAACCCAAGAAAATAATAAAGCAGATAGCATAAATTCTACAAAAGGCGTGTCTTCTTCAGAAAAAACTCCGGTTGAAATGCAGCCGCAATCTACCGCCATACCCACTGACAGCACTCCAGAAGGAGTAGAGGTAAA
Source organism: Thermonema lapsum (assembly GCF_011761635.1). Classification (NCBI taxonomy): domain Bacteria; kingdom Pseudomonadati; phylum Bacteroidota; class Cytophagia; order Cytophagales; family Thermonemataceae; genus Thermonema; species Thermonema lapsum. Next base: position 703,726 of record NZ_JAASRN010000002.1, read on the forward strand.
AGTAGTAGAAGAAACAGAAGTAGAAACTCCCTGAGGGGTTATTTTAAATCTTTTCATCCCAAAAGGCTCTTATGTGAGCGCTTCTTTTAGGTTTTACATAACTACCCCCATGGTTTGGCAAAAAATTTGAGGTTTTACAACACAGTATTGCTTCTATCTTTCTTCAAAAACATCCTAAGTTTACCATGTTTCAATCAGCATCTACGACTACACAAGTAAATCAGCGCCCAGGCTCGTTCAATGAAGTATTTGTCCATATCGATATCCCTTTAGACAAGCCAGGCAATGCACTGCTCAAACGGGGGTTCGACATTGTCTTTTCACTATTGGTCGTCATTTTTGTTTTAAGCTGGCTCGTGCCTCTACTCGCCCTGCTTATTAAGTTAGATTCTCGGGGTCCTGTTTTTTTCATACAAGAACGTGGCGGGAAAAATGGCAAAACTTTTCGATGCATCAAGTTTCGAACTATGCGCTACTGCCCTCGAGATACAGAATATAAACCAACCCTAAAAAATGATTGCCGAGTGACACGCTTAGGTGCTTGGTTACGCAGAACCAGTTTAGATGAACTACCTCAATTCTTCAATGTACTCAAAGGTGATATGTCTGTTATAGGTCCTCGCCCTCATGCAATACAAGAAGATGAGAAGTTTTCAGAACTTATACCAAATTATCCTCTCCGTTATCTGGTGAAACCCGGCATTACTGGCTTAGCTCAGATTAACGGTAACCGTGGGTTTAATACTGACCTGTATAAAAGCCGCGTCAATTACGACCTTTACTATATTCAAAACTGGAGCTTTTGGCTTGATTTGAAAATCATTCTATCCACTGCATTAAAAGTAGTATTTGGAGACAAATATGCTTTTTAAAAGCATTGGAAAATGTGTATCTTCAAAGGATAGAACCATCTAAAAGTAGGACATGTATTATCAATTGGGCTTGGTGTTTGTGTGTGCAGCAGTGGGAGCATGGGGCAGTATTCCGAAAATTATCAAGCTTGCTCAAGCAAAAGGCTTGCTTGATTATCCAGATGCCCGCAAGGCTCACCTCTCACAAACGCCGACATTAGGAGGCGTCGGCATATTCATTGGTTTTATTCTCAGTTTGACCATTTTTAGCAACTATGCAACCAACGGTCACCAGTTGCTGGGAATCATTGCTGCTCTTATCTTTCTATTTTTCACAGGCGTGAAAGACGACTTGATGCCCCTACCGCCGCTTAAAAAACTGGCTGCCCAAGTGTTTGCCATCGGGCTGGCTGTGTTCAAAGGCAATGTGTGGCTGCATGGCATGTATGGGCTGTGGGGAATAGGTGATTTACCTTTACCAATAGCTTACGCACTCACCTTTTTTGTGTACATAACCATTATCAATGCCATTAACCTTGTAGATGGTGTCAACGGACTTGCCGGCACTCTTGTGTTGGCGGCTTCTTTGTTTTTTGGTATCTGGTACACTGTTTACGACATTCAATATTTAGCCGTAGCAAGTTTTGCTGTAGCAGGTGCAGTCGCTGCCTTTCTCTATTTTAATTTTCGAAAAGAAGCCCTAGTATTTATGGGCGATACCGGCTCGCTGATTTTAGGCTTTTTGATGGCAGTACTAAGCATAGGTTTTATAGAACATGCCTATCAGCTGAAAATTTATGCACCCGGAGTCGCCCCATCCATTGCTATGGCTGTGTTATCGGTTCCCTTGATTGATACCGTACGCGTCTTCATTATAAGAGTCATAAATAAACGCTCCCCATTCTCCGGAGACCGCAGCCATCTACACCATGTTTTGTTGAGAGCAGGGTTTAACCATATTCAGACAAGTATTTTCCTACTTTTATTCCAGCTTATGGTGATAGCCAGTATGTATCTTCTACCCAACTCTGCCGTGCATATTCAACTTTATACACTTGTGGCATGGGGGCTACTACTAAATTCCCTGATTATCTTTCTGGAAAAGCGCTATTTTTCTAAAACTCAAAAAGCAACGGAAGCTACTTTCCGACATAAAGTAAAAACCGAATCCTCGTCGCAGCCTCCCGTTGTTTAATTGCTCCTGCTATTGTCATAGCAACTTTTGAATAATGGTGTCGAGACTAATGCCTTCTGCTTCTGCTTTGAAGTTGCGTACTATACGGTGGCGTAGAACAGGAAGTGCCACTGCTTGTACATCTTCTATGTCGGGCGATAGCTTGCCATGCAGCAAAGCATGACATTTTCCTCCCAAAATAAGATATTGAGAAGCCCGCGGTCCTGCCCCCCACTCCAAATATTCAACAGCTACGGTATTGCTCTCAATTGTCGGGCGCGTTTTCTGTACCAAACGCACAGCATACTCTATTACATTATCGGCAACGGGCACTTTGCGCACCAGCTCCTGAAACAACAATAGCTCCTGCTCTTCCAATACCTTTTTCACTTCTGCATGATAAGCGCCCGTTGTACGCCGGATGACTTCTACTTCCTCTTCAAAAGAGGGGTAGGTAAGTTGAATTTCAAACATAAAACGGTCCAGTTGGGCTTCCGGCAGCGGATAGGTTCCCTCCTGCTCTATGGGGTTTTGCGTAGCCAATACAAAGAAAGGATTCGGCAAAGGATAGCGCTGCCCTCCAATAGTAACGGCACGCTCCTGCATGGCTTCGAGCAAGGCAGCTTGTGTCTTAGGTGGAGTACGATTTATTTCATCCGCCAGAATGATGTGAGCAAAGATAGGTCCTTTGACAAACTTAAAATTGCGCTCTTTATCTAAGGTCTCCGAGCCGATAATATCTGCCGGCATTAGGTCGGGCGTAAATTGTATGCGGTGAAAAGAAAGGGCAAAACACTGGGCTATGGTCTGAATCAAAAGCGTTTTTGCCAAGCCGGGTACACCTACCAACACACAGTGCCCCTTAGAAAAAAGGGCTATCAACAATTGATCGATTACTTCATCCTGCCCTACAATCACTTTGTGTATTTCTTCTTTCAGCTTACGGTAGGCAGCAGCAAAAGCCCTCGCCGTATGTATATCTACTTGATGGTTCTCCATGGGTTTATGGGTTATTCTGCTCCAAAAATCTGACAGCCCCGGTATTCAGGGGCTACATGAATATACAATTCGTCTTTGGCTTTTAAAAACCACTCATTAAGTACTTTGTTTTTCTTCTCTTCCAGTGCCATTTCGGCAATACGGTCAAAGTCAGTTTCTAAAGAAGCAAAATGAGCAGGATACTTTGCTTTGAAGTAAATGATACGCAAAGCACGCTTTCCGTCGGGCATGCGGTATTCCATGGGCTTCGAAATAGTACCTACTTTCATGGTGTCGAGCACACGATAGAGATAGGCATCTAATTCCTTGTCTGGTATGCGGTAAGCACCTTTCCGGCTCATGAAGTAGCCACCGTTGGCAGCAGTATTAAGCGACTGCACGCCTTTGTCTTGCGAAAACTGAATGGCTGCTTTCTCGAAAGTGAGGCTGTCGACTTGTATGACACGGCGCAAGCTGTCCAAAAACCTATACTCTTGTTCTTTTTCCACCTTCGACCAGTCGGGAATTATCAATATATGACGGCAGCGGAATTCGTCGCCACGACGCTCCTCAAGTTTCACGATATGAAAACCGAAAGGAGTTTCAAAAACACGGGATACCTCGCCGGGCTTCAAGCGGAAAACCACTGCTTCAAACTCAGGAACCAAGTTGCCGCGACGCTGCCAGCCCAAGTCACCGCCGAAGTCGCGGGTACCGTCTTGTCCATAAATTTTGGCAAGCTTTTCGAAAGCTTCTCCATCTTCTACAATACGTTTCCTGATGGTTTCCAATTGTTCTTTTACACGCTGGCGCTCTTCTTCTTTTAGAGGCAAAACACGCACTATCTGCGCCACTTCAAACTCTGTGGGGATGATAGGGATGCTGTCTTTGGGCAAACGCTTGAAATAGCGTTTCACCTCTGCGGGGGTAATTCCTATGCCTTCGGTGATTTTGGAACGCATTGTCTGGGCAATTCGCTCTTCTTTGAGCGATTGCTGCAACTCCCGCTTCAAATCTTCAAAGGATTTGCCATAAAGCTCTTCGAGTACCTTCGGCGAACGCCCTTGCAAGAGCGCATCGATACGTTGTTCTGTTTCCACTTCAATCAACTGGTCGCTTACAGTTACAGAGTCTATTTCGGCTTTAGCCAGCAGCATCTTATTTACCACCATGCTTTGCAGAAGCTGACACTTGGCTTGTGGTGTACGCGGCAAACGCCCATCCTCCACCAGCTCTTCAAAATAAAGCTCCAGGTCTGATTGCAGGATGATATAATCATCTACCCGAGCAATGATTTTATCCAGTACTTGCTGCTGGGCAAGGGTTGTCAAGTGGCAGGTAAAAAATAGAACAAAAGAAAAGGCAAGGGAAAAGCAAAGCTTAATGATTGTTTTCATAAATTTCAAATAATTTTTTCTGTTTTGCTTCGGCATATATATCTTCTTCCAGCCGTTGGATTGTCTGGATGCGTCTCCGGTTATAAATCATTTCTTTCATTCTATCTTTTACATATTCAAGCGGAGCAACCGCACCAGCAGGCAGTATGTCTTTAATGAAAAGCAAACTCGCCCCCACTTCCGTAGTTTTTTCCCACAATTGTCCTTTCTGCAATAAGCGAGTGGGAGCTTCTTCCTCGGCAAAAGAGGTGTTCATGATTACCTGTCGCAAAGGCACCCAAGTCGAATCATTCAAAGAACAACTAAATGCATATTGCAAACAAACAGATTTCAGTCGGCTCAAGTCTTCTTTTTTGTTGCTCTTGATAGCACGTCTGATGACATCGAGTTGTTTGCTTTCTACGGGCAATTCCACAAAACGCACTTGCACCAAAGGTTCTTGCAGTCTGAAGTCCTCTTGGTGTTCTCGGTAAAAAGAGTCCAATTCAGCTTGGGTAATCAGAGTATCTAAGTTTCGGCTAAGATACTGCTGTTCAAATTCGAATAATATAAGGGAATTACGGTAGTCCTCTACCTTCCGGTTCAGCGATTTCTCATCGATTTCTGTTTCTTGTAGTGCCTTTTGCAGCAGGAGCTGCTTACGCACCCACAGGTCTATGTAGCGCTTGACCAGCTGGGCACTGTCTTGTGGGGGGGTTCTTGGAGGCACCACCGACTGAAGGTCCTCTTCATACAGCACTTTGTCTTTCACGCGAGCTACTATTTTCTTGGTGTCTCCACCCTCCGGCTGACACGCCAGCAACAAACAGACAGCCCCAAAAGCCAGCAAATAATTTTTCATTTTACTTTTTTACTAATGACAACAAGTTTTCTTGCACAATGCGCACGGGGTAGCGCTCTTTCAGCTCTTTCACCCATTCTTCTTCCAAAAACTTTTGATAATCGTTGATTACCTCACCGCGTGCCTCATTGTATTCCTTCAAACGAGCAGGCTCTACTTTTATGATACGTACAAAGAAATGTTTACCATCTTTCGAAAAGGTGTAATCACCACTCCGCAACTCCACTTGTTTAAGTACCGGCTCTTTGTCTGCTTCAAAAGCGCCTTCTCGTACCTCTATGCCGTCTATTAGGTTTTTCAGTGCCTGCGGCGAGGTAGAAAACACACTTAGCTCTACCTTGCGGCTGTTGCGGTAGTGCATGTAGTCTTTCTGTACAATTTGTGTGGAACTCACCCCACGTTGCTTCAAATACTGCACCAGAGCTTCTATGCGGCTTTTCGAGGTCCCTTCTGGCTCTTGCTTCTCCTGATAGCCGGCAATTTCTATCTTCATAGCTTCATCTTCAAGCAACAAGCTCACCAATTGGTCAATCTTCATGAGATGTGAACGGGCAAAGGAGGTTTCCCCTTTGGGGTAGTCAATAACGTAAGGGTTCACGACAGCATAGCGCCCATTGTTCTCCTGCAACAATGCTACTGCCCGTTGAAGGTCTTTTTTGTTCTGGCTCGAAATAATCAAAGCATGCACCCGTTGTGGGTATTGGTAGCGCTCCCGATGCGCCTCGAAGAATCGGCGTGCTCCGGCAGTATCTTCAATGGCACGCGTCCATACCTTTTCGGTCATGACATGAAAAAGCATCATACCCTCACGGTACTCACGCAGTAGGTGACGATACTCGGGGTATTTTTCACTCAAATGGGCTTTTTCAAAAGCCAAGGCTTGCTCATCTACGTAACGTTCAAAGAGTGCATCCAGATAAGCATGGGGCGTTGTGTGATTCTGAGGCACTTGCACCCGCTGCACATATTCCACAAAGTCTTTCACCGACAACAGCGCTTTTTCTTGCACTTGAGGATGCTCAAAGGCAATGAGCACTTCACTCAATAGCTTTTCGGGCAAGGCAGGTGCCCAGCGCGCTTGTAATAGAGTGGAATCGGCATAAGCCCACAGCTGCCTTTTGGCTTTTTCGCTTACCTTTAAACGGTTTTCGCTCTTCAAACGACGCAGCAGTGCTTCTTGGCTCACCTTGGAACGGCTGTCCCGAGCTACATGCCGTTTAATCAGCTCTTCTATTTCTTCATAAGGTTCCAGCTCTTGGCGCTTGATGAGCTTTACAATATGCCAACCATAGGGCGTCAGGAAAGGCTCAGAGATGTCGCCGGGTTTCTTTAGGGCAAAAGCAACAGCTTCAAATTCGGGCAAGGTGGTCCCCACAGTAAAGGGGGGCAACTCGCCTCCCTTGCTTTTGGTGTTTTGGTCTTCGGAGTACTGTCTGCACAGACTCTCCCAAGACTCACCCTTCTGCAGACGGCGGTAAATATCCCAAATCTTATTGCGCAAAGCAACAGAATCTTTTTCCGTAATGCCCTTGGGTACTCGCAACATGATGTGCGCTACCTGTACTTTACCGCTGTTGGGGCGCTTGTCGTGTACTTTCAAGATATGGTAACCATACTTCGTGCGAAAAATAGGCGACACTTCACCTACAGGCGTTTCATATGCCATATTTTCGAAAGGATAAACCATCTGCAAAGCGGTGAAGTAGCCCAGATAGCCGCGATTGGTTTTAGCTGAAGGGTCATCGGAATAACGGCGTGCCAACACACCAAAGTCGGCACCATTTACCACTTCTTGACGAATTTGCTGTATGCGCTCATAGGCACGCATGGTGTCCTGCGGTGAGGCATCCTCAGCTACTGCTACCAAGATATGCGATGCGCTCACTTCTGTCTTCATACGCTCGTAGGCTTGCTTTGCCAGCGAGTCTATGGTGCGATTGTCCTTCAAATATGGCTTGGCAAGCTGTTCCTTATAGGTTTCAAACTCCTGCAAAAACTGCGCGGTAGTGTCCACACCTTGTTCGCGGGCATACAGTACCTTCAGCTTGAACTTAATATAGAGGTCCAGATAATCGCGCAGACTTTGCTCTGTATAGGCGCTATCATCTTGGGTAAGGTTTTTTTCATAGACAAACAAAAACTCTGAACGCCGGATGGGCTCATTGCCCACATAAGCAATCACTGGGTCTTGTTCTTCCATACGGGCTTGTTGCTTTGGGGCATGCACAGAACGATTGCATGACACTAAAAAAAGAACAACCCCGCCCAGCAGATAATAGGCTCTAAAAAGATTCATACGGTTTAGTCATTTGCCTTTGAGAGAAATGGCGTCTGCAATTTTACAAATTTTCCACAAAAGGAACTAAGAAGCTTTTTCAGATACCAAAGCTTTTTGCAAACGCCACACACGACAACCTTCCCTTTCAAAAACATCTACTTTATCCATGATGGAACGCACCAGACGCAAGCCTAAACCACCTTTCCGGCGGCTACGAATCAAAGCCTGAATACGGGGTGGGGTGTAGCCTTTCATATCAAAAGCCGAACGACCGGAGGTGTCCACTATTTCAATGATTAGCAAGTCTTCTTTGAGTATAATCTCCACCCAGATGCGGTCGGTAGAAGCGGCAGGCACGTGGACAATCAGATTGCTGCACACCTCGTCTACAGCCAACACCAGTTGATTCAAGGTAATTTCGGATAGTGCCAATGAGTGGAGTGCACGCCAAACAAAGCGACGCAAATCAGACAAATAACGACTATCGTAAGGTATGTTCAGGTTAAGCCTCATTTAACGTAAAATATATTCAGGTTAAGCCTCATTTAAATAAGTATTAGCTTCATTTCGGTTGCCGTAAATATTCAGTAAACGGTCCACGCCCAAAATTTCAAACACATTGGCGACCTTGGGCTTCATGGAACAAATCGCTAACTTAATATGCTTCTCCTCAAACTCATCTAAGTGTGAGAGAATTACACCCAAGCCTGCCGAAGAAATGTAATTCAACTCTTCAAAATCTATCAATATCTTTTGAGCACCTTGGGCTTTTGCTTTCTCTATGGCTTCATCGAAAAGAATGGAAGAAGCAGCATCCAACTCGCCTTTGGGGCACAATACCCATATGTCGCCTTCTTTTGTAACAGACACTTCCATTTTGCTCTTTCACTTCAATAATACGCAGCTGATGAAACGAAGGTTTTTTAAAAAAAACGAATCTTGCAGTATATTGTTTTTTAAAGTTTGGTCAGAAGCCTCCTTGAAAACGCAAATAAGTACCTAAGGGTAGTTTGCGCCCAGCATGGTCGGGCACATACAACTCGCCTACCTCGGCATGCCGAGCTGCCGGCAGATGTCGGAAAACGCTTTGGGTCAGGCTCTCTGCAATTAAGGCAGAAAAGCCAACCGAATACAGGTTCAAGAGGAAGAAGTGCTGCTGCTCATCTAACAATTTTGCACACAGCTGCATCAGCTCGTTGATGTGGTCTTCCAACACCCACTTTTCGCCATTAGGACCTCTTCCATAAGCTGGCGGGTCCAGCAAGATGCCTTGGTACTTGCGCCCGCGCTTCACCTCACGCTGCACAAACTTCATAGCGTCTTCAACCACCCAACGGATGCCGTCCAGTTTAGAAGCTTCTTGGTTTTGACTTGCCCAGTTGACTACCTGCCGCACCGCGTCAACGTGCACCACATCAGCACCCGCTTGACGCGCCGCCAACGATGCCCCCCCTGTGTAAGCAAATAAGTTCAACACTTTGGGCTGTTGCATACGCTTACATACCGAAGCTATGTATTCCCAATTGGCAGCTTGTTCAGGAAATAAGCCCACATGTTTAAAAGCGGTCAGTGCCAACCGAAAGCGAAGACTTAGTTGCTTACTTTTATACTGCACAAACCAAGGTTCTTTCAACGCACGGTAATGCTGCCACTCGCCCCGCTCTTCACGCCCTCCCTTGCCTGTTAAAGCAAAATGCACATGTGCCAACTGTCGCCATTTTTCTTGTGGCAAAGCAGGGTCCCAAACAGCTTGGGGCTCTGGGCGCGACAGTACATAGTTCCCAAAACGCTCCAGTTTGTAGCGATTGCCGCTGTCAATGAGCTCATAGTCTTGCCATACAGGCGTTTGTATCTGAATCATAAAACACTCTATCCCATAAAACTACTGGCAAAACTATACAAATTCGAGTGATGTTTTTTTGTAAGGTAGCCGTCTTATTCCTTAGACAGGTATAAAAAGAAAAAAGAAGAAAATAAATCACCTGCCACTTTTACCAAGAACAAGGTATTAACAATAAAATAACACCCAAAAACTAACTTTAAGCAAGAAAGCAATTAAATTTGGCGTGCGTTTTGCTGGCATCTCATACACAGACAATGAAAACACAGTCTAAATATTGCAAAAACAAGCTGCAAAAGCTTTACGAATCGCCCCTAAGCGTGATGGACTTAGGGACCAATACCTTTCATCTTTTGATTGCCAAACTAAAAAACCCTCTTCCCGATTACCAGCCGTTCGAAGTCATCCATAAAGAGAAAATAGCTGTAAAGATAGGACAAAACGGCATTAGCCGGGGCATCATCAACGAGCAAGCCCAAACACGCATGTTCGAAGCGCTACGCTACTTCCGACTTAGTCTTGCCGAATACGACATAAACCCCGGCGAAGTAGAAGCCATGGCTACCAGCGCTCTGCGCAATGCAAGCAACGGCACTTGGCTGGTACAAAAAATAAAAGAAGAGTTTGGCTTAAACATACAAATCATCGACGGTGAAGAAGAAGCAGAACTTATCTACTATGGCGTAAAAGCTTACATGCCCATAGGTAGCGCCCCCGCACTCATCATGGATATAGGCGGCGGTAGTGTGGAGTTTATTATCGGTACCGACCGGGAGATATTATGGAAAAAAAGCTTTGAAATGGGTGCCCAGCGTCTTTTCGATTTGTTCATGCACCACGACCCCATTCACCCCCAGGACATCGAGCTCCTGCGCCACTACTTGGCACAGGAGCTCGAACCCCTCTTCGAAGCATGTCGCCAGTATCGCCCTGTCTATTTAATTGGCTCTTCCGGCACTTTCGACACGCTCAAAGACATAGAAGAGGCACAAACAGGCATGCCGTGTGATGAAATTACTTTTTCCCAATTTGAAAAAATCCATTGGCAACTACTCAAGAAAAACAGGCAGGAGCGCCTAAACATAGCCGGCATGTCCGAAATGCGTGTCGATATGATTGTTGTCGCTTCCATACTTCTGCACTATGTCATGCACCAAGTCGGGCTTTCTTACCTCAAAGTGTCGTTATATGCTCTAAAAGAGGGGGTTTTGTTTAAAAAATTAACTCACTTATTGACTACATAAACAGCTTTTTGTACCTTTGTGCTAAGACAGATCTCTTGTAAAGAGGGGTAGCAATACCCCTCTTTTGCTTATAGCATCGGCAAAACAAAATATAGGAAGGTATGGAGGTACAAGAATTAAAGGAGCGCATCCGGGCATGCATCATGCCCCTTATTCAAGAACCCTATTATCTGGTGGATATAGAGGTAAAGCCCTTTCGACGCAAAACGCGTGTAGCTATCTTCGTAGATACCGATACAGGCATTCAAATAGATGAGTGTGCGGAATTGAGCCGCCAAATTGGGGATTTGTTAGACCAAATCGCAGAGCTGGACGAAGGTTACACCCTGGAGGTATCGTCGCCTGGCTTAGACCGCCCGCTAAGCGGAGAACGCCAATTCCGCAAAAATATAGGGCGGCACGTATCGGTGCACCTTACCGGCAACAAACAACTGCTTGCCCGACTCGAAGCCTACACCGCTACAAGCTTGCAGCTCACCCAATTGGAGCCACACCCCACTGCCAAAGGCAAGTGGAAAGAAACCCCCATCGAGGTAAAGCTCGAAGACGTAGAAGCAATATATGTTGTTGTTGAATAAAAAGATAAGATATGATTGATAACAGAGAATTAACCGAATCGTTCATGGAGCTGGCGCGTGCCAAAGGCATTGACCGCCCCACCATGATTCGTATCATAGAAGATGTGTTTCGCACTATGATACGCAAGCAATACGGCGATGACTCTAACTTCGATGTCATCATCAACTCCGACGGCGACCTTGAAATATTCCGCTATCGTGAAATAGTGCCCGACGATTCCCCCGAACTGGCTGATGACAACACCAAAATCAGTCTTTCAGAGGCACGCAAAATAGAAGCAGACTTTGAGGTAGGCGAAGAAATTGCCGAACCCATCGACCCTCAGAACTTTGGACGGCGTGTCATCATGACCGGGCGCCAAACGCTCATTCAAAAAATAAAAGACTGGGAAAAAGAACGCATGTTCTTGAAATACAAAGACCTGGTCGGCACCATCGTTACCGGAGAAGTGTACCAAGTCTTGCGCAACCGTGACCTTATTGTCCTTGACAATGAAGACAACGAATTGCTTTTGCCTCGCAATCAGCAAATTCCCAAGGACCGTTACCGCAAGGGCGATACCATCCGTGCCATTGTAGACAAAGTAGAGCTCATCCATGGCTCGCCGAAAGTCATTTTGTCTCGGACCTCCCCCGTATTTCTCGAACGCCTCTTCGAACAGGAAGTACCCGAAGTCGCCGACGGTATCATAGCCATACGCAAGGTAGTGCGTGAACCCGGCGAACGTGCCAAAGTAGCCGTGGAATCGTTCGATGACCGCATCGACCCCGTAGGCGCTTGTGTGGGCATGCGCGGTTCTCGCATCCACGCCATCGTGCGCGAGCTAAACAACGAAAACATAGACGTCATCAACTATACCGATAACTTGGAACTGCTCATTGCCCGTGCTTTGGCACCCGCCAAGCTTTCAGCCGTCAAGCTCGAAGAAAATGGACGCGTTTCAGTTTACTTGAAATTAGACCAAGTGCCTTTGGCTATCGGTAAAAACGGACTCAACATTAAACTTGCCGGCAAGCTCATAGGCAGGGAAATAGATGTATTTCGTGAAATGGATGAAGAAGATGAGGAAGATGTGGACTTGAGAGAGTTCCAAGACGAAATAGAAGAGTGGATTATCGAGGAGTTCCGCAAGGTGGGCTTCGATACTGCCAAAAGCGTTTTGGCAGTGCCCAAAGAAGACTTGGTACGCCGCACCGACCTCGAAGAAGAAACCATCGACTACGTGCTGGACATATTGCGTAAAGAATTCGAGTAAAATAGACTTAGGACCTCTTCGTGCTTGCCTCACATTTTCAGAAGTGAAGAGGTCCTGCGTTTTTAATACCAAATTAAATTGTGTAAATTTGCGTTGATTCCTGCAACAGGGTCACTGTAAATAAAATCATTAAGGAACAGTATATGAGGCTTAGTCAGGCTGCAAGAAAACTCAACACCGCAACTACTACCATCGTGGAATTTCTCAAAGAGAAGGGCCACGAAGTGGAAAATAATCCCAATGCAAAAATTACCGATGAGCAATTTCAGTTGTTGGTAAAAGAATTTCAAGACGCTGCGCTTGAAAAACAAGAAGCCTCAACCAAAACCATTCGTCATATAGACAAAACCGTGGTCATCAAATCCGATGACCAAACAGGCAAAGCTACCATAGACGAAGAAGAGGAGGAGGAAGAAGAGCTAATCGTCAAGAGCAGCGAGCCGAAGGTTACCCCTCCAAGCTCTAAGCCCCAAGCTAAAAAAGACAAGCCACAAGAGCAGAAAGAAAACATAGAGGATAAAGAAGCCAAAGCAGATGCTTCGACCGAAGAAGCTATTGAGCGCCCCAAAGTAGGCTTGAAGGTGCTGGGCAAAATAGACTTGGATGCTATAGAGAAGAAATCTTCCAAAAAAGAAAAAGGCAAGCAAAAAAGCAGCGCAAAGAAAGAAGAAGTCAAAAAGCAAAAAGAAAGCACCCCTGTTGCAGACGTAAAAGCCAACCCTGTTCCTTCGGCTGAAAAACAAACACAAGAGACTGCCTCTTCTGCTAAAAAAGAAAAAGAGGAAGCAACGCCTAAAAAAGAGGAACCCCAAAAGCAAGCTAAACAAGAGCAGCAGCCCATTGTAGAAAAACAGATGGAGAAAGAACAAATAACAGTTCAACCTAAGCAAGAGGAAGAGCCCATTGCCCAAGAAAACAAAGAGGCAACCGATACCGAACAAGAAAATGTCATCCGCGGCAAAGCAGAAAAACTTGAAGGCTTGAAAGTATTGGGAAAAATAGAACTACCCGACACAAGCAAAAAGAAGAAAGCCAAGCCCATTGCCTCTTCCGACGAGAAAAAGCGCAGTCGAGTACGTATTAAGAAAAACAAAAAAGACAGCGACAACAATAAAAAAACAGACAACCTCCAGGCAAAAGACAATCGAAATCAAGACCGTAAATCGCATCGCAACAAGAAAAAAGCCGTAGAGAAGAAGGAAATCAGCAGCAAGGAGGTAAAAGAACAACTCAAAGCCACCTTAGCTAAGATAAGTGGTGCTGGGAAGAAAAAAACCATACGTAAGCGCAAAGAAAAAGTAGAGATAGAAGGGCAAGACGTAGAAAAGAATGTATTGCAAGTAACCGAATTCATTTCTACTGCTGAGCTTGCCAACTTGATGGATGTGCCCGTCAATGAAGTAATCACCAAATGCATACAGTCGGGTATCTTCGTATCTATCAACCAGCGCCTCGAGGCAGATATCATCGAACTCATAGCTGCCGAATATGGCTATGATGTGGAGTTTATCAGTGCAGAAGAAGAAATAGCAGTAGAAATAGAAGAAGAAGAGGACAACCCAGAAGATTTGGTGCCACGCCCGCCGGTAGTTACCGTCATGGGGCACGTGGACCACGGGAAAACCTCTTTGCTCGACTATATACGAAACACCAACGTGACGGCAAAAGAAGCCGGTGGTATCACCCAGCACATTGGTGCTTACAGTGTAACCACCGCCGATGGTAAAAAAATTACTTTCCTTGACACGCCCGGTCACGAAGCCTTTACTGCTATGCGTGCTCGTGGTGCAAAAGTAACCGACGTTGCCATCATCGTGGTAGCTGCCGACGATAGCGTGATGCCTCAAACCATCGAAGCCATCAACCACGCACAGGCTGCCGGCGTGCCTATTGTCATTGCCATCAACAAAATAGACAAACCCACCGCCAACCCCGACAGAATAAAAGAGCAGTTGGCTAAAATCAATATTCTGGTTGAAGAATGGGGCGGTCCTTATCAGTGTCAGCATGTATCTGCCAAAACAGGCGAAGGCATTGACGAACTGCTCGAAAAAGTATTGCTTGAAGCAGAATTGCTAGAACTGAAAGCCAACCCCAAACGCAAAGCTTCCGGAACTGTCATCGAAGCAGCCCTTGACAAAGGCAAAGGCTACGTGGCTACCCTCTTGGTTCAAAACGGCACCTTGCATGTGGGCGACATCGTGCTGGCGGGCACTCACTATGGGCGCGTGAAAGCGATGACCGACCACACCGGCAAAAGACTCAAAGAAGCAGGTCCTTCCACCCCCGTTCAGGTTTTAGGCTTGAACGGAGCGCCCCAAGCCGGCGATAAGTTCAATGTGATGGAAAGCGACAAAGAAGCGCGCGAAATAGCCAACAAGCGCGAGCAAATTTTGCGTGAGCAACGCATTCGTGCAAGCGAACGCATCTCGCTCGAAACCCTGAGCCGCCGCCGCGCCTTGGGCGACTACAAGCAGCTGAACCTTATCGTGAAAGGCGACGTGGACGGTTCGGTAGAAGCCTTGAGCGATGCCCTGCTGAAACTGTCCAAACCCGATGAAATAGAAGTGCGTATCGTACACCGGGGGGTAGGACAAATCACAGAATCGGATGTAAACCTTGCTGCCGTATCCGATGCCATCATCATCGGCTTCCAAGTGCGTCCTTCAGCCAATGCCAAAAAACTGGCAGAGCAAGAGCATGTGGAAATACGCCTCTACTCTGTGATTTATGACGTCATCAATGAGGTGAAAGACGCAATGGAAGGCATGTTGGCACCTACCGTAGAAGAAGTGATTGTGGGCAACGCCGAAGTGCGCGAAGTATTCCACATCTCGAAAGTAGGCACCGTAGCCGGCTGTTACGTAACTGATGGTTATATCAAACGGAACCTGCCAATTCGCGTAGTGCGCCAAGGTACTGTTATCCACAGCGGCGAGCTGGCAAGCTTGAAACGATTCAAAGACGACGTATCGGAAGTAAAAGCCGGCTTTGAATGTGGCTTGGCAATAAAGAGCTTCAACGATATACAAGTAGGCGACATCATTGAGGTATTCGAACGCCGCGAGGTAAAACGAACCTTAGAATAGTCCAACCAAGCTATCATACACAAAAGTGGGGTACACAAGCCCCACTTTTTTTATTCCGCTAAGTCCCTGAGCAAGTCGCTTTAACGTATCCATAAAAAAAGAAGCACCCATATTCTTCACTCAATACCCACTCCAGCGAAGCGAATACCATGCAATCCGGGGAGCAGCATGCCATTGCCAAGAGGCATCGCTTTGGACAAAAGCAGCCACTAAAGCTACACGCTGCCAAGCTGTTGTAACATCCACCTCTACTGAGAACTGCAACTGTGCCATACTAATAAGAGGTGCAACTAGCAAGCATGCGCTCCAGCAAGCATTCAAAATATGCTGGTGCTTGCAACATGCGACTGCCATACCAAGAAAACATCTCACCATCCACTACCAGTGCTTTTGCCTTTGGATAAAGCTGCTGTATTTCTTCTATGTGTTTTTCCTTGAAAGGATAAGGCTCAGAAGAAAGAAAAACCCATGCTGGCGCTGTATGCACAGGAAACTCCACAAGCGGGTAGCGCTCTTGTGTACATATATTTTCGAAACCTAAAAAACGCAACACTTCATCGATAAAAGTAGATTTGCCGGCAGCCATATAGGGCTTTCGCCAAATCAAGTAAAGTACCTTTCGGAAAGGAAGAGCTGCAGCCATATTACGCACCGTCTGCCAGCGCCCGGTGATAGCCTTTTGTAGGCTTTCTGCTTCTTCTTGTTTGTTTACCAAGCAGCCCAGTCTGCCTATCATGTCCAAAGCGTCGTTTATGCTTCGAATGTCGCTCATCCACACAGGGTAACGCTGCGAAAGGGCTTCTATCATGCTTTTTTCATTTTCTTCCTTGTTGCCTACGATTAAATCGGGGTTCAGGCGCTCAACCACCTCCATACGCAGCTGCTTGGTGCCCCCTACTTTAGGCTTGGAACGATACCAGCGTTCCGGATGAACACAAAACTTGGTTATCCCTACCACTTCTTGCTCTAAGCCAAGATGAGCTAAAAGCTCTGTTTGTGAAGGCACTAAAGAAATAATGCGCCGAGGCGATAGAGGCACCTCGACGCACCGCCCCATTTGGTCTATGACAATGTGGGTCGTTGATTTCATGCTTTGTTTATGAGAAATAACGGAAGTCTTGCCCCGCTTTCAAATGCAAAATGCTATGATACATCAATTGAATGATATGCTCCACGTCTTCTTTATGCACCATTTCCACCGTCGTGTGCATATACTTCAAAGGAAGTGAAATCAAAGCAGAAGGCACTCCCCCGTTCGAATAGGCAAAAGAGTCGGTGTCGGTACCTGTGGAGCGCGATACTGCGGCTCGTTGATAGGGAATTCCTTCTTTCTCTGCCACCTCCATAATAAAACGGAGTAAGTTGTTCTGCACAGCAGGACCGAAGGTCAACACCGGTCCTTTGCCTGCCTTAAAATCACCGTCTTGTATTTTATTGTATAAAGGCGCTTGGGTATCATGACACACATCGGTAATGATGGCTACGTTGGGTTTGATGCTGTCTGCCATCATTTGAGCGCCCCGCAAGCCTATTTCCTCCTGCACACTGTTGACTACATACAATCCAAACGATGGTTTTTTACCATTTTCATGTAGTCGTCGCACCACCTCGGCAATCATAAAGCCTCCTATACGGTTGTCGAGGGCACGCCCTACCCAGTAGCGCCCGTTCAACTCCATGAGCTCGTCGGCGAAAGTAACCACACAGCCTACATCCACGCCCATATCCAACACTTCTTGCTTCGACTCAGCCCCCACATCAATATAAATATTTTTGATTTCGGGCTTGGGGTCTCGCTCTTTGTCGCCATGACGCACATGAATGGCAGGCCAACCAAAAACCCCTTTCACAATCCCTTTGGGGGTGTGTATGTTCACGCGCTTAGAAGGCGCAATGACAGGGTCGGAGCCTCCGTTGCGAATCACATAGATATAACCGTTGTCATCAATATAGTTGACAAACCAAGAAATTTCGTCAGCATGAGCTTCAATTACTACTTTGTAGTCTGCTTCGGGGTTCACAATACCCACCACCGAACCATAGTTATCCACACGGTAGTCGTCGATATAGGGTTTGATGTAGTCGAGCCATATTTTTTGCCCTTCGGCTTCGAAGCCTGTCGGCGAAGCATTGTTCAAGTATTTTTCCAAAAACGTGCGGCTTTTGACATCCATAGAACAGTGTTTTTTTTTATTTGTACGGCAAAATTTACTCAAAAATAAACTTTTCTTTTTGAATCGAAGAGAGCAAGCAAAAACAATCCGAATCAAAGGTTGCATTAGAGCAAGACACACAAAAAAAGGGCGGAGGATAAGACTGCCTCGCGCCCTTTTAAGTATCTTCCGGAAGCTACCTTATTTTACTTCAATCAAACGGGTAGGTTTCTTCTTGGCTTCTTCGCGCTTAGGTACGCTTACATGCAAGATACCGTCTTTATACTTAGCTTCGATTTTTTCGGTATTCACGGTATCAGGCAACACAAACGAGCGTCTGAAAGATTGATAGCTGAACTCGCGGCGTACATAGTTGCCTTTTTCGTCTTTCTCTTCGTTTTTCACTTCTTTTTCCGAAGAGATGGTCAATACGCCGTCTTCTACTTCAATTTTGAAGTCTTTTTTGTCCATACCGGGAGCCGCTACTTCCAATTCGAAGCTCTCCTCAGTTTCTTTTACGTTTACAGCCGGCACAGTGAAGCTGCGCATCGGCATTACATCACGACCAAAGAACCATTCGTCGTTGAAAAAGTTTTCCAGCATGTTGGTCAGGCTGGGGAACAGTCCGGTGTTTTCGTTTCTTTTTACCAGTGCCATAGTCTCATCCTCCTTTTTTAGGGTTTTACATTTGTTTTTGTTGTTCACCCTTCTATTATTCAACTCTTGTGCCAGTGGGAAGAATAAGTCATTTTGTCAGTATTTTCAATAGAAAATCCTCAAAAAAAAGACAAATTGTCATATATTGCTTCAAAGTTGTGCCATCTTTGCAGAGGTTGTTTATAGCACCCTAAGTTTTCGTAAATTTGCACGCTCATAAACCAAAAGACATCTATGGTAGTAATTATTGGAGGTGGTATTAGTGGTCTAAGTCTTGCCTACTATCTGCGTAAACAAGGTGTACCCTTCAAGTTGATAGAAAAAAGTAAACAGACTGGCGGCTACATACGCTCCATTCGCCAAAAAGAGTACTTGTTTGAGGAGGGACCCAACTCCCTACTGGTAGATGCAGAGGTGCAAAGCTTGCTTGATGAGCTTCAACTAAGCAGCGAGATAGTAGAAGCCCATGCTGTGAGTAAAAAAAGATACATTTTGCGCCAAGGGGAGTATAGAGCCTTACCTGCCTCTCCCCTATCGCTGCTTGCCAACGGCTTTTTTTCATGGAAAGCCAAACTCGATATTTTTCGTGAGCTGTCGCGTCCGGCAGCTCCCCAAACCGGCGAAAGTGTCGCTGCTTTCTTTGAGCGCCGTTTTGGGAAAGAAGTCGTAGATTATGCCGTTACGCCCTTTGTTTCGGGCATTTATGCCGGTGACCCTTACCGTTTGCGTATCGATAAAGTATTTCCTCAGATGGTAGAGTATGAGCAAAACTATGGCTCGGTACTCAAGGGGTTCATAAAAAACAAAGGAGGTGCCCGACGGCGGAGCTTATCGTTTCGCAATGGCATGCAAACCCTGCCGGAACGCCTGACACAAGTCATAAAGGAAGATTTGCTATTGGGGGTGAGCGTAAAGCGCATAGAAAAACAAGAGGGGGCATGGGTCGTGTATCTCGACCAAGGCGAACCCATACGCGCCTCGCAAATAGTGCTGTCGGTAGGGGCTCATGAAGCCGCCCAATTGCTGCCTGCGCAATACGAAGCGGCAAAAGAGGCATGGCAACAGGTCTATTATCCCCCTTTGGCTGTGGTGCACAGTGTGTATTACAAACCTCAATTCAAACAAAAGCCCGAGGGATTCGGGGCATTGCACCCGGCAGTAGAAAACAGCTTCAGCTTGGGAAGCATATGGAGTAGTAGCATTTTTCCTGAACGCTGCAAAGACAACGAGGTACTTATCACCACTTTTGTGGGCGGAGCCCTTCAAGCCAATAAAGTACAGTATGACGACCGGCGCATCATGCACGAAATAAACCTGGAACTCAAGCAGCTGCTGCACATACAGGGCGTTCCAGTGCTGCAACGCATCAGTCGCTGGGAAAAAGCCATTCCGCAATATCACGATTATATGGACGCCGTAGAGGCTCACGCAAAACAGCTCCAAGCCGAAGGCATCCACGTACATGCAAACTGGATAGGCGGAGTATCCATGCCTGACTGTATCAAGAAAGGGAAGCGTCTTGCCGAAGCGCTGGCACAAAAAATCAAAGTGTCTTAATGACGAAAAAGCACAAAATCACACCAAAATGCTTATTATTCGGTTATTGTAAAATAAAACATCATGAACGATACATCTGCTGCTGAAGGTATCGTAGTTGTGCCCACATACAACGAAATAGAAAACATAGAGCCACTCATTCGCAGCGTCATGGGCTTGGCGGTGCCCCTCGACTTACTCATTGTCGATGACCACTCGCCCGATGGCACTGCCGCACGTGTGCGTGCCCTGCAAGAGGAATTCCCTGGGCGGCTTCATCTCATCGAGCGCCCCGGAAAAATGGGCTTGGGGACTGCCTATATTACCGGCTTCCGCTATGCCTTGGCACGCCACTATAAGTATATTTTCGAA
This sequence comes from Thermonema lapsum, assembly GCF_011761635.1. Classification (NCBI taxonomy): domain Bacteria; kingdom Pseudomonadati; phylum Bacteroidota; class Cytophagia; order Cytophagales; family Thermonemataceae; genus Thermonema; species Thermonema lapsum. Next base: position 723,970 of record NZ_JAASRN010000002.1, read on the forward strand.
ATGGATGCCGACTTTTCGCACAACCCTCAGGACCTGCTACGTTTATATGCAGCCTGTGCCCAAGAAGGCTACGATGTAGCCATTGGCTCGCGCTACATTACGGGTGTTAATGTAGTGAATTGGCCCATGAAACGTGTTTTGCTTTCTTATTTTGCCAGTCAATACGTGCGCTTCATCACCGGCATGCCCGTAAAAGATGCCACGGCAGGCTTTAAATGCTATCGTCGCGAGGTACTGGAAACCATCGATTTGGACAGCATCGCTTTTGTAGGTTATGCCTTTCAGATAGCCATCAAATTCCAAGCATGGAAATATGGCTTTAAACTGAAAGAGGTGCCCATTGTATTTACCGAACGCACACATGGGCAGTCCAAAATGAGCTTTCGCATATTTAAAGAAGCCTTTTGGGGTGTTATCAAGCTCAAAGTCGAAAGTTTATTTAAAAGCTACCGCCGTCCTATGCCACAAGAGCTCAAAACCACACCCCAAAACGGATGACCAAAGGGCTGGCGTAAATCGTACGATTGCTGTCGTAGTTTACATTGTAAAGCAACATCAAGTTGAAACTGCCTACTTCTCCCATCGCTTGACGGTACCCACCGCCTATGAGAGGGCTCACCAACCAATCGCGGGCAGTTTCGCCTGTAGCCACGTCATACAATTCGGCATTGAGGGCTTCTACTTCCCCCCATGCAAATACGTTGGGATGCAGGAGGTACTGCAAGAAGGAACGCCCTCCGTAGATGCTGGTGCTAAAAGTGCCGTTGCTGTATTTTCGGCTGAAGTAAGAATACTGCACTCCGATGCCGGGCATCAAACGTTCGGTTGCACGATACATAACACTGGGCGCTACGTCTATGTTGGTAATTGTACCGAAAGTCATGCCGAGACTTCCGCCAAAAAGCAAACGTCTGCCCTCTACTTTTTGCTTTGCCTTGTTGTCTTTTTTTGGCGGCTGCGCTTGTTCCTGTACTGGCTTTTGTAAGCTTTCTCGTGGCGTCTCGGAAGGTTGTTCAGTCGGGTCTTTGTACTGGGCAAAACTTTTTACAGTACCGCAAAGCAGATAAAACACAAACAAAAAGCCCATGAGTCGATGCATAGGGATTGTTCATTTTGGCGAAGGTCTAAAATAAAAAAAAATCTTGCTGCCTGAACAGTCCTCCCTAAACAGTTTTTTATCTTTGTTTAAAACTGCTTGGCAATGATTATCTACAACACCAAAGACTGGCGAAAGATATTTTTGAGTGCTTTTGGTTTTGGCAGTGCTTACAATGCGAAAGAATTATTTCAGATTCAGGCATTCATTTTAGCCTACTGTCTGCTTGTCGTCTATCTTAGGCACTATCACTATCCACCAGAACGGCTCAGTATTCAATTAGACCCCACCTTCCTATCATTGGTAGGGGTTATTTTAGGTCTTTCGCTGGTGTTTCGTGTCAATTCTTCTTATGAGCGCTGGTGGGAAGGACGCAAACAATGGGGCGCGCTGGTCAATCACAGCCGCACGCTGGCAGCCTACTTCCATGCCGTATTGCCCGAACGCTACCAGACCAATCGGCACTATGTGGCTGCTCATATTGCCAATTTTGCTTATGCCTTGAAAGGTCATCTGCGTGCAAAAATAAACTGGGAAATCTTCGACTATCCAAATGAGAAGGAAAAAAAAGACATGCAACAAGCCGGACACCCGCCGTATCAAGTAGCCAGCTATCTTTTCAAAAAGACAGAAGAGTTGTTTCGTTCGGGACTCTTGTGCGAAGCAGACAAAATCAACATAAAACAGCAGATTCAAGCAATGATAGACGTCTTGGGCGCTTGTGAACGTATAAAAAACACACCCATTCCCTTTTCACATACTTCTTTTATCAAAACATTTATTATCTTCTATGCATTCTTTCTACCCATAGGCTTGGTCGATAAATTTGGCTGGTACACAGTACCCGCCGTATTTCTTATCAGCTATGCTCTGGCAGGCGTAGAAGTCATATCAGAAGAAATAGAACAGCCTTTTGGTACTGATGCCAACGACCTGCCTTTGCGTCATCTGTCGAACGTGATTAAACAAAACACCTACGACCTATTGCAGGTGTCTTCACAAACAAGCCTTCCTGTAGCAATTATTCGCGATGGTGTGCTTATTTAACCTTTTGATGCTATGATACAGCTAATGGAGCAATTTTTTCCACAATACAGAATAGAAAGCTTTCTTAAAGAAGACGCCTATTTTGTGTATCATTTGGCGCGGCATAGCAGCGGGCGCTTAGCCGTCATTCAAAGCATAGCCCCTGACTATCAGGGCAAAAGTTCCGTAATAGAGCGCATCAAGCAGTATGCCGGCACTGTCAATGAACTTCAACACCCCATGTTGCCGCTTCTCTACGACTTCTTGATTACAGATAACAACGCCTTCTTGATTTGGGAACACCTCGATGGCACGAATATAGACCAATACATGCAACAACAAAGCAAGGCGTTGTCGGAGCGCAAAGCCCAGCGGCTGGTACTTTCGCTCATCAGTGTGCTGGAATTTCTGATACAAAAAGGAGAGGCACCCCCACGCTTAGATACCGAAATGATATGGATTACCTCCGATGAACGAATCAAACTGCGGGGTATCATCGACGAATCCACACCCAAAGGGCTTTGCTACCATCCCAGCAGAGAGCAGCTACATGCTCCGCAAGACTACGTGCAGGCAGTAGGCTTGGTATGGTACCATCTCATCACTGGCAAACACCCGCGCAGCTTGGGCGAAGAGCATATACTCAAGGGTACATTGCCCCCTGCAGCCAATTTCTACCCCGGTGTATTTGAGCATGTAGAGCACTGCTTAGCCAAAGCTATCCACCCCAACCCTGCCAAACGCTACCCCAACCTGCAGGAACTGCAAAAAGCCATCTTAGCTGCCCGTATTCAAACACTTACTCCCGAGCAGTACAGTTTCGTGGAGCTGAATGCACCGCTTGTGTTGCTTGTGTTTATGACCATACTCACGGCTTTTATTTTGTGGCGGGGCAGCCGGCGCGATATCTTGAGCGCTACAAGGGTAGCCTATTACCCTCACGATATCTCGGCTTGGCAGGAGTTCGAAAAACGAAAAGCTTTTGTTAAAGCCGAAAAAGAGAGTGCCGAAAGCTTGTTCCTGTCGACCCAGGAAGAAGAAGAGCAGATAGCACGTGATTACCTGCACAAAGTGAGCCCCGGCGAAACGCTTACCGAGATAGCCGAGCGTTACAATATGACACCTGAACACCTGCTGCGCATCAACAACCTGGCATCGGCAGATAACATACAAGCCGGCGTAGGCTTAAAGGTGAAGGTACGTGCCATCCATAAAATCAACGTCAACGAAAGCCCCCATTCTATTGCCCAAAAATATGGTATCAGCCTTGAAGAACTGCTCAAAGCCAACGGGCTATCTGATATAGATACGAGCAACAAAAAAGTGTTGGAGAAAGAATTTTACCCCGGTAGGGAACTTATTATCCCCATCAGTCAATAATTGCCTATGGACACGCAAACACAATTCTTGAACTATACAGTCACAGAGGTGCTGGAAGAGGAGCGCACATGGAGTATCTACCGTGCCCATCATCGCTATCTCAACCGTAAAGTGCAAGTGGTGGTAGTACAGTCGCCGAACAAGGAGGTAAGCAATCGTTTAAAAGAAGTTGCTGCCCGCTTGTTTAAACTACAACACCCCTATATTGCCACCCTTTTAGATTTTGTGGAGATAGGCAATATTCTCTATTTCATTTACCAAGACGTAGAGGGACAACCTTTGGCTTCTCTACTCAAAAGCAAAGTATTCAGTCTGCAGGAGGTGCAAACCATAGTGCTGCAATTGCTGCATGCCCTCTCCCACGCTCATCAACTGGGCTTAGTGCATGGTGCCCTTTCGCCAGAGTACATTTTACTGGACCGCTGGGGCAACATCAAAATACTGCATTTTGGCTATATAGCCCGGTTGCTTCAAGCTGGCGAAGCCCGACACCCTGAAATTTATGCCTACGTGGCGCCAGAGCTTGTGCAGCACAACGTAGCAGACAAACGCAGCGACATCTATTCCTTAGGTGCAATCCTCTACCACCTGCTTACAAGCAAAGCACCAGTAGATGAAGAGCGCCTCGATATTTTGAAATTGCGACAAACGCTTCCGCCACCTTCGAGCGTATCGGCACGCGTGCCCGGCTTTTTCGATGCCATTGTGCAAAAATGCATGGCAGAAAACCCAGCACTGCGCTACTCGGGCGTTGAAGAGCTGGAAGACGAGCTGATAAAGGAATGGAATCTGTGGTTACGTGCCGAAAGTAACGACGAAGAAAGCCACAGCAAAAGCCTACTGATAGGTTTTTGGACACTGGTAGCCTTGGCTGTCGCCGCTTCGGCTTGGGTCATTGTACAAGAACTGTTTTTCGGCGAGATAAGCCGCCCCTTAGAAGAAGCTACCCTGCAGGAAAGAAATGAAGTAAAAGCAGTTGACGAAGGCAATGCCGACACAAAAGAAATCGGCGACCAAACAGAAAAGCCCATAACAGCTGCCAAAGAAGAGGAATTGCAGTTGACTGATAAAATAGAAGAGGAGTTTGGCAAAGAAAGCAACACCACGTTGCTCAATGCAACGCAATTACAAGCTCATTTATTGGTAGATAACCTTGTCATTAGCAGGCAGGGGGGCTTGGTGGAACACAAAATAAAGGCAGTCAACCTCAACACCCTGCAGGCACTTAGCGATATAGAAGTAGAAGTACGTTACCTCGACAACACGGGCGAAGTCATCGATGCAGTAAAAGTTGTATTTGAAGAACTCCCACCCGGTGGCAAAGCCGAGCAGCTCATCAGTAGAGAACTTCCGCAAGAGGCTAAGGTTGAAGTGCGAGCAGTGAAAGCCATATTACATGCCAAAGGGTTCTAATATGCGCGAAATAGCCGGCAGATACGCCTCGCCAAACAAAATGAGGTGTACTAACAGAGGATACAGATTCCAGATGGGCACCCGTTCTTCAAAACCAGCCTGCCATGGGTAGGCATGGCGATACGCTGCCCAAAAGGTGGCATCGAAGCCTCCGAAAAGCTGCATCATAGCCAAGTCAATCTCGCGGCAGCCATAATAAACGGCGGGGTCAATCAATACCGCCCGATTTTGATGGTCAGCCATCACATTGCCGCTCCATAAGTCGCCATGTAGCAAAACAGGCGGCTCATCGGGCAACAAGGCAGGCAATCGTTTTGCCAACTGTGCGGCTGCCTGCTCGTGCTTGCGTTGCAGGCGCCCCATTGCCCTCGCTTTTTCTATAAGCGGCAGCAAGCGCCGCTCAAAAAAGAAAATGGCGAGCTCTTGACATGGGGTATTGTCTTGTTGCAGCTCGCCTATGTAATTGTTGTAATGCAGCCCAAAGTAAGGTCCCCGGTTGCGATGCAATGCTACCAGCTGTGCCGCTAAGTCTTCCGAAAAAACACGCGCCTGTTTGCTTCCCTGCTCTATGGCGTCCAACAACAGAAAAGCTACCCCTTCGTGCTCTCCCCAGCCATACACATGCGGTGTCCTAACTTTGCCTTGAAGCAAAGCCAAATTACGCGCTTCTATCTCAAAAAAATGAGCAGGGAAACGCCCATTCCATTTGATAAAAAAAGTTTTCTCTTTGCAACGAATCAGTGCTGCCTCATTGATACATCCGCCATGCAGGCGCTCCACACTTACAAGCTGCATACGCTTGGCTGTAACCTTCTCCACGGCAGCACAGAAAAATGCTTTTTCTTGATGTTGATTTTCCAAAATCATCCTCCTGTTTTTGAGAAAAAAATAAAAATTATTTTAAATTGATTCAGCTTTTTTGCATTGGCTTATTAACGCATAATTTTTATGAAGCATGTCTAAACCAGAACAAGCCCTACTGCGGGAGCTGTTGCAAAGCCACACGCCCGAACATTTATTGGAGGCGCTTTTAATCATTGAACAAGCCGACTACCCCTCTGCTTTCCTTACCCACCTGATTGTGCTTCAGACCTTCTACCCCGGCGAGCAATACAGAGAGGTGCGGGAAAAAGCGGCTGCTCTTTTCAAAAAAATAGCCCCGCTTGAATTGCAAGATTTTTTACGCTCCGTGCCTTGGCGTGAAGCATTCATGACCAACACCGAAATGCGCGAACGCTATTTGCGCCACCTGACCGCCCACCCTATGATAGACAAGCACACCTTGGGCAAAGCGGCACTACACCTTTGGGGGGGTGATTTCAACTTTTATATCCGCACACGCATGCTGCAAGCTGAAGAGGTATTGCAAGAATACTGCTTGGACAGTACATTTTATCTTTACAATACCCCCATAGAGAGCCTTCCTGACGAGCTGGGCAACTTGTCGTCTTTGCGTTGCCTGCTGATACGGAAAAATAAGATTAAACAACTACCGCAAAGCTTGGGACTGCTATTGCAATTGCAGGTAATTGATGCTTCGGAAAATGAACTACAGACCCTGCCCGACAGCATCAAATACATGAAACGACTCCATAGCCTCCATTTGGCTCATAACCACTTGCACGTGCTTCCGCCCGAAATAGGCGAGCTGCATCAGTTACGAAAATTGTGTTTGAAAAACAATAAAATGCGGGTATTGAGCTATACCATACAATGGATGGAGCAGTTGGAATACCTTGACCTGAGTCAAAACCCCAACTTGAATTTTTTTCAATCCTTTGAATACTTAAAAAATTGCCCGCGGTTAAAAGAAATCAAGCTGTGCAAAAATCACTTGTCCGCACCTTTGCATAACCTGCACGCCCTAAAGCACCTGACAACGATTGACCTGAGCCAAAATCCGCAACTGCCTATAAAAGAAACATTTGCTGCTGCCCATGAAGAGGGTTTTGCCCGGTTGCAGAGTTTGTCTCTGGACGGTTGCTCACTGCCTTCATTGACACTGCTGCCCTCTCCCTTGCTGCAACGCTTACAATATTTGTCAGTAGCACAAAACGCTCTCAGCGGAATAGATGCAGACTTAGCGGCACTTTTATCTTTCAACTGCAGCCACACGCATGTAGAGCAAATACAACCCGAGCATTTTCCCTTTCTTCGCGAGTTGCATGCCGCTCACACGCCTTTGCAAACAGTCCCCCACTGCCCACAGTTGCAACAGCTTTCTATGGATGGAAACCAAACATGGCTGACTCAGGGTGGTTTGCAACAACTCAAAGCACTCCCCGCATTGAACTCGCTCTCGTTGAGGGAGTGCCAGCTGGAAACACTCGCCGATTTAAAGGATTGCAAACAACTAAACCAACTCTTTTTAGATGCTTGCACTTGTGCCGATTGGGAAAAGCTACTGCTCGACATCTATGATATTGCCCACTTGCGAAGCCTTTCACTGAATGCGGTGCAATGGGAAAAGATTCCCCAGCGTCTTGCCCGCTTGCGCTTCGTAGAAGAGCTGTGGTTTGAGCAATTGCCCGAAAATACCGATTGGGAATGTCTTTTCGAGTTGTTGACTCCTCTACCCCGCCTCAAACGCTTGCATTTAGGGCACAATCCAAGTTTAAAGCAGTTGCCGCCTGCCATCCTTAAGCTCAAGCAACTTCAATACCTCGACCTCTCTTATACCGGAGTACGGCAGTTGCCTCGGGAAATGAGCAAGAACAAAGCACTACAAAAAATAAGAATAGACGGCGTGCCCAATGCATTCATTAGGCACGCTCAAATGTTCTCCTACGACTGGTTTGAATTTAGTGTTTGTGCTCAATCAACGGACGAGCAAACAAATCAAACTCAGCAGCATCTGTAATCTCTACTTGAACGAAATCGCCGCGCCGCAGGTAAATGCCCGTAGCAGGAATGAGCACTTCGTTGTCCACCTCGGGCGAGTCATACTCTGTGCGCCCAATAAAGTAATCTCCTTCTTTGCGATCAATCAGCACCTTGTATTGCTGCCCGACACGGGCTTGATTCAATTCATAGGAAATATCCTGCTGTAGCGCCATCAGGTCGGCTGCCCGCTCTTTTTTTACTTCGTCGGGCACGTCGTCCTCGTAAGTACGAAAAGCGTGCGTGTCTTCTTCATGTGAATAGGTAAAGACGCCCAAGCGCTCAAAGCGCATATCTTCCACAAAACGCATGAGCTCCTCAAACTCTTCTTCTGTTTCTTTCGGATAGCCCACAATCATGGTGGTGCGCAAAGCGATACCCGGAACCTTGTCGCGTATTTCGTGAATGAGCCGCTCGGTGCGCTCACGGGTGATGCCCCGGCGCATGCGTTGTAACACCGACGTAGAAGCATGCTGCAGGGGCATGTCCAAGTATTTGCAAATATTGCTTCGCTCGTTCATCACTTCGAGCACATCCATGGGGAAGCCCGCTGGGTAAGCATACTGCAGGCGAATCCACTCGACGCCTTCCACATCGGACAGGCGGCGCAACAACTCTGCCAAGCTGCGTTTGCCGTAAATATCAATGCCGTAGTAAGTCAGGTCTTGGGCTATCAGGATAAGCTCTTTCACTCCTTTTTTAGCGAAATTGTGCGCCTGTTCTACCAGCAGCTCCATCGGGCGCGATTGGTGCTTACCACGCATCAATGGAATGGCGCAGAAAGCGCACGGACGGTCGCATCCTTCGGCTATTTTCAAGTAGGCATAGTGCAGTGGGTTCGTCACCAGACGCTCCCCTACCAGCTCGTGCTTATAGTCTGCTTTGAGTGTTTTCAATAAACGGGGCAGCTCGTTCGTGCCAAAAAAAGCATCTACTTCGGGGATTTCCTTTTCCAAGTCTTCACGGTAGCGCTGCGACAAGCAGCCCGTAACATACACTTTTTCTACCAACCCTTGTGCTTTGGCATCGGCATAGTAGAGAATGGTATTGATGGATTCCTGCTTGGCGTTGTCGATAAAGCCACAGGTGTTGATAATGACCACTTCGGCTTCACGCTCTTCTTCGTGGCTTACATCGAAATGGTTGGCTTTCAATTGCGTGTAAATGTCTTCGGAATCCACCCAGTTTTTTGAACAGCCCAGCGTAATGATGTTGACTTTGTACTTACGATTTCCTTTGGTTTTCATAAATCTGTATTCTTCGCTTCGTTTCGCTTCTGTTCTGTCAATAAGCAGCCTTATAGTCCACCACCAATTCTAACTTGCTCACCTCACCGGCTTTGACTTCTACCGGCTGAATATGTCCTTCTCCATCGAAGCGGTTGGCAAACCATCCATCTGCCTCTTTTACAAAAAGTGAGTAGCGCCCGGGGGGCAATGCTACTTCAAAACAGCCATTGGCATCGCTTCGGGTCTTGGCTATCAGGCGGCTGTGAATGGCTGTATAAAACGTTTCCTCTTTTTCGGTTTGTGCGTCGGTGGTCAGTTCATAGATATAGATGTCGCGAGCAATTCCCGGGGCGTTGCGTTCTGGAGCATCGGGCGCGGGCATCCAGTTGCCTTCGCGCCAAAGCACACGCCCTGCTATGCCTTCTTTGATGCTATAGGTGCAATCCACAGCTTTTTGGTTTTGGCTTTGGTTCGTATTGCTTTTTTGTGCTTGGCATGCCCAAAAGCTGAGCAGTAGGCTTAGGCTCCATGTCTGAAGTTTAAGCATTTTCTTCAAAGAGAGAGTCCACAAATTCATAACGGTTAAATATTTGAAGGTCTTCTATTTTTTCACCTACACCAATATACTTAATGGGTATTTTAAATTCATCGGAAATACCGATGACTACGCCCCCTTTGGCTGTGCCGTCAAGCTTAGTGATGGCAATGGCGCTTACGTCGGTTACCTTTGTGAATTCGCGTGCCTGAATGACGGCGTTTTGCCCAGTGCTTCCGTCCAGCACCAGCAGCACCTCATGCGGAGCATCCGGGATAAGTTTTTGAATGGTGCGTTTGATTTTAGCCAACTCGTTCATTAGGTTGGTTTTATTGTGCAAACGCCCGGCGGTGTCGATAATCAACAAATCTGCTTTTTCTTCTAATGCCCGTTTGGTGGCTTCGTAGGCTACCGAGGCAGGGTCTTTACCCATACCCAGCTCAACTACAGGCACGCCAGCACGTTCGCCCCACATTTTAAGTTGGTCAACTGCCGCTGCCCGGAAGGTGTCGGCAGCCCCCAACATTACTTTTTTGCCTTTCTGCTTGAACTGTGCTGCCAGTTTGCCAATAGTGGTGGTTTTGCCTACTCCGTTCACTCCTACCACCAGCATCACGTAAGGGGTATCGCGCGGGGGCAGCTCAAAGTCGTTCAATTCTTCGGTTTGGTTTTCGGCTAAGAGGGCAGCTATTTCTTCTCGCAGGATACGGTTCAGCTCGGCTGTGTTTACGTATTTGTCGCGTTGGACGCGCGCCTCAATACGGCGAATGATTTTGAGCGTCGTATCTACGCCCACATCGGCAGCAATCAAGATGTTCTCCAGCTCGTCGAGCACTTCGTCATCCACTTTCGACTTGCCCACGATGGCGCGTCCCAGTCGGGAAAAGAAATTCTGTTTGGTTTTTTCTAAGCCTTTGTCGAGGGCTTCTTTTTTTTCTTTCGAGAAAAATCCGAAGAGTTTTTTCACGGCTTTTCGTGTTTAGTTGGCTCTAATATAACAAAAAAAGCCCGCTTGAAGGGCTTTCTTTGTGCAGTCTATGTAAAAGGCGAAGGTTATTTTTTGTTAATAACCTCCTTTACCATTGCTACAGGAACCATTTCTTCTTTAAAGGTGTAGGCTCCGGTTTTAGGCGACTTCACAGCCTTCACCACTTTGGCATAACCTGCCTCAGCATCTTTTTTTCTCAGGGTTGCAACTACCTTCTTTGCCATGGTTGTCTATGTTTTTAGATTCTTGTAAACAGAAAGAAGCACTACTTGATTTCGCGGTGCAGGGTGTAGCGCTTCAAAATCGGGTTATACTTGCGCAACTCCAAACGGTTGGGAGTATTACGACGGTTTTTGGTCGTGATATAGCGGGAAATGCCGGGCATACCCGATGCTTTGTGCTCTGTGCATTCTAATATCACCTGTACGCGGTTTCCTTTTGCCTTTTTAGCCATTGTCTTTTATCTTTTGAGATGTGTGAATTGGACGGCAAATTTAAAAAAATTTTTTTGTATTCAAAACGATATCTGCATGATTTTCATGCATTCCATCTTGCTTAATCTCCTTTGAGGTTTTGTATTTGGCTTTCGAGCGCTTCAAGCTCCTGTATTTGTGCTTCCCATTGCGCCATAAGGTCATCTATTGTTTTCTTCAGTTGCTCGTAGTGTTGTTGTACAGCTACTACTTGCGTGGCATCATTGTAAAAAGCAGGCTGTGCCATCTGCATTTCTATTTGCTTTTGCTCTTCTTCCAATGCCATGAGGTGCGCCTCCAGCTGTTCTATAGTCTTTTGGCATCGCCGCCACTCACGTTGCAGCTCTTTGAGCCGTTGGCGCCGCTCTTGGTTCGATGAAACAGCGGGTGTTTGGGTTTGAGCCACAGCATTTGCCTGTGCAGTTGCCAACGCACGCAGCCACTCTTCGGCGTACCACTCTTCGAATTCTTGGTAAGTACCCAAGAACTCTTTGATTTTGCCGTTGTCTATATACCACACTTTGTTGGCAATGGCTTGCAAGAAATGGCGGTCGTGCGACACTGCCACATAGGAGCCTTCGTATTCTTGCAGTGCGTCTATCAACACATTGACCGAGGGGATGTCCAAATGGTTGGTGGGTTCATCGAGCAACAGCAGGTTGGCTTCCGACGACAATACCTTAGCTAATGCCACACGAGCACGCTCTCCGCCCGACAACACCGATATCTTCTTGAACACATCGTCGCCATGGAAGAGAAAGCCGCCCAGCAGACTACGCAAATAACTTTCGGTTTTTTGGGGACAACTGCGCACCATCTCGCTAAGAATGTCATTGTTGAGGTTCAAGGCTTCTATTTGGTGCTGTGCATAGTAAGCAATATCTACTTGATGTCCTACTTCCCGTATGCCTTCGCATGGTTCTGTGCCTGCCAAAATGCGCAGCAGGGTGGATTTTCCCTTGCCGTTGGCGCCAATCAGGGCAATGCGGTCGCCACGATATACGGTTGCATCGGTGTTTTCGAGCAAACGCAGGTCGCCAAAACGCTTGCTTATTTGCTTCAAACAAATGAGCTCTTTACCGGGCGTGCGCGCAATGGGGAATTTCAAACGTATGGTTTCTTGCTCATTTTCAGGCAGCTCGATGCGCTCCATACGCTCCAGCATTTTGATTTTTGACTGCACCTGCCGCGCCTTCGTCGCTTTTGCCCGGAAACGTTCAATAAAACGCTCTGTCTGTTTTATTTTTTCTTGTTGATTTTCGTAGGCAGCCATTTGCAATGCCCGCCGCGTTGCTTTCTCTTTTTCATAAAAATCATAATTGCCCTCATATATTTCCAACTTTCCTTGACGCACCTCTACAATGCGGTTCACCAAACGGTTGAGAAAATAGCGGTCGTGCGACACAACAATCATCGCACCGGGATACTGCAACAAATACTGCTCCAGCCACTGAATAGAGGGCAAGTCCAAGTGGTTGGTGGGCTCATCGAGCATCAAAAGAGAGGGTTTTTGCAAAAGTAGCTTGGCAAGCATCACACGCATGCGCCACCCCCCCGAAAAAATAGACAGAGGGCGCTGCAAGTCTTCGGTCTTGAAACCCAAGCCTTCCAAGATGGCTTCTGCCTGCGCTGGCAGACGGTAGCCCTCCATAGCTTCAAAGCGGGCTTGCAACTGCGTGAGCTCTTGCACTTTGTCTTCGGTATAATCTTCTGCCAGCTCTTGAGTAAGTTGTTTGATGCGTGCTTCTATTTGCCACACTTCGGCGAAAGCCTCCAAAGCTACTTCCCTTATGGGCTTATGACTTTCGAGCGAAAGCATGTCTTGGTTGAGAAAGCCTATGGTATAGTCGCTGGGCTTGGTGATAGTGCCTGCTGCGGGGGTGTATTCGCCTGCTATCAAACGCAGCAGGGTGGATTTTCCTGCACCATTCACGCCAATCAAACCGATGCGGTCGCGCTCGCCCACATGCAACGACACCTTGTCGTAGAGCACACGGTCGCCAATGTAATAACTAAGGTCTTGGATGTTCAACATAAAAAATCCGAGAGTGTGTTCATTGTCAGAAGTGCCGACTCATATCGCTGCAAATATAACAAGAAGAACGAGGGCTGCATGACTCAGCGCACAATAGCCAAACGCCCCATGGCTTGAAGGTTGCCGGCATCGTCGGAAGCAAATATCAGATAAACGCCGGTTGGCGCCAGCTCTCCACTCAAGCTACGAGTATCCCACACGAAAGTACCACCGTTTGCCCTACCTTCATACATGAGTTCGCCACGCACATTGGCTATCTTCACCCAAGCATTACGGGCTAAACCCTGTATGGCGACCTGTCCGTTGAAGCCCGGGCGCACCGGGTTAGGAAATACATGCAGTTCTTCGAAGCGGTTGTTTGCTGCCGTTACGCCTTCTCGGAAAGAACATATGCCGGCAGCTGTAAGAAAAAAGACTTCGCCCGTACTTTCAAACAAAACCATTTGATGCACTTCATCGGCAAGCAAAGGCGAGTTGCTGCTGCGAAAGCGGTAAATCAAGCGTTCAACATTGGCATCGAAGACAAAGACGCCCTGCTCGGTGCTCATCCATTTGCGGTTGGCAGGGTCTATCATGATGTCCAAAACGCGTTGGTCGTTGAGCAGCTGAAAGTTTTCGAAGATAGGAAACGACACTTGAAAGCCGGCTTCAAAGACTTCTGAAGGATTGAAAACAGTCATCACACCGTCGGCAGAGCCTATCCAAAGAGTGCCTTTGTAATCGACTGCCAAAGACAAAATGCTCGCATTGGTCAGTTTGGCATTCGAAGCGGTCAGGTGCTTTTGTTGTCCGGTAGCAGGATTCAGCACCCACAGTCCACCGGCAAGGTTGGGGTCTAAACGTACCCACAAGTAGCCGTTGAAATCTTCGACTATCTCCAGAGGGAAGCGTGTGGCTGCATTGAACGAATAAGATTGCCACTGCCCTGTTTCACGCACCCATACATGCAGGGAAGGTTCTCCTGAAGGCGGATTGTACTGCGCCACCCACACATTGCCTTGTGCATCCACATAAAGGTCGCTAATCAACAAACTTTGGTCGCCAAAAAAGGGGGTAGAAGGCGTCATTTCATCGATTACACGAAAAGAGCCATCGGCAGCACGTATCAGAATGCCATTACCAAAAGAGGCGAACCAGTACTCTTGGGTAAAAGGGTTGTACACCACATCCACGAGGTCGTAGAGAAAAGGCAGCGCTTCTGCCTGCGGATGATTGGCAGCATAGTTTTTCCATTCGCCGGCAGAAAATTCATAGAAAGCCCCCGGATTAAGCAAAGGTTGACGGTTGTTGTTGTAGCCCCCGGCAGTTATCCACAATTTGTTCTGCGCAAAGCAAGCTCCTTGTGCGTTTTGTTGCAAAGGTCCCTGGTTGGCATAGCTTTTCCATGTGCCCTCTCTATTGGAAAGCAAACCGGTGCGCGCATCTGCCACATATATTGCCCCTTGTTCGTCTACGCTCAAAGCCACCAGCTGCTTAAAAAGCCCTTCGGTAACAGACTGTTGCACGCTGCCGCTGGCATCTAAGGCATAAAGCGCCGTGGGCGTTGCCACCCACAAAGCTGAAGCGGTGGAGGCAAGGTCGATTGCCGTGGTAGGTACCGTAGCTATCTTTACCCATGCGCCGGCTTCGTAGGCATACATGCCCTGCCCTTCCAACAAAGCGTATATTTTTCCCTGAAAGGGAAGCAAACGGAATGCTTTGGCGACAGGCAGTCCTTCGGCAGTGCTAAAATAAGTCCATTGATTAAAATCTTGCAGGTTTGCCGAAGCAGGGGCACGGGCTATGCCCTCGTCCGTGGCTATCCAAGCACTGTCCAAAGTAAAGAGCAAGTCATATACGCCTACCGGATTTCCCAATTTGCCCAAATTCTGCCACGATTCATTGAACAAGCCAGAAACAAGGTCTATGACCCATACCCCTTGCGTTGTCATGGCATACAACTTTTCTGCATTCAAATACAAGCGTTGAAAATAAAGCCGTTGCGCAAGGGGCAGTGTTATTTTTTCCACTCGAACACGCCCATTGTTCACAAACAACCTATCAAGTCGCCCGTTGGCATAGGCAAGTGCAAAACCAGCAGATGCCTTGTCATAGGCTACCGCTACGGCTTGGTTGCCCGAGAGTCCATCTAAGGTAGAAAGCACCATGCCTTCGCCGTCGGCATCAATAAAATAGATGCCTGCCCGCGCAGCATACAACAATTGCCTGCCGCCAGCTGCTACTGCCTGTCCTTCACGAAAAGGGAAATGAAAGCGCCAAGAACCCACAGGTATTTCGCCCTGTGCAAATAAATGGCATGCTGCCATCATCAGGCAGATGAAAAAAAGAAATACAAACCCTTTCTGTGGCATCGATTTTATATTCATGATTGCTTAAGCTATGGGGCTTGTTTGCGTCCTACCAAGAGGCTGCTGCTGCCGTCGCGCCAATGATAACCATAAGGGAAACCCAGCGGTTCAGGCTGCAGCGAGTCATACAAAGCTTCCAAGTCTTTTTGATAGGTATATGAGCCAAAGTCGCGAATGGGACGTGCATATTTTCCATAGAGTTCAACCTTCCAGTCTTTGCGCTTGCTCCACTCTGCCCATCGCAAACCGGTATCATCTTGCACTATGGCGCTGCACTCATCCAGCAGCAGGCTTTTTACTATTTCAAAATTGGGATTGAAAAGCACATACGAAGCCGCTTTCATGTAGGCAATCTTACCTTTTTGCTGTTTTACGAACTCCATCCATGCTTGCTTCTTCTGCAGGCTTTTATCCGACAAATCGATGCCGAAGTAATAAATCACCTGCGGATAATCCTTGTCCACATGTTTGAAAACAACCTTTACACCTAAGGGACGCCCCTCTCTGCCCGTGGCTCGATGTTCCGCCATTCGCAAACTGCCGTTATCCAAATAAACATCCTCGATGTTCAGGATTTCATTGCCTTGCCGCACCAAAAAAAGTACAATTAAAGGTAAGACACCTTGTGCCGAGCGGTAGAGGTCTGAGCTCATATAACTCGTAATGAAATAATTGCGCACGAAGAGGTCTTCCAATGCCCTTTTTACATCTTGAAAATAACGGCAATAGACTGCCTCTTGGCGTCCGAAATAGTCTGTAGGCAAATACCCGGGGCGCTCCAAGCCCACCAAAATATAGGTACGGCAATGGGGGAACAATACTTGCGCATTCAGAATATCAGGACCGCTAAACGGATAGAACAAAGTACCTTGGTGCGCATGTAAATCAGG
The DNA here is from genome assembly GCF_011761635.1 of Thermonema lapsum. Classification (NCBI taxonomy): domain Bacteria; kingdom Pseudomonadati; phylum Bacteroidota; class Cytophagia; order Cytophagales; family Thermonemataceae; genus Thermonema; species Thermonema lapsum. The sequence goes on from NZ_JAASRN010000002.1 coordinate 740,263, forward strand.
GATATGGCGTTTTGCCCACTGCTGCAAGGGGAATAGATAAACCTCCTGCAGTTTGAGCCAACGCGTTTGCATTTCTTCCATCATAGCCTGCACACAAGGCAGCTTTGCTACCAAACGCACTGAATCATTGTTTACCCGCTGAGGCATGGCTGCTAATAAGGCGGCAAAATCGTGATGTCTCTTACCCGATTCCGAGGGCTTCGCTGGCAGAGCAAGCGCCTCTTCGGCAGGACTTGTGGTATCGCTGGCAAGCTGCCGCGCTTCTTGCTGGCTCTGAGCACGCTCCGGCGTATGCTCACACGCCCAACAACCAAGCAGGACCGTAAAAAACAATAAAGAACGCAGTTTCATACATTTAATGCCTTGAAAGATAAAAAAGTCAACTAAGGCAAAGGTGCTGCTTTTCAAGTAAAAATAACCACAAAAAAGCAAAATTTTATTGCATGAATCCGCTTTTTTATTGAAATAACCGTATTTTTAAAATGACATGGCTTGATTTTCGCTTGTTAAAACATTTGAAAACATTCTTATTGACAATGCACTACACTGCTCATTCTAAATACTTTTGGCTCATCGCTTGCCTACTTCCATGGGCTATACTATCTGCACATGCACAAAAACCGGAAAAGAAAACTCACATTACTGTACCGGCTATTTACAAAGTAGATACCGACCAAGACAAAGTGCCGGACGTAAGGGACCAATGTCCGGGTACCCCCTTGGGGGTCAAAGTCAATGAATTCGGCTGCCCTCCCGATACCGACGGCGACGGTGTGTTTGATTACGAAGATGAGTGCGTAACCGTTCCCGGTCCTGCCAAGAACAAAGGCTGCCCATGGGGAGACAGAGACGGCGACGGCATTACCGACGACATAGACCGCTGCCCCGATGTGCCGGGTACCAAGCAATACTATGGTTGCCCACCTCCCGACAGGGATAAAGACGGCGTGATTGACCCACAAGACCGATGCCCCGACACTCCCGGCGTCATCGAAAATCAAGGCTGCCCCGAAATAGTAACCAAACAAGAGCGCGAAACACTCGAAAAAGCCAGCAAAGTAGAATTTGAATTCGGCAAGTGGACTATCCTGCCCAAGTGGTACCCCGTGTTGAACGAGGTAGCAAAAATCATGTTCAAATACCCAAATGCTTATTTGTTATTAGAAGGACACACCGATGCCATAGGCACTGAAGAAGATAATCAAATATTGTCGGAAAATCGTGCGGCTGCTGTGCGGGAATATCTTATCAACCAAGGCGTAGAGCCTTTCCGAATCGAAAGCGTGGGCTATGGTGAATCACAGCCTATAGACACCAACGATACGCCCGAAGGGCGTCAGCGCAACCGCCGCGTAAAAATGACAATATACTATCGAAAAAATTGACAAGCACACTGCAACAACTGCTTAGGGATTGCGATAGGATATGGCAAAAAGCTGTCGGCATAAAAAAAGACAGGCAACGGAGCCTGTCTTTTCCTTACCTTTTTATGTCCCTTCGTTTTGTTCTTATCCTTATCACCTAATTCGGGCTGAAGTTAATAGGGCGAGTTACTTCTACCTTTACCACCTTGCCGTCTTTCTTGCCGGGCTTCCATGGCGGGGCTTCCTTAATTAAACGCAGCGCTTCAGCATCGCAAGGCTCACATAAGCCACGCACTATCTGCGGGTTAATAAGCTTGCCGTTTTCATCCACAATAAACTTCACCACCACGCGCCCGCTAATGTTTTTTTGCTTTGCTTCTTCAGGATAACGCAAATTCTTTTCTATGTAATCATAAAAGGCTTTCAACCCTCCTACAGGCTCGGGCTGCTCATCTACTACTGTATATACCCCCGTGTCTTGTGCATAGGTGGTACCGGGATAACTCATTATCATAATCGGCAGCAGCCATAACATCAATATCGGTCGTTTCATTTTGTTGTGTTGATGATGGTTTTCATCTAAGATAGCAAAAATTTTTCCAAAGTATTCAAAGTCAGGCAAATTTCCTTATGTGTTAGACTCATTGCTTCACTCAGGGCTGTGCCTTGCGTTTTAGTTTTCCAGAACAAAGTACTGCCATTCGATGCTTTATTGAAGCGGGCAGCAGAAGAACTTATCAATCAAGTGAAGAGTCCGCCATATCCACACTTTCGCATAAAAGTTCTAAATTGATAGACACGCTACGCTTGCCTATCATTCACGAAACACTTAAAAAATATGAGTTGCTCCAGCGGTTTAATATTAGCGACAAGGCATTTTTCTGAATCTCCCAGACAGCTTCGCTTGTTTTGGCTTTCGATAGTTTCCGGATGGTGCCTACTTGGTAAAAGTGTTTTTGCTCAACCCTCATTCCAACATGCCTACTACATTGTACACAACGACACCCTTCCGTATCGTCTTTACGTGCCCGACACACTGCCTGCCAAGCCCTTACCCCTGTTGATTTTTTTACATGGTGCTGGCTCTCGGGGCATGGACAACGAACGTCATCTCACTCATTTCCGGCAAGCCGCTGCCCACATTGCCCGCTATTACCCCTGTGTTATGTTGGCACCTCAGTGCCCCAAAGACAAACGATGGGTAGAAGTGGACTGGCAACTGCGCTCTCATCAGATGCCGGCAGAGCCTTCTCACCCCTTAGCTATGAGCATGCAGCTGCTCGACTCTCTTCTTTCTGTTTTACCCATAGACACCAACCGCCTCTACATTACTGGCTTATCTATGGGCGGCTACGGCACTTGGGATTGGATACAACGGCAACCATGGCGCTTTGCGGCTGCGGCGCCCATCTGTGGAGGTGCCGACACACGCAACGCCCCCCAGCTCAAACACTTGCCCATTTGGATTTTTCATGGAGCCCTTGACGCCGTAGTACCAGTCAGCCGTTCACGCGACATGTATCATGCCCTTATAGAAGCAGGCAACCGACAGGTGCGCTATACCGAATACCCCGACGTTTACCACGACAGTTGGAAGCGAGCATATGCCAGTCCGGAGCTGTGGCAATGGTTATTCTCACAAGCTAAGAACGCAACTGCCAAGCATTAGGGTAGTAGTTGTTGTAACGGTTGCCCAAAGCTTTCACCCAGCCTAAGTTTCGCCCTTCGTAACGGATGACATACCACCCCTTGTTGGCAGGCATCACGGCTGACTGCATAGGCTGCTTGCGTAGAAACTGAAGCGCATCTTCAATACTGACTTCTATGGCAGGCAGCTCCCGGCGCAGCACCGGCGAATAAGCCAAGTAAGGATGTGGATTGAATTTCCCTTTCAATACCTGCCCAAAGGGCACTCCTACCTGCTTGATATTTAAATGTTGGCTCAATAAATCCAATTCTGCGGCTTCCCACTCTATGGGGGTGAACATCAGCAGGTCTTTTTCATGGGGCTGCTGCCACAATTGCCAACGCTCCGACTCTGTGAGGTATTCTTCCTTCAAGGCAGCATGTTGTTTGCCGGCAGAAGTCCAAAGCTTTTGCTTGGCTTTTTTATAGGATTTTCCATGCTTGCCCCGCTTTTGCAATACAGACAAAAAGAAGCCCTCGCCGCCCGTTTGGTGCGGAAAAAAACGGTAAGCATACAAAGGCTTTCCGCTCCGTGTCTTCTCTTCAACTACTGTGATGCCACTTTCGTCGGGCAACTGCAGAGGTACGCTCACCATGTCCATTTCGGACAAAAAGTAATGCAGATTGTGCTCGTTTTCCTCTTTGTTGAAAGTACAGGTGCTGTATATCAAAAAGCCGCCCTGCCTCAAAGCAGGCAACACCTCTGCTATAATCTCTTTTTGCAAGGCAGCGCACTGCAAAGGCAGTTTGGGAGTCCAGCGTTCACGCGCTTCCATATCTTTGCGAAACATGCCCTCACCCGAGCAGGGCACATCGGCAACCAGCAGGTCCACCCATTCGGTCATAGCACCGAAAGAAACCGCCTCATCGTGAGTGATGATGCATTGCTCACTCCCCCAACGGTTCAGATTTTCAATCAACACACCTATACGGTTGGGCATGATTTCGTTGCTTATGAGCTTGTCGCCGACGTGCAAGAGCGAAGCCAAGTGCGTACTTTTTCCCCCAGGCGCAGCACACAAATCAAGCAGCGTCAAAGGACGCGCCTCTTGGCGGCGTAAAAAGTCCAAAACACGCTCTGCCGCATATCCTACAAACATAGAAGCAGCCTCCTGCACATAATAAGCGCCTGCCCAAAAAAAAGGGTCATGAGCAAAAAACGGGCGGGCAGACAAATAACGCCCCCATGTGCACCAAGGTACTGCCGGCAGGCTGTCAAACAAAGCGCTGCCTTTTTGCGGATGCAAACGCACCGAAGTGGGGGGCACCCCTTCCAAAGCCTCAAACAGCGCTGCCCGAGCTTCTGCCGTAGGCAGTACTTCTTGTAAAAAATCCTCGAAACCCAAAGGAAGGGGCTTTCTGTCAGCAGTATGCATAAGCTGAGTGTCATTAAAGGATTTCCTGAATACGCAAAACTACCTTATATTTGCTAATTGTAATAGCATGTTTCAGCAAACGGAAACTTATGGTCCGGCATCAAAAAATTCATTTTATAGCCATCGGCGGAAGCATCATGCACAGCTTAGCCATTGAACTGAAGCGACAAGGCGTAGAAGTAAGTGGCTCTGATGACGAAATATTCGAACCCTCGCGCAGTCGTTTGGCAACGCACGGGCTACTACCCAAACAAGAAGGATGGTTCCCCGAACGCATACATAAAGACTTGGACGCTGTCATCGTAGGCATGCATGCCAAAGCCGACAACCCCGAATTGCAAAGAGCACAGTCTTTGGGCATCCCCGTGTATTCCTTCCCGGAATTCATTTACCGCTTTGCCGAAGACAAACAACGCATTGTAGTGGCAGGCAGCCATGGCAAAACCACCATCACATCCATGATTATGCATGTGCTCAAACACTATGGGCGCAGCTTCGATTACGTGGTAGGTGCCAAAGTAGAAGGCTTCGACAACAACATACGCCTCTCGGAAGAGGCACCGGTCATAATCATAGAAGGCGACGAATACCCGGCAGCCGTTTTCAAGCCAGAGCCTAAGTTTTTCTATTACCACCCGCACATTACCGTAATAAGCGGCATCGCTTGGGACCACGCCAACGTGTATCCCACCGAAGATGAGTATGTCCGACAGTTTGAAAAACTTGCCGACTTGGGCAGCGTAAAAGCAGGCAGCATCGTTTACAACAAAGAAGATGCGCGCCTCAGTAGCATAGTAGAAGGCAAAGAGCGCCCCGACGTCAGTTTGATTCCTTACCAGACGCACCCCTACCGTGTGCAAAATGGGCTCTATGAGCTGAAACTACCCAACAAAAGCTACCTTGCCGTAGAAGTATTTGGCAAACACAATATGGCAAACATAGCCGCAGCCAAAGCAGTGTGCATGCGCATTGGCATCACCGAAGACATGTTCTATGAAGCCATTCGTAGTTTCAAAGGTGCGCAACGCCGCCTGCAACTCATCAGCGAAAGCCCCGCTATATCAGTATTCAGCGATTTTGCACATGCCCCTTCCAAAGTGAAGGCAAGCATCGGCGCCTTGAAAGAACGCAACCCAGAACGTCGCCTCCTTGCCTGCCTCGAACTGCATACCTACAGCAGCTTGAACCGCAACTTTTTGCCGCAGTATAAAGACAGTATGAAAGCAGCCGACCTGCGAGCGGTGTATTTCAATCCGGCAAAACTGCTGCAGAAAGGACTGCCCACACTACATGCCGACGACATACGCAACGCTTTCAACGACCCTGAACTGCAAGTGTTCGACAACAGCCACCAAATGCAAGAATTTATAGAAAAACAAGTAGAACCGGGCATGAATGTGTTGCTCATGAGCTCCGGCAACTTCGACAATCTTGACCTGCAAGCCGTCGGACAAAAACTTTGTATCAACTCTTAACTTTTGAGCCCATTGCCATGTTGCACCTGAAACTAAAAAAACCACTCGTCTTCTTCGACTTGGAAACCACAGGCTTGGATATCGTACGCGACCGCATCATAGAATATGCCTTTGTGAAAGTGCATCCCAACGGCAAAGAGGAAACCATGAGTGGACGCCTCAACCCCGAAATGCCTATTCCCATAGAATCAAGTATGGTGCACGGCATTTATAACGAAGACGTAGCCCACATGCCTACCTTCAAGCAAATAGCCAAAAACTTAGCGCAGTTTCTGGAAGGCTGTGACTTGGCAGGCTTCAACATCGTCCACTTCGATATTCCCATTCTTGTAGAAGAGTTTCTGCGTGCCGGTGTGGAGTTTTCGCTCAACAACCGCCATGTTGTAGATGCCCAGCGTATTTTCCACCTGATGGAACCCCGCACCCTGTCGGCGGCTTATCGTTTTTATTGTGGCGAAGAACTGGAAGACGCCCACTCTGCCGAAGCCGATGCCCGTGCCACCTTAGCAGTGCTGAATGCACAAGTGCGCCGCTACGAAGGCAAAAAGATAAAAGACAAAAATGGCAAAGAGTTTGTACCCGTAAAAAACGACATCAAAAGCCTGCACGACTTGTCCAACACACAACGCATAGACCTTGCCGGGCGTTTCGCCTATAACGATAAAGGAGAAGAAGTGTTCAACTTCGGCAAGTACAAGGGAAAAGCCATTGTGGAGGTACTCAAAAAAGACCCTGGTTACTACTCTTGGTTTATGGAAGCCGACTTCCCCCTTGAAAGTAAGCAAAAACTTACCGAAATTAAACTGAGAGCCGGCATGAACGGTAAGCTATAAACAAGCATCGACATACTGTCAGCTATGAATATAACACTATGATTCATTCCATGAAAGAATCTCATCTACGTAGCTTGGTCAAAGGAATCAGCTGGCGCATTACTGGCACGATGGATACCATATTCGTGTCCTACATCATCACCGGCAAAGCCTCTTATGCTTTCAGCATAGGTGCCGTGGAGCTCATCACCAAAATACTGCTTTACTATTTGCATGAGCGTGCTTGGGCACAAATCAAATGGGGGTGGATACCCACCGATAGGCAACCCAAACAAAATGCCTAAACGGGTTTTTTGTGCTGCTCAAGTACCTTGGTGTAATATTGCTCATAAAGTGGCACAATGCGCTCCATGCTGAATATCTCGGCATGCCGACGTGCCTCTTTTCTGAAACGATTGAGCAATGCCTCATCACGCAATAGCTGCAAGGTGTAGCGAGTCATGGCTTCCACATCACCCACCGGACTTACAAAGCCTGTCTTGCCGTGGAGGTTCAACTCGGGCAGCCCTCCCGCATTGGACGACACCACCGGTACCTCACATGCCATGGCTTCCAAAGCAGCCAAACCGAAACTCTCCTTCTCAGAAGGCATCAAAAACACGTCAGCCACGGACAGCACCTCTTCTACAGCCTCCAGTTTACCCAAAAAACGCACATCGTTGCATATCTTCAGTTCGCGGCAACACTTCTCGGCATGGCTTCGCTCAGGTCCGTCACCAATGAGCAGCAACTTGGCAGGCACCTCTTCACGCACACGATAAAACACCTCTATCACATCGTTGATACGCTTTACTTTGCGGAAATTGGACGTGTGTACCAACAGCTTTTCGCCCTGCGGGCAAATGGCTTTGCGGAAGTGTTCTTTTTGTTGACGCTTGAAACGTTGCAAATCGATGAAGTTGGGTATCACTTCTATTTCCCTACGTACATCGAAAAATGCCAAGGTCTCGTCGCGCAGATGCTTGGAAACCGCCGTTACTCCATCGGATTGATTGATGCTAAACGCCACCACCGGTGCGTAAGACGGCTCTTTGCCCACAAGGGTGATGTCCGTACCATGCAATGTGGTGATAAAGGGTACGTACATGCCTTTGTCAAGTAAAATTTGGCGAGCCATGTATGCCGCCGAGGCATGGGGGATGGCATAGTGTACGTGCAGCAGGTCCAACTCAAAACGCTCCGCTATATCGACCATCTGGCTTGCCAAGGCTATCTCATAAGGGGGGTACTGAAAAAGCGGGTAGTTGGGTACGCGCACCTCGTGATAAAACAAATGTTCGTTAAAAAAATCAAGACGTGCCGGCTGTGTGTAAGTAATAAAGTGCACGTCGTGCTGGCGCTGTGCCAAAGCCTTGCCCAGCTCGGTAGCCACCACACCACTGCCCCCGAAGGTCGGATAACACACTATGCCTATTTTCATGAGCTTTCCAAGATGTGTTTATGCATGAAATAACATGTATTCAAAATGAATGGTTCTAAGGTGCCACACACATGCCCTGCAAGCCTCCCAATTGCAAATTAAGCATTATTTGCGTTCTTATGTTATCTTTATTGCTACACATCACGCAAAAGTATAGCCATGAACAAGGAACAAACAAAAAAAAGAAACCCCTGGACCCGTCTGAGCAGCACGCCAGTTTACGACAATCCGTGGATTGCCGTGCGCGAAGACAAGGTGCTCAAACCCAACGGCGAGCCCGGTATCTATGGGGTTGTTTCTTTTAAAAATAAAGCCATTGGCATCATTCCCCTCAGCCCGGAAGGCGACACTTGGCTCGTTGGACAATATCGCTACACCTTGGACGAATATTCATGGGAAATTCCTATGGGAGGCAGCCCCATTGGTGAAGAGGACATTCTGACGACTGCCAAAAGAGAGCTGCAGGAAGAAACCGGACTGACTGCAAGCCAATGGGAATTGCTCGGGCGATTGCATACCTCCAATTCTGTAACCGACGAAGAGGGCTTTGTGTTTCTTGCCTCTCAACTCCAGCAAGGCGACACCCGCTTCGAAGACACCGAAGTACTGAAAATCAAGCGTCTGCCCCTTACCGAAGCCTTAGATTGGGTAATGAGCGGGCGCATCACCGATGCCATCAGTGTTGCGGGCTTGCTGATGCTGGCACGTAAACTGGGAATATAAAAACATTATGGCAAAGTCGCAGTTATATCAACAGTTACGACAATGGCTTGAAAGGCAGCTGTATTACCGCTGGGCGCGCCTGAAAGCCCGCCACCTGTATGTAGGAGGGCGCAAACGTGCAGTGCCCCTTTGGTTAGTCATCAAACGACTGAATCACAAACTACAAAAAGACCAAATCGGCATGCGGGCAGCAGCAGTTTCTTTCGACCTGCTACTGGCGCTCTTCCCTTTTATCCTCTTTTGTCTTACGCTTTTGCCCTATTTGCCCATTGACCGCTATGCCGTATTGGAGTTTTTACGAGAAAGCCTACCGGCTGAAATCTATGCTTTTATTTACTCCACAGTAGAAGACCTGCTACAAAGCCAACGGGCAGACCTGCTCTCGCTGAGTATATTCTTCGCTGTTTATGCTGCATCTAAAGGCATGGATGCGTTGGTGATGGCTTTCAACCGCTCGTTTCGTTTAGCAGAGGAGCGCTCTTTCTTACAACGCAAGTGGGTGGCGTTGCAGCTTACTTTCCTTACGGCAATGATGATTTTTTTAGCTGCTTCCTTGCTTATTGCCGGGCGTTTTGCATTGAAGTTGCTTGTAGAATGGAACATCCTCCAAGAAGGATGGCTTACAACCTTACTGTATGTGGCAAAGTATGTACTCAGTTTTTCTGTGCTATGGCTGTTTACTTCTATCATCTACTTCATTGCACCGGCAAGCAGTGAAAAGTGGCGCTTTTTTTCTATAGGTAGCCTCGTATCCGCTGTAGGCATCATTTTAGCTACCGTTGGTTTTTCGCTTTATCTCGAATATTTTAATACATACAACAAACTGTATGGTTCAATAGGCACACTCATTGTACTGATGTTGTGGATGTATCTGCTGGCGTTTATTCTGCTGCTGGGCTTTGAAGTCAATGCGGCGCTGCTGGAAGCTCATGTAACTTATAGAAACACACTAAACGATGAAGACAATTAGGCTACAAGACATATGGCAGTATATCAATAGCCGGCATCTACTCATCAGCTTCTACCGGGCTTTTGAAAGTGCCATCTTCCGCTTTCCCATGGTGCTGCTCAATAACGTGGTGGGGGTTTATGCCGCCATACGCCTTACAGGCTCTCTGCCTCCTGCCGAAGCGTGGTACCTAAGCAAGTTGCTGCTTTGCTGTTTGGTGGGTTTCCCATCATTTTTAAGTTTAGCACTCCTCAAAGAGCGGCTCCAATACAATACACGACAACGTTTGTTTGCCGATGGCGTCGGCGTCCTTTTGCTTACTGTCTTATACCTTGCTTTTTCGCCGACATCTCTTACTCCGCAAGATGGCTGGCTTTTTGTGTTGAGTTTGGGCTCTACTGTCCTGCTACTCAGCTTTGTGAACTTCATGTCGCGTTACACCGATACTGCCTTTTGGCAGTTTAATCGCTGCCTGATAGAGCGTGCTCTGTGGAGTGGCATCTATGCCACTATATTGTTTGGCGGTGTGGCTGTGGCTTTTGTTTCTTTAAACGAGCTATTCTATCTCTCTATTCCCAACCGTGTCTACCCCATCGCTGCTATTCTGATTTATGGAATTATCGCCAATACGCACTTTTTGGCAGGTGTGCCGGCAAACATAGAAGACCTTGAGCAAGATATACACTACCCCCAACAATTCTTGCAGTTGGTAGCATTTGTTTTCTTTCCTTTATTGTTGCTTTACAGCTTTATACTCTACGCTTACCTTGTAAAGATACTGCTGGTGTGGGCACTGCCCAAAGGCTGGCTGTCTTATTTGGTACTTAGTTACGCTATTCTGGGCATCGCTACCTTGCTGATGACTTATCCCATTCAGCAGCGCCTGACCAACCGATGGATGTACTTGCTTATCCGTTTTTTCTTTCCGCTGCTTTTGCCGCTTTTAGCGCTCAATGCCGTGGGCATAGGGGTGCGTATTGCCGAATATGGATGGACCGAAGCGCGCTATTTCATTGTCCTTTTCAACGTGTGGCTATGGTTGGTCAGCCTTTATTTTATCATCAGCAAAAAAAAGCTGCTTTCTTTTCTGCCATTCACTCTTTGTGTGTTGTTTTTGTTTGCCCTACTTAGTCCATGGAACATATTTTCCGTGTCGCTCAAAAGTCAACAAAGCGAACTGATTCGTCTTCTTAAAAAAAGCAATGCACTGGGTGCCAACGGGCTTATTCGTTTCCATACAGACTTCCAGTGGCAGATGCATGAGCAAGAACGCATCGTTTCTATCATACAGTTCTATGAAAGACGCCATAAGCTGGACTATCTCATGCCTCTGCTCCCCCGCGCCATGGATACTCTCTTTGTAGCCGACAAGAGTGAACGCTACCGCGCTCATGTGCTGCTTAATGCTTTGCAAATACGCCAAGATATCCCCATTCACCTGAGCCATGCACGCCGCATCGAAGTATTTACGCCTAAAAGCTTGGTCATGCCAGTGCAGGGTTATGATTTTATGCTCACTGTTTCTTGCGTTACCTGCCCCGAGGCTGCCGCACAACCCGTAACACTACCCGGACGCCCCCTCTTTTACCTCAATTTTCCCGCACCGCCATACAATAGACTCATTCTGCAAGGAAGCAATCACAAGCAGGAAGTTGTAATAGAACTCGCCCCACTACTCCATTCCATAGAGTTAAGAGCAGAAGCAAAAGCAGAAAAAAACGATATCAGTCTGGAGTTGCTTCCTGCCGAGCTTACCATAATTCAAGAAAGCGACAGCTACCAAGCCAAGCTACTATTGCAAAGCCTGTATGTTGAGTATTATCCTGACATGCCCCCTCGCATCACGCATATGGAAGGACAACTCTTACTGCGCTTTATTGACTAAATTGCTTTATGAAACGCATTCGATACCGTTTGGTTTCTTGGATTTTCTTGCTTTATAGCTGTTTTGGCTTGCTGTGCTATGCCTCGCTGTGGATACCCCCTAACGAAACATGGTGGTGGTCGGGTTTTTTAAGTCTACTTATACCAGCAGTAGCCCTTTCCTTCCTGTTGTGGCTGCTGTTTTGGATGCCTCGCCGGCAGCTCTATGCATGCTTGTCGGTCGCTTGCTTGCTGGCAGCTACCCCCGCCCTCAACGGTGTGTTTCAGCTCAATTGGAACAGTTATGCCCCTTCACAAGGTAAGACGGCAGCCGACATGCTCAGCATTATGAGCTACAATGTACGAGTATTCAATGTATATGAGCACTTGCAGGCAGGAGACAGTTTGATATCTCGGCAGATGATACAGTGGGTCAGCGAATATCCGGCACAAATAAAATGCCTGCAGGAAATCTACAATGAAGACAGCTCAGAGGTATTCAATACAGTAGAAAAAATAGCTCAAAAAGGCAAGTATAATTATTATTTGGCACCTCTGCCTTCAAATAACCCCTATAAAGTAGGTTATTTTGGCATGGGCATATTTTCTGTGTACCCCATTGTACACAGCGGTTTCTTAGAGTTGGGCAATCGACGCTCCAACCGTGCCATTTTCATCGATATTGTGCATGAACAAGATACAGTACGCATCTACAATGTGCACTTGGCTTCCATGAGCATAGACATCAGCGGCAGTTTCTCTACTGGCGAAGTCAGCGCCCGCTTTATGAACATCTTGCGCAAGCTTAAAGAAGGCTTCATCCGACGCACGCATGAGCAGCAAATACTGCTCACCCATATCAGGCAGTCGCCTTACCCGGTCATCGTATGTGGTGACTTCAATGCCCTGCCTCACTCTTATACCTACTGGGCTTTCAAAAAGACATTATCGAATGCTTTTGAAGAAGCAGGCACCGGCTTCGGCTTTACCTACTCCAACCCTCCCTTGCTTCTGCGCATCGACCATCAGTTCTTTGATGATTCCTTTTGGCAAGTAGTGGGGTGTCAGGTCTTGCGCCAAATACCTTACTCTGACCACCACCCTTTGGTAGCTATTTATCAAAAGCGCTCAATGGCTCGTCGCCAATAAGCATTGCCCATGCTTTGCAAGCAGGCAGTTCCTCTAAAATGCACTTTACAATAGCTGCATAAGGGATAGCCAGTACCATACCGGCTGCCCCCCAGAGCATGCCGCCTACTACCAACACCAAAATGATGGTAAAGGCATTCAGGCTCACTTGTTCACCTACCACCAAGGGCGTAACGACATTATTCTCTAAAATCTGTACTCCCCAAAAACAGAGCCCTATACCCAGCGGATACCACAAGCTGTCTTGGGTGATGAGTGCTACTGACATGGGAATTAAACCCCCCAAAGCTGTACCTATGTAGGGGATGAAATTGAGCAAGCCTGCCAGTACCCCAAACAATAGGGCATTGTCCATGCCAAAAGCAAGTAAAATAGCGGTATCCAAGAAAGACACTACCAAAAATACCAATAACATACCTAAAATATAACGAAAAATCACATGCTGCAACTTGCCAAGTACACGCTTCAGGTTTCCTCTACGGGCAGGGGCTGTAACAAAAAACAAAAAGCGACGCACCCGCTCTTTATAGTAAAGCATAAAGAAAGTATAAATGGGAATCAATGAGAGGGATGTCAGCAAGCCCCCAAAAAATTGCCCGCCACTGCTGGCTATCCAATTTAAGGTAGACAGTTTTTTTTCCGGATTATTCACCAGCACTTGCAAATAACGCTCCTGCTCGGCTTGGCTGATGCCCCAATGTGCCTCTACATAAAGGCGCAGATGTGCCACCCATGAGATAAAACGGGTGCTTATCTCCTGCCAGTTGGTAGAGAGGTCGCGCAGCTGTAGGGCTATGACAAACAGCAGCGAAAGCATCACGCCCCCCACTAGCAGCAATGCTAAAAAGATAGCAAGCATAGCGGGCATACGGGTTTTTCGCCGTAACCACGCTACCAGCGGATTCAACAATAACGCTAACAAAAAGGAAGTAGCCAAATCTATGAAAAACGAAGAAGCAATATGCAATAGATAACCGCTTGCCAAGAAGACTATTAAGCCCGAGGCTGCTTTCTGTAAGTAGTTGCTTTGTTGCATGGGGCATTTTTTAAGTTTAAATGAGACCATCACAAGGCTGCGCCTTTGTTTACAAGTTATTCTTTTTAAACAAACAAGAAGCCTCCGCATCCGATTCTTTTCAAAAAAAGACATCAAAAATTGCACTGACCGCTTTGTGGAAAGCGGCTTTCATACCACCTCGTTTACTGTAATTAAAAGAGCCTTACAAAAAGGCTCAAACCACTCATGATTTCAGCTGGCTTTAAAAGTAAAATTGCCAAAATAAGTGAGCTCAATAAAACCCAAAACAAAACGTATGAAAGGTCGAAGCAAGCATCATGGCTAAAACAATGGGCAAAAAATACACTCCCACAAAAAAGCACTTTACACAGCGCCCTCAAGGTAAAAAGCCCTTGAAAAAGACGAGTCTTTTCTGCCTTATTCCGACAGTGCCTTCAGCAATTCCTGGGCTACCGAAGTGTAGTGTTGCCCCTTGGCAAGGTGTTCGAGTATTTGACGGGCAGCCTGCGGGCGATGCTCGCGCAACAACACCAGTGCCAAATACCATTGTGCGGTTTCGGAATAATAAGTATTTTCAGATTGGAAGTTAATCAATATGCTTTTGGCTTTTTCGGGCTTGCCCGTTTCTATGTAGCTGATGGCTTCATACAGTTGCAGGGGTTCTATGGAAGCCCCTGCTTCCCGTGCTTCTTTAAATTCTTCTACTGCCTTGTCATAGGCTTTTTGTTCATAAGCCTGCAGCGCTTCTTCGAGCTGGGGCGAGAGTACTACTTCCTGCACAGCCACCCCCTTCGTGGGCAATGGTTTGTAATGAGCCTCAAACAGACGGTTCGGGGTGTAGTAATACTGAAATCCCAAAGCAAAAACAAAAAGTGCCATCACCAAGCCCAAACCCAAGCGCATGCGTCTTTTCAAGCGACTGCGGCGCTGCTCCTGCCTATGCAACAGTTTGAGACGCTGCTTCATATCGTTCCTGCCTATCTGACGGACACCTTCCATGATTCCCCACAACAACACTGCCTCACGACGCAACGTAGGCTCCTTGTACATCATCATTTCCAGCTTTACCCGTTCTTCACTGTCTGCTTCCCCACGGTACACCTTCTCCACCAAAGTTTCAAATTCCGCATTCATCATAGCAGCATTTACATTTAATCGTTTTCAATCTATGGAATAGTTTTTCAGGCGTTTTTCCACTGTTTTTCTGAGTTTTTGCAAACAGCGTGCCTTTTTGTTTTTCATCACATTGTCGTTTTTGTATCCCAGCTTTTGGGCTATATCTGCCAGCGAAAGCCTATCGAAATAAAACCATTTTAAAATACTCCTGCAAGGTTCTTTCATTGTTTGAGCCGCTTCGAGCGCTATTTGCTTTATCTGCGCCTGCTCTTCGTCTTCAAGAAACGAAGGCAAAAAGTGTTCTTCGGTCAAATAGGCAATTTGTTGCTCGTTGCGCTGTTGAATTCTCGTTTTTTGAAACCTTCTGTATATTAAATTCTTGGCAATCGCAAACAAATAGGTCTTCAATGAGCTCTTGATATCCGGCATGTTGCCACGGCATAGCTTTTCATAGAAAATCACAAATGCCTCTTGAAATGTGTCCAGCGCTTGTTCCCTATCTAACGCAAACTGTTTATAACTCCAATGAATAAATTCTCCATGTACATCCAAGTAGTAGCGTTCCACCACTTTGATATTGCCTGTTTTGACTGCCTCCAATAGTTCCTGGTCACTAATCGCCATTTGACTTTCAGGTATTTAGTAAAAAGAAGTGCGAACTTGTTAGCACATAAAGTTAAAAAAAGCTGTATTCTTGTTTTCCCTTTGGAAAGAAGACTACGAGCAAGGCTGTGTTGCGTAGTAAACAACAAAAGGAAGTACCCTTTAAAAGGGCAACTTCCTTGCGACGGCACATAAGTGCCAGACAAATGCTCTCTTTTACAAACGAATGCCAAAAGAAATGGGCTGTAATCCTATGTTTTGTGAGTCGTCGAAAAGAGTATTTAAGTCATACTTGGCAAACAACAACACGCTGCCATATCCTATTTGTACTTCTACCCCATAGCGCAAACTGCTCAAATAAAAGTCGCCTTTGTTTTTTACTTTGGGACCACCTGTGGTCTGTATTTTAGTCCATGCATTTACTCGGTAGCCCACATAACCACCAATACCAAACTTGAAACTACGGTTACCATCGGCATGCACACCACGATACAGCAGGCGCACCGGCACATTCACGTAAGAGACTACCAGTTTATTTTTTTTGAGGCTCTTCCCAAAATCTGCTTCATAGTCTCTCCATTCTACACCCGTATCCGTCGTATGCAGGTAATACGAGGGCTTATATTTGAAGTTGTACCAGTCCCACAACAAGCCAAAGTCCACAGCCCAATAGTTGCCATTTTTACCGGTTAACAAGCGGCGGCGAGCACTAATGCCCAATCCTACATAGGTAGAGTTCAAGGGGCGTACCGCATACGCCGCGTTTTGGTCGTTCGGAAAGCTACCGTCTTGCAAATAGTTGTTAATACCCAAATCTAAGTACAATACAGAAGACCGAAATTTCGACTTAAATGTATCATTCTTCCCACTAAGCGAAATGCGCTTTGTTTCTTTTTTTCCACTTGTATTTTCATCTCTTGCCATGCGCTCCACGCTAATAGAATATTTGTTTCCCAAAGCGACACTCAGCTCCTCCATATCTTTTCCAAACTCTTCCATGTCTTTTTCAAACTCCTCCATATCTTTTTCAAGCTCTTCAATATCTGCTTTATTCATAGGCACGCGTACATCCACAATGCGTTTGCCCTTCTTGTCATTTCTCACCACAATATGCACATACTCCTTTTTGTCTTGCTGGTGCTCTTCATCCACCCGCACCAATAGGCTCTTATCTCCGGCATTCACCAACTCATAATTATATTTAATCGTTGAATCACCGGGCACCTCCGTAGCAGCCACTTCTTTTACCACCTGTTCAATCAGCGCGTTGAAGTCAACAAACTTCAATTGCTGTAAAGCCTGTTTGTCTTTGGTAACTACCATCACAGTAGTATGGTCTTCCAACTCCACGCGTATGGTATCTTGGGCATGAGCCGAAAAATAAAGACACAAAGTAGCCATGCCCAGCAATAGTTGCTTGCCGATTCGTTTCATTTTTCCTTCGCTTTTAAAGGTGAATTTTTATTTCAGTTCAATCTATTCGCCTATTTCTTTTTTCAGATACAATACCTGATTGAGTACTTTTTGCACTTTCTTGTCGCGTATGATGCGTATTCCCATAGGCTTGCGCTCCTCTGCTCCGGTAGCAGGTATAGCCTGCTGCTCTCGCTCAGGTGAGAGTATGACCTGTACCCGCACACGGGTAGGAGGAACCGAATAGCGGTCAGCTGTGCTTGTTGTCTTTACTGTGGATTGCTTTGCTTGCTCTTCGTCGAGTACATGGTCATCCATCGGCAGTGGCTCAGACATCTGCCCGGTTACTGGCTGTTTTGTTTGCTCGCGAGCAGATGTCAAGTTGGGCAACTTCGGCTTCACATCAGGCTTTGTCTTATCCTTTGCTACTGTGTTTTTATTGCTTATGTCTTCCATTTCGCTACTTTTGTCTTCACACTCTCTGGTCTCTTGAACAGGCTGCGGTCGTACGCCACTTGCTTCGGTCGTCTGTTCTTTGCTTGTTTCCACAGACATGCTACCGGCAAACAAAGTGAGCTGTGGCTCTTCCATGTGAAGAAGATAGTAACCGCCTATGCTTAGGCTGCCCACTAGCAGCACCCACAGCCACCATTTTCTGTTCACCGGTCGCCCCCTCTTGGCAGTGCCTTTCCTGCCGCGTATGCGCTCCCATGCATCCACAGGTGGCGGCACTTCGTAGTGTTTCAACTTATCACGAAACACTTGATCTATAAGCTCTTTATCTGGCTGCATTGTGTTTCTTCTATTATCCATGATTGTAGCATCTTTCTGGCTTTCGCCAATTGACTTTTACTCGTTCCCTCACTTATGTTCAACATGCTTGCTATTTCAGCATGTGTAAATCCCTCGATGGCATAGAGGTTAAAAACTGTTCGGCACCCTTTGGGTAAGCGCTCCAGCAATTTCATCAAGTACTCTGCTTCCAGCTGTGATAATGCTTCTTCGGGTAGCTGTAATTCATCGGCTAATGCGTCTGTTCCTTCCGTTTCAATTGTAAGCAGAAGGCTTTTACGTCGCAGATATTGCAAGCATTGGTTCACAAAGATGCGCCGCATCCACCCTTCGAAGTTTCCCTCCCCTTTATATTGCTCTATGTGCTGAAATACACGCTGAAAGCCCTCTAAAAAAGCATCTTCGGCTTCCGGCATGGGCAAGTAACGGCGGCACACTGCCATCATCTTTGCCGCATGGCGCTCATATAGTGCCGACATCGCCTTTTCGTTTCCTTTGCGCACCGCCGCCAGCAAAGATGCCTCGTCTGTTGTTACGTCTCTTTTTCGTAGTCGTATCATTCTGCTTTGCTCAAAGCTTTCATTTATATAGATGCAATTTACTAAAACAGGGTTGCCCAGAAGCGTTATTTTTTTGCAAAAACATATTCTGTTTAACTTTTTCAATGATGTGATAAAACAAAACTCTTTAGTTTAATTTTTTTGTGTAACTTTTAAATGAAAAAAGTTAAACAAAAACTTGGTCATTTCTTGCCAACTTCCTATCTTTGAAGAAGATAAAACCAAACCAGCAAAACGATGAACTCAACCAGCGATTTCGGGCATATCTTACAAGAGGCGGCTGCCTCGCTGCGCCCCTTTGCCTTTCGTATGGTCAAAGATAAAGAAGCTGTCGATGACCTGATTCAAGAAACTTTGTATAAAGCCCTCAATAATAAAGACAAGTTTTCTGCAGGCACCAACCTAAAAGCTTGGCTTTACACCATCATGAAAAACACTTTTATTTCCCAATATCAGAAAAACAGCCGCCGACAGACATTTGTAGATACCACCGAAAACCAGCATTTCATCAACTCCGGCGAACGCATCGCCTACAATGACGCACTGAGCAATCTGAGCACACAGGAAATCATAGATGCCATTGAAAGCCTCGCCGAACACTATCGCGTCCCTTTTCTTATGTATTATCGCGGCTTCAAATACCAAGAAATTGCTGAACGTCTGGACATACCCATTGGCACCGTGAAAAACCGTATTCACATTGCTCGTAAGCAGTTAAAAGAAAAATTGTCGAAAGCCTAAAGACCCGCCAGCAAACAAATATGCTTTACAACATTGTTATATAGGGGAAGCCCAAAAAGCTTCCCTAAATTTTTGCCCTACAATAACTTTCATAAAAATTTTACAAATATTCTGCATGCATAATATTTTTTTCTTACATTTGTCGATAAGAATGATTCCTTCTTTTGTCAACATGAAAACTGTTATAAACTATGGAAACCGTAGCAAACAAAAACCTGATTAAAGGTGGTGAGTTCCTGATTAAGGACATTACCCCCGAAGAAATTTTCACTCCCGAAGATTTCACCGAAGAACAGCGCATGCTGATTCAGGCATGTAAAGACTTTTTGGAAAAAGAAGTATATCCTAAGGTAGAAGCGCTGGACGAAGCCAAAGATACCTCTCTGATGGTGAGTTTGCTCGACAAAGCCGCTGAGTTGGGGCTGTTGGGCGCCGGCGTGCCCGAAGAATACGGTGGCATGGGCATGGACTTCAACTCTACCATGCTTATTGCTGAATATCTGGGAGCCGGGCACTCTTTTGCTGTAGCTTTCTCGGCACATACGGGTATTGGCACACTGCCTATCCAGTATTACGGCAACGAAGAGCAAAAGAAAAAGTATTTGCCCAAACTGGCTTCTGGCGAATGGAAAGCAGCCTACTGCCTCACCGAGCCCGACTCCGGCTCTGATGCCAACTCGGGTAAAACCAAAGCCACCCTCAGCGAAGATGGCAAATACTACATTATCAACGGGCAAAAAATGTGGATAACCAACGGTGGCTTTGCCGACCTGTATATTGTGTTTGCCAAAATTGATAATGATAAAAATCTGAGTGCCTTCATCGTAGAGAAAGATTTTGGCGGCATTACCATGAACCCACCAGAAAAGAAAATGGGTATCAAAGGTTCAGACACCCGCCAAATCTTCTTCAACGACTGCAAAGTGCCGGTAGAGAACTTGTTATCGGAGCGTGAAAATGGCTTTAAAATAGCGGTTAACATCTTGAACATCGGACGTATCAAGCTGGCTGCTTCCGCTGTGGGTGCTTCCAAAGCTGCCCTAAGCCATGCCATCCGCTATGCCAATGAACGCAAGCAGTTCGGTCGCCTCATTAGCTCGTTTGGTGCCATCAAGCATAAAATTGCCGAATCGGCTGTGAAAATCTTTGCTTCTGAGGCAGCCACCTACCGTGCCGGTCAAAACATTGAAGATGCCATCAAGATGTATAAGGAAGCCGGCATGAGTGATTCGGAAGCCAAACTGGAAAGCTTGAAGCAATTTGCCATCGAGTGTGCCATGATGAAAGTGCACGCTTCGGAAGTATTGGATTACGTAGTGGATGAAGCCGTGCAAATCTATGGCGGTATGGGTTACTCTGCCGAATCGCCAGTAGAGCGTGCTTACCGCGACTCCCGAATCAATCGTATTTTTGAAGGCACCAACGAAATCAACCGCCTGTTGACCGTCGATATGATTCTGCGCCGCGCTATGCAGGGTGAACTCGATGTGATGGGTCCTGCCATGGCTGTTGCCAAAGAATTGATGGCTATTCCTGATTTCGGTGCCGAAGCAGATACCAGCCTCTTTGCTGCCGAGCTGAAAGCAGTCAAAAACTTCAAAAAAGCCATCTTGATGGTAGCCGGTGCTGCCGCTCAAAAACTGGGTAAAGGCTTGGGCGAAGAGCAAGAAATCATCATGAATGTAGCCGACATGCTCATAGAAACTTATGTGACAGAGTCGGTGCTGTTGCGTGTGCTCAAGATGGCTCAGAAACAAGGCGAAGAAGCCACCGCCCTGTATCAAGACTTGGCTCGTGTGTATCTTTACGATGCCGCAGATGTGATTCAAAAAGCTGCGCGAGAAGCCATCACTGCCTTTGCCGAAGGAGACGAACTGCGCGTCATGTTGCTTGGTTTGAAGCGCTTTACTAAATTAGAGCCCTTCAATGTGAAGGCAGCCCGCCGTCGCATTGCTGACTATCTCATCGAAAAGAACGAGTATGCATTTTAGTGTTTAGGGTTGAACATATAGCAAAGCCGCCCATGAGTTTCTCATCGGGTGGCTTTTTTTTTATTGCATTTTAAATGCCTTTTAAACAACATTTTATAGTGGTCGTGCGTTTTGTAAAAAAACAAAGTGCATGATGATGCTTTCTTGCCGTATCTACCGTTTTCTGCTTGTCTGTCTGTTGTGTAGCCCTTTAGTTTCATGGGCACAGTCGGTGGAGGTTATCAAAATAGACCGTCTGGAAAAAGAAATACAAGAGCATAAAGGCATTCTTATTGTCAACTTTTGGGCTACTTGGTGCGCCCCTTGCGTAAAAGAACTGCCCGACCTTTACCGTATTCATCAAGACTTTGAGGCAAAAGGTGTAAAATTGCTGCTGGTAAGTCTTGATTTTGCCGACGAGCAACCCAAAGCGCTTGCACTACTCAAAAAGAAAGGCATAGCTTTAGCCACCTTCCTGCTTGACGAAACTGACTATAACACATGGATTGACCGCATAGAACCTCGCTGGCAGGGTGCCATTCCCATGACAATGATTTATAAAGACGGAAAAAAGACAGCTTTCATTCCCGGACCCGTCAGCTACGAAGCACTTGCCAGCCACATTCAGAATCAACTAAACCCATAAAAATATGAGAAAGTACTTGCTCACACTCCTGCTCCTGTCGTTCGGTGTCTTGACATGGGCACAAGGTTACAAGCCCGGCGACAAAGCCATCGATTTTAAACTAAAAAATATCGATGGGCAGTATGTATCGCTTGCCGATTTCAAAGAAGCTAAAGGGTTCATTGTGGTGTTTACGTGCAACCACTGCCCTTTCTCCAAGATGTATGAAGACCGCATCATTGCCTTAGACAAGAAGTACAAGCCATTGGGGTATCCGGTGG
The DNA here is from genome assembly GCF_011761635.1 of Thermonema lapsum. Classification (NCBI taxonomy): domain Bacteria; kingdom Pseudomonadati; phylum Bacteroidota; class Cytophagia; order Cytophagales; family Thermonemataceae; genus Thermonema; species Thermonema lapsum. The sequence continues at coordinate 762,220 of NZ_JAASRN010000002.1, forward strand.
TAGCCATCAACCCCAACGACCCCAAAAAACAACCGGAAGACAGCTTCGATAAGATGATTGAACGAGCCAAAGAAAAAGGCTTTACCTTCCCTTATCTATTCGACGAAACTCAGGAGATAGCACGCACCTACGGGGCAACCAACACACCGCATGTGTTCGTCTTAAAAAAGGAGGGCAAAGACCTTATTGTAAGCTATATTGGTGCCATTGACGACAGTCCACGCGAGGCAAGCAAAGCAAGCAAAAAGTATGTAGAGCAAGCGGTAGATGCGCTGCTCAGTGGCAAAGAAGTACAGGTGAAACAAGCCAAAGCAATCGGTTGCACCATCAAGTGGAAAGAAATGTAAGTACTTGTGATACATAAACTTAATGCCTGTCAATCAGACAGGCATTTTTTATTTCTATCGGGAAATAGGCATTTTGTTTTTTCTCTTTTGCTTCTGCTGCAAATTTTTTTTACTCCAAATAGGTTACCTTTTTCAATTAAGGGAATAAAGAGGCGAATTTAGATTCATTGTTAAACCTCAAAATTCTAAGTACTATGAAAAAGTTATTTTTGATGCTGTTGGCTGCTGGTTCTTTCGCACTGGTTTCTTGCGGCGAAGGTCAAAAAGAAAACGCTGAAAATCAAGAGCAACCTGCTGCTGAAGATGTACAGCCTGCTGAAGAGAAACCAGCTGAAGAGCAACCTGCTGCAGAAGAAACTCAATCTCAAGAAGCTCCTGCTGAAGGTCAGTCTCAGCAAACTCCTACTGAGTAATTATACGGAGTAATCTTAACAAAAGCGAGCACGTTCCAACGAACGGCTCGCTTTTTATTTTTTGCGGGGTTACTTTTTTCGTTTTTTTAAAAAGCGCATTCATAAAAGCAAAGTATTGCCTAAGCAAAAAAGTATTATTGGCTGCTGCTTCTTTCGTATGAGTTTCTGCAGCGAAGGTCAAAAAGAAAACGCTGAAAAAAGCATGGAGGAAGCCACCGAGCAGGTATAAGAAACTGCCGAAAAGGCTAAAGATGCAACTAAAGAGGAGGGCGAAAAATCTATTGAAGAAGCGGAAAAGCTACCGAAGAAGTGAGGTACTTTTTTCAAGTGCTTCTTTTTTTCTTAAAACGTATCAGGATGAGGTTTTCACAATTCCCACCTTTTGACTTGCATTCAGTAGTTGTTTTCGTCTTTTGCTTTTAAAATACGACGAATGCCCGATAGGTCTTTGAGAAAAGACTCTTCCTTAATCTTTTGCTGTAATTTCATAAAGGCACCGATAAGGGCTTCGGGGCGAGGCGGACAGCCCGGTACGTAAAAATCTACCGGTATGATTTTGTCCACTCCTTTCACCACATGGTAGCCATGCTGCCAGTAAGGACCTCCACAGTTGGCGCAAGAGCCCATGGAAATGACATAACGAGGCTCGGGCATCTGCTCATAAAGGCGCCGAATGCGGTCTGCCATTTTGAAGGTGACGGTACCGGCTACTATCATCACATCGGACTGGCGAGGCGAATTTCGGGGTATAATTCCAAAACGGTCCATGTCATAGGCAGAAGCATAAGCCGCCATCATTTCAATGGCGCAGCAAGCCAAGCCAAAGCCCATAGGAAAAAGCGACGACAGGCGTGCCCAGTTGAGCAAGTCTTCGGCTTTCAATAAAAGTACACTCCCCTGATGGTTTCTTTCCATGTTATACCTTCTCTTTGGGTTTGGCGACATAGCGGCGGTTTACAGCTTCATATAAAGCATCAGGTACTGGCGACTTGAGCGTTGGCAGTAGTGGCTTCGGTCTTAACCAATCGAGAAAGCCTCGACGCCAAGCATACAGCAAGCCGCCAATCAACAGCCCTATAAAAACAAATGCTTCTATAAAAGCCAGCCATGCCCACCTGCCTTGTGTAGCTTCGATGAGTGCTTCTTGTCCAAAAACAATAGCCCATGGAAAGAGGAGCACAGTTTCAATCTCGAATAAGATAAAAACAAGAGCAAGTGTGTAAAATCGAAAATTGAATTGCCCCCAGGCATGTCCTATGGGTTGTTCGCCGCATTCGTAAGTGGACAATTTCTCCGGGTTCGGCTTGCGGGGTGCCAGCATATAGGCAACAAACATGCCCCCCAACAAAAATAGAGCACTCCCTATCATAAACAACAAAATCACGGAAAAAGATGAGAGTGCTCCGTTAGGCATGAGGTCTGACATTTTCAGTTTTTACATAGAAAACACATTCTTGCGCAGAATGGTTTGCTCCCTGTCGGGACCAATAGAAACCAGCGCTACGGGAAGGTGCAAATACTCTTCAATGAAATTCACATAATGGCGCAGGTTGCGCGGCAAGTCTTCATAGGCAGTGCTTGAGGCTATGTTTTCCGACCAACCGGGCAGGGTCTCATACACGGGCTCCACAGGCTCTTGCAACAGGCAGTAGGGCATTTGTTGGGTAATAGTGCCATCGGAGAGCTTATAGTGTGTACATACTTTGATTTCGTCAAAGCCACTCAACACATCGACTTTCATCATAAAGAGTTGGGTCACGCCGTTGAGCATGCAGGCATAGCGCAAGGCGGGCAGGTCAAGCCATCCACAACGACGTGAACGCCCGGTAGTGGAACCAAATTCGTGTCCAGCTTGACGAATGGCCTCGCCCAAGTGGTCATTCAGCTCGGTGGGAAACGGACCACTGCCCACACGGGTACAGTAAGCTTTAAAGATTCCCAACACCTCGTTTACGGCTTTGGGTGCCACGCCCAAGCCTATGCAAGCCCCAGCAGTGGTAGTGTGCGAGCTTGTTACATAAGGGTAAGAGCCAAACTCAATGTCAAGCAAAGTGCCTTGTGCCCCCTCTGCCAATACGCGTTTGCCTTGGGCAAGGGCATCGCTCAACATATACTCCGTATCGGTAAGTTGCAGTTCTTTGAGTTGTTCCACAGCCTCAAAGAAAGCAGGTTCGCTTTCGTTCAGGTCGTACTCGTAGTCGTAGAACTCCAACAAACCCTTGTGTTTATCTACCAACTTTTGGTAACGCTGTTTAAAATCGGAACTCAAGATATCGCCCACACGCAAGCCATTGCGCCCGGTTTTGTCCATATACGCTGGTCCGATGCCACGCAAAGTAGAGCCTATTTTTTCTTTGCCTTTGGCAGCCTCGGAGGCGGCATCCAACAAGCGATGAGTGGGCAAAATCAAATGGGCTTTTTTGGAAATAAACAGATTCTTTCGATAGGGCACACCATAGGGCTTAAGTGCCTCTATTTCTTTCATGAAAACGACGGGGTCAATCACTACCCCATTGCCTATGATATTCTGAATGCCTTCATGAAAGATGCCAGAAGGGATTTGGTGCAACACATGTTTGATGCCCTCAAATTCCAAGGTATGCCCGGCATTGGGTCCTCCCTGAAAACGGGCTACTATCTGATATTTTGGCGCCAAGAAATCCACTATCTTTCCCTTCCCCTCATCGCCCCATTGCAGTCCTAATAGTACATCTAAGTTCATAGCTATGGTTTTATATGGGTGTTAATAGGCTTTGGCAAATAAAACTCTACGTTTCGATGGCTTGCCGGTTAGGATACATTTCCCTGCTTCTTCCTCGGCTTGCAAGGGGATACAACGGATGGTAGCCTTGGTCTCTTCTTTTATACGCAATTCGGTTTCGGTGGTGCCATCCCAATGGGCAAGAACAAATCCTCCTTTGGTTTCCAATATCTCTTTAAACTCCTCGTATGAATCAGCTTTATGAGTGTTGGCTTCGCGGAATGCCAATGCACGGTTGAATAGGGATTTTTGTATATCATCGAGCAGGTTTAAGATGTGCCCAGTGAGTGTATCGACCGATGCAGTATGTTTTTCACCTGTATCGCGACGTGCCACTTCTACTTGGTTGCTTTCTATGTCACGCATACCTATTGCCAAGCGCACGGGCACGCCCTTTAGCTCCCATTCGGCAAATTTGAAGCCCGGGCGATGGGTGTCGCGCGCGTCAAAATGTACTTTGATGCCCACACGCTTGAGCTCGTCTATGATTTTTTGCACATAGACTTTGATTGCTTCGAGCTCCTCCTCTCCACGATAAATAGGTACAATGACTACCTGTATGGGAGCCAAACGCGGCGGCAACACCAATCCTTTGTCATCGGAATGTGTCATAATCAAAGCGCCCATCAGGCGGGTACTTACCCCCCAAGAGGTACCCCACACATAATCCAGTTCTCCATCTTTATTGGCAAATTTCACATCAAAAGCTTTGGCAAAGTTCTGCCCCAAGAAGTGGGAAGTTCCAGCTTGCAGTGCCTTGCCGTCTTGCATGAGCGCCTCGATACAGTAGGTATCTACCGCACCGGCAAAGCGTTCATTTTCGCTTTTCACACCTTTGATTACAGGCATAGCCATGTACTCTTCGGCAAAGCGGGCATATACATCAAGCATCTTGCGAGTTTCTTCTATTGCCTCCTCTTTGGTAGCATGGGCGGTGTGTCCCTCTTGCCACAAAAACTCGGCAGTACGTAAGAACAGACGCGTACGCATCTCCCAGCGTACTACATTTGCCCACTGGTTGATAAGCAGCGGCAGGTCACGGTAAGATTGAATCCAGTTGCGGTAGGCGCTCCAAATGATGGTTTCGGAAGTAGGACGCACAATCAGCTCTTCTTCAAGGTGAGCCTCAGGGTCCACGATTACCCCTTTGCCGTCGGGGCTGTTTTTCAATCGGTAGTGGGTCACCACCGCACACTCTTTGGCAAAGCCTTCGACGTGTGCTGCCTCTTTGCTCAAATACGATTTAGGTATAAAAAGAGGGAAATAGGCATTTACGTGCCCTGTTTCCTTGAACATATCGTCTAAGGTGCGCTGCATCTTCTCCCAGATGGCAAAACCGTAGGGCTTGATAATCATACACCCTTTGACCGGTGCATGCTCAGCCAAATCGGCTTGTTTGACCAATTCTTGATACCAGGCAGCGTAATCTTCTGAACGCTTGGGAAGTCCTTTACTCATAGTATTTCATTTATGGATGTATGCCTTGGCAGAAGCAAGCCTTAGGGCTTGCATGGCTTGATTTTTGCAACAAAGATAAAAAGAATGCTATGGAATGAAATGCTTTTTGTTTAAATTCAGTTGTATAAGAAAAGAGATAGGCTTATGAAACGTCCTTTGCTTTTAATGATAGCATTGCTTGCTCTGTTGTGGCTTAGCGGGTGTAGCTCCGAGCTATACCAGCCGGTGAGCCACGAAGTGGACGATATCTATTACCTGCCCACTGCGGATGCAGAGCCTGCCATTTCTGCTTCTCGTAATCAAAACTTATCCAAAGTATATATTGAGGAAACAAAGCCAAGCAGTGGCATTATTAACCCGGACTACCAGCCCAACAGCGACGCGGCAAGCAGACCGGGATATTATCAACCTTCCGAAAGCCGCTTGGCACCCGAAAACAACCCCTACCGTGATGAATTCAGTGCTTACCGCCAAGGCTACCAAGATGGATTTCAAGATGCATATTGGCAAATGAATACTTGGGGGGCGCCTTTTATGGGAAACCCTTGGTATTCGCCTTACGGCGGATGGAACAGTTTTTATTATGGTCCGGCTTGGGGTTGGGGCGGCAGCTGGGGCATGCCGCTTGTATGGGGCAACAGCTGGCGATATAGCCCATGGAGCTACTGGGGCTGGTACAGAAACTGCTGGAATTGCTGGTATGGAAATCGGATTTATGTGATTACTCCCAACTACGAGCGTTCACGTACTTACTATGCCCCCCGCCAGCATTTAACGCCACGTGGTACTACTTTTCAACAACAAACGCCAAGAAGCACAATCAACACGCCGCCGGTACAGCAAAACCAAAGCAGGCAAGGGCGTACACGCTATACTACTACCCCCCAAGAAAAGCCGACTTATACACCACGTTACAGAAACAACAATATCCAACAAGACCAAATGAACCCTAGGTACAGAAGCAATCCCACCCCGAGTGTGCCTTCGTATAACCCCAGCTATTCACCTTCAAGAAGCGGTGGTGGGCGCAGCCGTCCACGCTAAGCTATTCAATCAATCATTGAGATAGTTTTCTGTCGTAATATGAAAAAGCAAATCTTTTTGTTTTCATTCTTTGCGTGTCTTTCTTTTTTTGGTAGCCGGGCACAAGTTTATTACAACGATGCTTTTCGCTACACCTACCGCCCCATGCCTACCGGCAGTGCCCGCACCCTTGCCTTAGGCGGAGCACAAGGCGCCATGGGGAGCGATGCAGCCTCCTTAGCAGTGAATCCTGCAGGCATAGGTTTGTTTCGCCGAGCGGAGGTAGCCGTGGGCTTGGACTATGGCAATAGTCTCATACAAAGCAGTTATTTAGATACAGACGAAACAGCCAATAGAGACAAGATAGGGCTATCACATGCCAGCGCCATTTTCGCAGCACCACAGAGCAGTGCAGGGCAGACAATTCAATTCGGTATTTCTTATGTGCGCACTCATGACTTCCGACAGGACAGCTACTACCAAGCAAGCAACCCTTACAGTAGCTTAGCGGACGTTTGGACGGAAGAGGCTGCCGGCATCCACGCCAAAGTATTTGAGTCGGAAGCTGCCAATAATAAAATCTATGACCTGGCTTCCTTAGCATACGCTACTTTCGTTATTAACCCCTACGCCGATGACAGTACTCAGTATTACACTGAATTTCGTGACGTAAATAACCAACTGGTAGCCCCTATTTTACAGGAGGAGCGCATAAAAGAAAGCGGTAGCCGTTCTGTATTCAACATTACAGCCGGCGGACAAATTCAAGAAAAAATATACTGGGGTGCCACTGTGGGCATAGAGGTCATCAATTATGAACGAGAAAACACCTATAAGGAACGTCTGAGTCGTACGGCAGCAGACGGCGAGCTACAAGCCTTTACCCTGCGGCAACGATACACGGCTACGGGTGGCGGGCTCTACTTGGGCATGGGCATTATTGTGCGCCCAATAGAACCACTGCGTATTGGAGCAGCCATACAAACCCCCACGGGCTTTTCGCTCTACGAGACCAGTACGGCGTCTATTGAAAGCGAGTCGGTTGGGTTCAGCAAAGTGTCGGCGTCTATAATCCCCTATGAATATGATTTCCGCTACAGAAGTCCATGGAGAGCAAGTGGAAGTCTTTTTTGGCAAATCAAAAAATATGGCTTCATCACGGCAGATGTGGAGTGGATACCCTACCGCCAAATGGCAGTAAGTGGCAGCGACAACAATTTTGACGAAAGCGGAGAGCGGCGGGCTATTCGAGAAAATTTCCGCAACAGCATTCAGGCAAGGGTAGGCGCTGAAGCACGTATAGGCAGCTGGTATGTACGTACGGGTGTGTGCTACACCCCATCACCTCTGCGAAAAGAAGCGGCTTACTATGATGCCATGGCTTTTACCGGTGGTATAGGTTATCGTTTGCAAGGATTTCAGTTGAGTATATCAGGCGTTTTTGCACGCTATGCGAGCCTTTACCAACCTTATGTATCGCAGCAATATTTTTCACCAACTGTGGAGCGTACTCAGCAGTACATGCAATGGCAGGTTTCTACCCATTGGTATTTTTAAGCTAAAAAATAAGCCCAAGCCTCAAGTGCTTTTTCTTTTCCGACAAAATAAAAAAGCTTAGAAGGTTGCAGGCTTCTAAGCTTTCAAGTAGATATGATGGGTATGGATTATTCTTGTGGTGCCACGGGTTGCTCTACGGGTGCCGCTTCAATGTCCTCAAGAGCAGGCGACTCGGGCGCAGTGTTGCCAGTCATTTTGCTGAGCCCGAGGATGAGCACCAGCATAGCAGCAGCAAGCCCCCAAGTAATACGCTCGAGCATATCGGTGGTAGTGCGCACGCTGGTGGATGCTTGTGCTACACCACTACCTCCAAACTGACGAGACAAGCCCCCTTTGGGTTCTTGTACCAAAATAACTAACACCAGCAAAATGGCTATCAATATGATAAGCCCCATCACTACATACAACATAATCTTATAGTTTTAATTACAATCCTTTTATGATTTGAATTTGCTTTTCAAAATACGTCTTTTTTTCGGGATGTTGCAAAATCAGGCGTTCATAAATTTTAATAGCCTCGTCGTCTTTTCCTTCATCACGCAATCGTATGGCATCCAATTCTGTGTAAAAGGTTTTGGGTGCCTCTTGTAAGGTATCGACTAAGGATTTGAGTTTAAATTCGGGAGGCGATGTGGTTTCTTCTTCTTTGTTTTCTTCTTTGTTTTCTTCTATTATGTTTTTGTTTTTCTCAGATGTTGGGGTTTCTTCGGCTACGGCAAATGAATCGCCCAAGTCTTCCATCAGAATGTCTATTTGACTTTGATAGTAAGCCACTCTCTCGGGATACTTCTTTTTTAGTGCTTCATATACCTTAACAGCTTCACGTATTTTTCCTTCTGAATACAGAGCGAGGGCATATGACTCACTCAGTTCATCTTGCTGTGGAAAGGCAGAAGATTCTTGTGTAAAGTCTGTCGATGTTTCTACGGTCGCCGACTTGCTGCTTTCTTCTGCCGGAGGAGTGTCTATATTGAAGCTGTCTTCTTCAGTTTCCAAAGAAGAAAAATAATCTTTGGGTGGTTGGGTGTAAGAGGTAGTAATTTTCTCCAGCTCATGGTCCAGTTCTTCTTCAGAGGCATTAGCCAGTTTCTCATCAAAAGCACTCACTTCCTTTTGAATATCGTCCAGCACACTGCGCGCCTTCAATAATTCATCTTTCAGAGAATCGGAAGCTCCCGACAAACGGAAATCATTCTCCTGAAATAAAGGCATCCCCAAGGCATTTGCCAGCTGTTTCCGGCTATACATATGTAAAGCAGCCCGCCGTATTTTTTGAGGTGCTAAGTGCGAATGCTGTTTGCATTGATAACGGGCAGCCAACAAGTGCAACAAGCCAGCATAAGGCACTTTTTCTATCAGAGTCTCTACTTCTTCATACTGCTCTTCGGTAAGTGCTTGCCCTGCAAGGAGCGCTAAAAAAGTTTCTGCATTTAACATAAGAATCCCGTATATAGGTCATACGTTTAAGGCAAGTTAACACAAAAAAACAAGTAAATCAAGGCATGCTCTTTGAGTTGTAAGGCATCTGATACCTGCCGCAAGTTAGCTATCCAAATCATCTGTTTCTTCTAACCCCGCATATACACGAATCAGATGCCATTCGAGCTAAGGACATCGGTCAAGCTGAGAATATAAGTAACTCATCAGCAACTCAAGAGCATGCCAGCAAAAGGCGTTGCAGCCGGTTGCAGAACTGCTCGACTTGCTGCGCTTCGCCTGCTTTCAATTGAAAGGGGAAGCTGCCGCCAAAATGCTTCATCTGTTTCTTTTCAACTCATAAAGTGCGCAGTCCACACAACATCAGCCATGCATTAAAGAACGCCCTTGCCTCAGCTTAAGGATACAAAGTTGCTCACAAGTGTTTATTTAAGAAATCAACAGTCGCATGGATTACTTCTTTTGTATGAGGGGGCAATTCTTGGACTTCATACGGATGCTTTCCACCGAAAGTATGCCCAGCCCCTTCCACCAGATACAAGGTAGCTTTCGGAAGCCAAGAAGTGAGCCGCCGGGCAGCTTCTACCGGCACCGACTCGTCGGCAGTGCCATGAATCACCAGTACCGGCACTTTTAGCGATTTAGCTTTGTCTTCCAAGTTGTAATCGCTGTCTTTTTTTGCCCACCAGTCGTCATATACTGCCCTGTAAATAGGCAGATTCTGCCCGGTACGCGCATTGAGAATGTAAACAGCTCCCTGTTCAAGGATTTGCTGCCGGCGTTCTTCCGTCCACAAAAAGCCGGTGTTGTCTATTGATGCCAGAGTAATCAAAGCTTTGACGGCATCGCGTAAAGCAGCCCCTGCTAAAATAGCTACCGCCCCCCCTCTGCTATGCCCTATCAACGCCAAGCGCTCGGGGTCAATGATGCCTTCTTGCTTCGCCCAGGTCGAAGTTTTCAAAAAGGCAACTACTCGGTTCACGTCTTCCACATCATGGGCAAAAGTCTCGTGCCCGAATGCCTCAAGGTCAAGCAATTCAGTGGGGTGTTCGGGGGTAGTACCATTATAAGAGAGATTCATGCGCACGACTGCTCTGCCAGAAGCCGCCCAAGCGTCTGCCATGAGATGCCAGTGCCCCCAGTCTTTGAAGCCCTTGAATCCATGAATAAAAATAAGGACAGGCAGAGACTTTTTTCCCGCCGGATAGTGTAAATCAAGCGTTATTGGCTTGTAACCATCTGCTTCGATGGTATGTGCCAAGCGTCGAATATTCTGCATATGTCTTCCTGCATCTGTTTCTGCAAGGAAGATAGTGATTTAAGCGAAGCCCGGCAAAGTTGGGTTTATTCCTGTGTGCGGAAATACTCAAGTATTTTTCGGGCTTCTTCTTTTGTAAGTCCTTGGTTTACCATAAGAGTACCATTGAACTTCAGCACCAACTCTTTGGCTATGGGGTCTTCTTTCACCATATTCTCGGGATTGAGCATCATGTTCATAATCCATTCTGGCGAGCGTCTTGTAGTGATACCTTTCAGGTCGGGTCCGATGTACTCCTCGCCTATTTTGTGGCAAGCCGAACACTTAGCCCCAAACAGCCGTTTGCCCTCCTCCACCATGGCGGGGTCTATGCCTGCCAGTTCAACATGCTGAACAGGTCCTACTCCTTTGAGACTCATGGGGGCTGCTGGCTCCCCTTGCTCTTCATCTGCCAGCATACTCTGAGGTGGCTGTGTGTTTTGGGCACTGTCAGATTTTTGTCCGCCACAAGCAAACAGCAGTGCGCCAAAGGTCATTGCTGCAGCAAGCTTGATGAGAAGCATTTTCATGGGTTTGTAGTTTTGTTTATAGACAATATTGTCCTTCTTAACTTTGATGACCAATGACTTTTATCATAATCAGCATGACATTTATCATTTTACACCAAAGAAGAGGGCAAATGCTTTCAGTACATTTAGCTTCTTTATCTTTGTGTTTCTCAAAAAAATAATTGCAGGGACGATGACTTTCGAAGAGCTCAAGCTAACGCGCCAATTTCTAAATGCCATTGAAGAAGCCGGCTATCAACACCCCACCCCCATTCAAGAAAAAGCCATTCCACCGGCACTTGCCGGGCACGACATCATAGGCATAGCCCAAACGGGAACCGGTAAGACCGCTGCTTATGCCTTGCCTATGCTCATGAAACTGAAATATGCGCAGGGGATACACCCTCGTGCCTTAGTGCTAGTGCCTACCCATGAGCTTACCCAGCAGGTAAGCGATGCCATCATGCAACTAGCACGCTATACAGACCTTCGCTGCCTACCTATTTTCGGGGGTAAGGGTATCAAGAAGCAAATAGAACAGCTGTCTGAAGGTGTAGATATTGTTGTAGCCACACCGGGACGACTGATGGATGTGTATCTTGCCGGCGGCTTGCAGCTCAAGCACGTCAAGACCTTCATCATAGATGAGGCAGACCGCATGCTGGACTTGGGTTTTATGCCCCAAATACGGCGCATTCTGGAGGTACTGCCCCGCAAAAGGCAAAATCTGCTGTTTTCGGCTACCTTTTCAGAAAAGGTGGAACGCCTGTGCGAGGAGTTTATAGAGTATCCTGTGAAGGTAGAAATTACACCTCAAGCCACCCCCGCCGACACGGTAGAGCAATACCTATATGAGGTGCCCAACATAAAAACCAAAATCAATCTGCTCATGCATCTTTTAGAGCAGGAGTCCTTCAAAAAGGTATTGGTATTTGCACGCCGCCGACGCATCGCCACTGCGGTGTATAAATACCTGCAACGTAAGCTGGGAAAAGACAGCGTGCGGGTCATTCATGCCAACAAAGACCAGAATACACGCGCCAATGCATTGGAAGCCTTCCGGAAGGGGGAAATAAGATTATTGATTGCCACCGATGTAGCTGCACGCGGCATTGATGTATCGGAGGTTACCCATGTCATCAATTTTGAGGTGCCGGTGCTCTATGAAGAATATGTGCACCGCATCGGGCGCACCGGGCGGGCATTTCAGCACGGTACTGCCATTACCTTTGCGAACCCCGCCGAAGAGTATCACATCAAGCAAATAGAGAAGCTTATTAAAATGAAGATACCACGCTTGCCGCTGCCCGATGCTGTGGAGGTTGTCGAAACGCCCTTTGAGGAGCATCAAGAGATGGCAAGAGAAATAGACAAGCAGCGTAGAAAAGAAGATAGTTCTTTTCAAGGGGCATTCCATGAGAAAAAACGCAAGACACCTCGCACGCCAAGCAAAACCAAAAACCAGAAACTAAAGAAAAAGAGCAGCAATAAAAGAAGAGGCTAAGGGGCTTGCGCTGTTTCTACTTCCACCAAATAAGCCAAAGACTTTTGCACATAAGCGACTTCACCTTGCGGAGTGCGTACTTTCCACCAAAGTGGCTGCTCACCAAGTACTGTCAGGCAGCTTCCCCCCGGCAAGGTAGCCACAAGGCGGGCAGCTGCTGAGGGTGCCTGATAGGTGAGTACCGGGACAGACCTCGTTATAACCAATCGCAAAGGCGGAAGAGAATAAAAAAACCAAGCAGCGGTGCCAATAAGCCCCCAGCACAAAAATAAATAACGGCTTTTTTTACGTTTCAGCAACAAGCCAAACGCCCACAAGAAAAGCACACAATAAATCACAGCAAACAGCATAAAAAAACGAGCCAGCACCGGCTGCCACTTTTTCAGTAGGAGCTCATACCCTTGTAAATCGTAATGACTGACTAAAGATTGTAGCCTTTGGTGGCTGAAGCTGTCAAAATGGGTGTAGTAGTGTTGGCAAAGCATGGCTGCTGCCCGAGCATAGTCGCCTTGTTGCTCTGCCAACATCACTTTTTTTAGCCATCCGTCTTCTTCTGTAACTTTTTGAGCTACAATTACTTGGACAGATAAGACCCAAAACAAGAAAAATAAAATTAAAATTTTTTTTGCCATACGCTTGCACGGTATTAAAAAACCTCCTACCTTTGCGTCGTTATTCAACGATAAAAAACACGATCTCGTAGCTCAGCAGGTAGAGCACCTCCCTTTTAAGGAGGGGGTCCTGGGTTCGAGTCCCAGCGGGATCACCCATCCGCCCAAAAGGCGGATTTTTTTATTGCTTGTTCCTTCACAGTACTCAACACAGTTACAAAAAAGGCGAGCTTTACTTTAAGCCTCGCCTTTTTTGCTGCATACCGGGACATTCTACGCCATTTCCATTTGCTCATCGGTGATTTCTATATTGTGATATACTTTTTGCACGTCGTCGTCGTCTTCGAGTGCCTCAATCACCTTCATTGTTTTCTGGAAAGTCTCATTGTCCAACTTTACATAAGTTTTTGGAATGCGTTGTAAGCCTGCCTCCTTGGCTTCAATGTTCATTTCTTCAAGCTTCTTCTGTATGCTTCCGAACTCTTCCATGGGGCAATACACCGTCACGAAGCCGTTTTCATGGTCAAATTCCACTTCGTCGGCACCGGCATCTGCCATTTCCAAAGTGAATGCTTCTTCGTCGAGTTTGTAGTCTTCCAATGAAATGGTAAAGACTCCTTTTCTGTCAAATATAAAGTCCAACGAGCCGTTGGTGGTGAGGTTGCCCCCTCCTTTGCTAAGGACCGCCCGCACATTGGCTACAGTACGGTTGGTATTGTCGGTAGTACACTCTATATAAAGCGCTACCCCGTTTACATAGCCTTCGTAGGTTACTTCAGTATAATCTTCACCTCCTGCACCGGTTGCTTTGGCTATTGCCTTTTCAATCTTATCCTTAGGCATGTTTGCCCCTTTGGCGTTCTGGATGGCAATACGCAAGCGAGGGTTCGATGCGGGGTCACCACCACCCAAGCGAGCGGCAATCATAATTTCACGAATCAGTTTAGTGAATAACTTGCCACGTTTAGCGTCTTGTGCGCCTTTTCTGTGTTTGATATTAGCCCATTTACTATGCCCTGCCATGATTATCTATGGTTTGGTTTACAACTTACTCTATTACTTCCAAGAGAGTACGAAAAGCATGGCAATGCTCGCCATAGCGTGCCTGATGCTCTGCCTGTAAGCGTGGCGCATGTTTTTCTTGATAGGTCTGGAAGTCTTCCATGCTTTTCAAGAAATATTGTATGGCATAGGTAAAACCATCATTTTCGGGTTCATGCATCAGGCGCAGCATCTTGTGCTCTACAAACAGACCAGTAGCAAGCACCTCGGGGATGTGCACCCGACGCATCCAATCGAGCCAGTCGTCGTGCACTTCTTTATCTACGCTGACGGTTACGTTATAGAGTATCATCTTTTTCTTTTGTGTAATTTTGTTCAAGATGGCATTTGAAAGCGGCTAATCTAAAAAACTTATGCACAAATTTATGCAATTTACAGCTTTCTTCCTATGCATGGCAGCATGCTATGCACAAAACGAGGGGAAAGGTAGCTCTACTGCCCCTTTTGAGCAAAAGGCAGACGTATGGTATAACACTCCACCCACAGCTACCGACCGGCTGGGCAGAGGACAGTACTTTTACCACAAGGGCTTTTTCAAAAAGGCTATTACGGAATTCAACGAAGCTCTTTTGCTGGATGCCACACTGGCAGATGCCTATTTGTGGCGGGGCAAAGCCAAAGAAGCGCTCAAAGACTATTCAGGTGCCATCAACGATTACAACATGGCGCTATATTACCACCCACAACTATATGAAGCCCATGCCCTGCGCGCAGGCATCCGGCTGTTGCATGGTGATACGACCGGCGCATGTCAAGAGTGGGCATCGATTCCAGAAGCGCAACGCCCCCGGCACTCACCCTGTGCCAAGGTATGCCAGATGCCTTGACTTTTAAACAATAAAACAGAAGCCCATGCAGTTTTCTCAACTTCCTTCCTTACCCGTATTGCAGGAAAAACTCGTGCAGCAGGTTGCCCGAAGGCAGGTACCCCATGCACTCATGTTCATTGGCAAAACAGGAGGCGGGCAATGGTCAACGGCTTTGGCTTTTAGCACCTTTCTATTGTGTCAAAGCGCTCAAAAAGTAGAAGCACAAGACAGCTGCGGGCGCTGTAGCAATTGCCGCAAGATGTCTTTATTTAGTCATCCGGATGTGCACTTTGTTTTCCCGGTAGGCAATCAAGGAAGTAGCAAAAACACCTCTGCTGCTTTTCTTGAAGACTGGCGGCGCTTGAATGCAGAAACGCCTTTTTTTGACTTAGACCGCTGGCTTGAGGTCGCCGGCATCGACAACAAACAAGCCAACATCAGTGTAGAGGAGAGCCGACAGCTCACCCAAAAACTTAGCCTGAGCGCTTTTGAAGGTGGCTATAAAGTGGTGTTGATGTGGTTGCCCGAGTACATGAACGCCGCCGCCGCCAATGCTTTGCTTAAACTCATAGAAGAACCGCCAGCGCATACTTTTTTCTTGTTGGTGAGTGAAAATCCGGACGCCGTGCTACTTACGATTCGCTCACGGGTGCAAAGCATACAAGTGCCTCCCTATACAGCAGAAAGCATAGAAGAATGGCTTATACGAGCGAAAGGTATCCCTTCCAAGCAAGCCAACGAGTGGGCAGTGCTTTCAGAAGGCAATATGTTGGCATTGGAAGCTCTGATGCAGAGTGGCAATGAAGACAGCCATTTGTTGTTTCGTGACTGGCTGCGTCATTGCTGGAAAGCAGATTGGCACGCCATCGCTCCGGTTGTAGAAAGTCTGTCAAATGAAAGTAAGGTAACGCAAAGAAAGGTGCTGGAATACGGCATAACTGCTTTGCGGGAGTGTATCATGTGGCAGCATACAGGAGGAAGACTAAATAAGTTTCGTGCTGCTCACTTGGAGTTTGTACAAGGACTTGCCTCGGTTTTATCGCAAGAAGCAATAGAAGGGCTTTTGAAAGAGCTCACGCAAAGCCTCTATTATCTTGAGCGTAATGTGAACAACAAACTGGTATTTGCCAACTTATCTATTCAGCTGATATCGGCTTTACAAAAAGCAAGAAAGCAAGCAACAAGGAAGAAGTAAGCCCAATATGGGACTATTCTTCCTCGTCGTGGCTTTGGGATTCGGGCTGTTCGCCTGCTCGTTTTTTCTTCCACTCCTTATAGCGTTGCGTAATTTTCTTTGCCATCTTCTCGTAGTTTTCCCAGTTGTCTTCCACGTGGTAAATAGATGGCAGGTTGGCAGCCAATGTTTTTTCGTAGTCTTTCTTGTATTTACCGCTCAAATAATAGTATTGTGTGAACTCGTTTCCTTCTTCATTGAAAAGGTCAGAGCCCAGATAACCATCCCATACGGCACTGAGGATGGAGCAACTGATTTGACGCTTGCGGAAGCGAAGAATTTGCAAGGCGGCTTCTTCTTCAAAGAAATCACTGTAAAGGTCGTTTTCACAAATCCATCCCAAATACATCCCTATATGCACATAGGCTTGCTCTATGGGCAGCACGCTGGGGAAGTTGCCCAGAAAGTGATGCTTGGCTCTATCGTAGATAAAGTTTTTAGGTTTTTCTGCTTTCGGTAAAACTGCCATGTTCCTTCTATTTTGAAGATAAACGAAATGTAATCATTTTTTTATGTTTTGCACTACAAAGTGGCATATATGTAGCGCAGCATCTTACCAATTTTACGAATAATTCCAATTTTATACAAACCAACTGCAATTTTTTTTTACAAACTTCGTAAAAAATCAATGCACTTTGTACGCTTTTTCATTCCAATGCAGCATCTCATCTAAAGTAGAGGTTGCCACATAGTGATAGTTTTTTCGGGCTTTCGCATAAATATCAAGGGCAGCACGCTTTCCCTCTTCACTTTGCAACAAAGCTCTGTAGATAGGTACCAAGAATTTGCGACGCCCTACCTTCATCAGAAAATCCTCTATAGCCGGAAATGCCTCCGTATAGCCATGCAATGCCGCCTGTGTGTACCATTCGGCTTGTATTTCGGCATTGCCCGAGTGGGTAAAATCAAAGGCATCGTCCAAGGCTTTCATTTGCTTTACAGATAAATTGGCGGGTAAATGACGCACAAAATGCAACCACTCGTGGCTGCTCCACGAAGCCACGGGCAAAGAGTCGGCGGGCGTTCCGTTTAGCCAATCCTGTAGTGCTTGTTCTACTTTACGGAATCGTGTGGCATTGACCTTGGGGCAGTTGTCCGGCAAACCGGTGCCATAAATCCACTCCTGCATGCGAATGGCTTTGGCAGCTCCGGGGTTTTTGTCCAGCACCTCTTTTTGAAAGTATTCTACAAAATGCTCGGTATCCATGGACCGGAAAGCAAATTGCCGGAAATAGTCTTTTACGAAAATATCGAATTTATCGCGCCCGATGGTTTCTTCTACCAAGCGCAAAAAGAAATATCCCTTTTCGTAGGCTATATCGGTTACGGCATCGTCGGGGTCGCGGCGCTGCAGGTCCAACTTCAGGCGTGTGTCTTTATTGTTTTCGCCCATACGCGCAATGGTCTGCTGCAGGTCTTGATAACCCAGCTCGGCAAGCATTTCGGCATAATCACGTCCATACATGGATTCCATGATACGACGTTCGAAGTAAACAGTAAAGCCTTCATTTATCCAAAGGTCATTCCATGTGCGGTTGGTAACCAAGTTGCCAGACCACGAGTGCGCCAGCTCATGCGCTACCAAGCTGGTCAATGACTTGTCGCCGGCAATAATTGTGGGGGTAGCAAAGGTAAGGCGCGGGTTTTCCATACCACCGAAGGGGAAGCTTGGGGGCAACACCAACAAGTCATAGCGCTCCCACACATAGTCGCCATAAAGCCGTTCTGCTGCCCGTATCATTTCTTCTAAGTCCTCAAATTCATGCAAAGCCGCTTCAATAGTTTCAGGCTCTGCATACACGCCCGCCCGTTTGCTGATAGGTTTAAACACCAAGTCGCCGGCTGCAATCGCCAGCAAATAGGAAGGGATGGGCTGACGCATGCGGAAACGATAGATGCCATCAGCGCTTTTTTCTTGTGGATTTTCGGCACTCATGAGCGCCATCATTCCCTGAGGTACTTTCACTTCGGCATCATAGGTAAAACGCACGCCGGGGCTGTCTTGACAGGGCACCCAACTGCGTGCCAAGATACACTGCGACTGGCTGAACAAAAAAGGATGTCGCCCACCGGCAGTTTGATGCGCTTCCAACCACTGAAGTGCTGGAGCACCTGCAGAGGTATGATACACGATGCGCACTTTTTGGGTTTCTTTTTTCAAGGGAATAAACAAAGCTTGCCCAAGCACCGGGTCTTCTTTTCCCAAAGAAAAAGATACTGGGGTGGTATCGTCGTCCAGGAAGACGGCTTCTATTGCCAATCCTTTGGTGTCCAAAACAAGGGCTTGGGCGTCTGGGGTGCGCTCTATGTCCCAAGTAGCTGTTCCACTCAGCTGCTTGGCATCAAAATCTACTTGCAGGCGCAAAGACAGATGTTTGACAACTGCCTTTTCTGGCTCTGAAAAAGAGTGGATGTCTTTTCCCATAACAATATCTTCTTGTGGTTGCTCAATATCTTTACAAGCCTGAAAAAGAGCTATTAAAATCAACAGGTATGCGCTATACCTCATGGATAGGCGTGCGGTTTTTGATGAATCCCAAAGATAAAGATTTTTTTAAATAGCCCTCTGGCGTCAAGCAGGGCAAAAGGGTGCAAAAGTTAAAAGTCCGGTAAATAAAGTTATTCCTGTTCGGCAGCTATTTGCTTAGCTTTGCCTTGCACCCGGGGATTGTCTGTGGGGGTGATGACTGAGTCACGGGGCAAGGGAAGGAATTCTTCGTCTGCTTCGAGGCTTGTATCATCGTTGGCTTGCAGCGGCAGCCGGATTTCATAGGTCGCTCCTTCGGGCAAAGTGAGCGACTCGCCTACCAGCCAAGGATTCAGTGCACGCAAGGTCTCTATGGAAATGCCTTGCATTTTGGCAAACTCCCTTAGAGAGGGAATACTTGTACGCAGCTGAATTGAGCGGTAGGGTTTGGGTTTCCAGGGGCGTACAGGCAAGTCGAAGCCATACTTCAAAGGGTGTTCATACACTTCTTTGAAAGCTGCCGCTTTCATCACATAGCGGTTGGTTTCGGGGTTGAGTAGCATGTGGTAATACGAAGGCGCTTGTTGGGTAACTACGGCATGAAGCATGGCACCAATGCCGGCATTATAAGAAGCCGCTACATAGGTCCAATTTCCAATTTCTTGATAAGCAAGGCGCAGATACCGAGCTGCTGCATGGGCAGCCTTCAACGAATGGTAACGCTCATCTACTTCATGGTCTACACGTAAGCCCATCATACGGGCTGTTTCGGGCAAAAGCTGCCAAAAACCGGCAGCCCCCGCCGGCGACACCACATTGCGCATGCCACTTTCAATGACCACCAAGTATTTGAAATCGGTAGGCAGACCGTAAGAACGCAGAATCTGCTCAAAGATGGGCAGCCAGTACTTGGCTTTTGCTAAAAGCTCGATGGTATAGCTCCGCCATTTGGTGAGAACATAGATTTCATAAGCAAAGCGCTCCCGCACCTGCGGGTCTTGTAGTGGCACCTCTTCATCCAAGAAATAGATTTGTTGGGGTACTTCCCTGTTGGCTAAATACAACTGATAGGCATAGTCTTGCTCGTAGTCAGACCGCACGGGGTCTTGTAGCCGCTCATAAATAGAATAAAAGACCAGCAGCAGAATGACTCCGAGTAAGACCAGCAACTGAAGGTTTCTCATGCTTAGAAGTTGGGTTGCAAAAGATACTTAGCGTAAAAGTCGTTAATCACTTTTACAGCGTCTTGGGCAGTATCTACCACTTTGAACAGTTCCAAATCTTCCGGATTGATATTACGCTCTTTTTCGAGCATGGTGTTACGCAACCAGTCGATGAGTCCTTGCCAGTAGCTACTACCCACCAATACAATAGGGAAGCGTCCTATCTTCTTGGTTTGGATGAGGGTCAAAGCTTCGAACAGCTCATCTAAGGTGCCAAAACCACCGGGCAGCACAATAAACCCTTGCGCGTATTTTACAAACATTACCTTGCGCACAAAGAAGTAGTCGAAAGTAATGAGCTTGTCGGGGTCGATATAAATGTTTCCTTGCTGCTCAAACGGCAGTATAATATTCAAGCCTACGGACTTGCCTCCCGCCTCGAAAGCCCCTTTGTTACCAGCTTCCATAATGCCTGGACCCCCACCGGTAATGACACCATATCCACAACGCACCAGCTCGGCGGCTATTTCTTCTGCCATTTTGTAATAGGGGTTGTCGGGCTTGGTACGTGCCGAGCCAAAGATAGAGACGCAGGGTCCTATTTTGGCTAACTTTTCAAAGCCCTGTACAAATTCCGACATGATTTTGAATATAGCCCAAGAGTCTGCACTTTTTATTTCGCTCCAATTACGGTTTTCAAAAGCTCTGCGGATTTTGATTTCCTCCTCAATGTCCAACTTTTGATTGTTAGGTGATAGGTTTTTCAAGTTTTCTGCCATAAACTCCACGATTTAGTTCAACATCTTTCTCCCTGCTCGAGGGTAAAACAAATTTATGAGCGGCAAAACTTTAAGCAAGTTAAAACAAAGCGTTTAGGATAAAAAGTTCCAGAATAGGAAACAAGCGGCTTATCAGACGGTAGCGCCCCAATTGCTGCGGTCTAAACTGCGGTATTGAATGGCTTCGGCAAGATGTTCCACTTTGATGTCGTCGCTGCCGGCAAGGTCGGCAACGGTACGTGCTACTTTCAAAATACGGTCATAAGCGCGCGCCGAAAGTCCCAAGCGCTCCATGGCAGCTTTGAGCAGGGTCTCTCCGGCTCTGTCTATACGGCAAAACTCTTTTACCAAAGGCGAAGGCATCATAGCATTGGTGTGGATGCCCGGCATGTTTTCGAAACGAGCGGTTTGCCTTTCGCGTGCCCGTGCCACTCGCTCCCTTATTTCGGCGCTGCACTCCTGTTTTTTACGTGAGCTCATCTCAGTAAAAGACACGGGCACCACTTCGATGTGCAGGTCGATGCGGTCGAGTAACGGTCCGCTGATTTTGCTGAGATAGCGTTGCACCGACTGCGGCGCACAAACACACTCTTTCTCCGGGTGGTTGTAATAACCACAGGGGCAAGGATTCATGCTTGCCACCAGCATAAAATTGGCAGGAAACTCCAAGGTCATTTTGGCACGCGAAATGGTTACTCGGCGTTCTTCGAGGGGTTGGCGCAGGACTTCTAACACAGAGCGCTTGAACTCGGGCAGTTCGTCTAAAAACAAAACGCCGTTGTGGGCAAGAGATATTTCACCGGGCTGAGGCACTGCCCCGCCTCCTACCAAAGCCACATCGCTGACGGTATGATGTGGTGAGCGAAAGGGACGTGTCGTAATGAGGGATGCATCTTTGCCCAGGCGCCCCGCTACCGAGTGTATTTTTGTGGTTTCGAGCGCTTCTTTTAATGTAAGCGGTGGCAAAATGGAAGGCAAGCATTTGGCAAGCATGGTTTTGCCTGCCCCCGGCGGTCCTATCATAATGATATTATGCCCTCCGGCAGCAGCTACTTCCATAGCTCGCTTTACATTTTCCTGCCCCTGCACGTCGGCAAAGTCGAGCGGATAATGATTGGCAGAAGCATTAAAAAGCGCCCGCGTGTCTTTGGTAATGGGTTCTATGTGCTTCTTGCCCTGCAAAAAATCTACTGCTTCTTGGAGCGTTTCCACGCCAATCACATCCAAGTTGTTGACAATAGCCGCTTCCGAAGCATTTTCTTTGGGCAAAATAAAGCCTTTAAACCCTTGCTTTCTTGCCATGATGGCAATAGGTAAGACTCCTTTCACGGGGCGCAGCACGCCATCCAATGCCAGTTCGCCCATCATCAGGTAGCGCTCCAGCTCAGGGGCTTCTATTTGTCCCGAAGCTGCCAAAATACCTATGGCTATGGGCAGGTCATAATTGGCGCCTTCTTTGCGCAAGTCAGCAGGTGCCAAATTGATGACGGTTTTTTGTCTTGGAAACTGATAGCCCATGTATTTGATAGCTGACTCGACCCGCTGTGCGCTTTCTTTCACAGCACTGTCGGGCAAGCCCACCATAAAGAGGTGGGTGCCTTGCGTAACATTTACTTCAATAGTAATGGTAAGTGCTTGCACCCCATACACTGCCGCAGCATAGGTCTTGGCTAACATAGGTACCAATAGGTTGTAGTAAGAACAAAGCCTGTTTTTTCAAAATACGAGAATTCTACTTGCGATGCAAGAGGGCAACGCTTTCTACATGATGTGTATGGGGAAACATGTCCACAGGCTGTACACGCTCCACCTCGTAATAAGGCGCCAACAGGGCGATGTCACGAGCTTGAGTTGCCGGGTTGCAGCTCACATACACGATGCGACGCGGTGCCACGCGTGCAATCAACGCCACTACGTCGGGATGCATGCCAGCACGTGGCGGGTCAGTAATCATCACATCCGGCGCACCGTGCTTTTTTATGAAATCGTCGGTCAACACATCCTTCATGTCTCCGGCTTCGAAATATACATTGTCGATGCCGTTGTCACGCGCATTTTGCCAAGCATCTTCTATGGCTTCTTTCACATATTCTATAGCCACTACCTTCTTGGCTTTTTGCGCAACGAAGTTGGCAATAGAGCCGGTGCCTGTGTAAAGGTCATAAACGAGTTCGTCGCCGCTAAGTGCTGCCCACGCCCGCACTATGCTGTAGAGGCGATGGGCTTGCGCTGAGTTGGTCTGAAAAAAAGACTTGGGTCCGATGCGGAAGCGCAGGTGCTCCATCTGCTCCGTGATGTAAGCCTTGCCATCATATAGTTCAGCCTCTAAGTCGTAGTAGTTGTCATTCTGCTTTGGGTTGTGCATCAAATAAATAGATACAACCTGCGGGAAGCGCTCTTTCACGAAAGCCGCTACTTGACTTGCGGCTGCCCTGCCTTCTTCTCCACCAGCATATACGACAATGACCATCACTTCGCCGGTGTTTGCCGTGCGAATGATGAGGCTGCGCAACACCCCCTCGTGCAATACGGTGTCGTAAAAAGGAATGCCGGCATCCAATGCAAAAGCTTTGACTGCCAAGCGGATGGCATTAGAAGGTTCGGGTTGAAGGTAACAGTGTTCAATGTCCACCACTCTGTCGTAGCGCTTGGGCACATGAAAGCCTAAGGCATGACGCTCCAGCGCATCTTCTGAAGCCACCTCTTGGGCAGTTAGCCAGCGCCGGGTACTGAAAGCAAAATCCAACTTATTTCGGTAATAGGTGGTTTGTGAGGCAGTTACTATGGGCTCCCAATGCTTCACTGGCACTTTGGCTATGCGTTCGAAAGCGTCTTTTACTTGTTGCGTTTTCAATGCTACCTGTGCCTCATAGCGCATATGTTGCCATTTGCAACCTCCACAGGTACCAAAGTGTTTACAAAAAGGCTCCTGCCGCAAAGACGACAGCGGTTCTATATTCACCGCTTGCCCTACCCAATACGCCGACTTCTTTTTGACAATACGCACGTCGGCTCTGTCGCCGGGTGCCACCATCCCCTCTACAAAAACCACCCGCTCACCATGGTGTGCTATGCACTTCCCCTCAGCTACGGCTTTCTCAATCAACACCCCTTGCAGGATGGGTTGAACTTTCTTTTTATGCCCCATATAGTTTTTGCGTGTAATTTAGTAATTTCGTTTCCAATTTTTTGATAAATTGACCCCAAACAGGCACGAACCATGAGCTTAGAAAGCAAAATACAACAAGACCTCAAAGAGGCAATGAAAGCCAAAGACGCCATTGCCTTGAAAGCCATTCGCGAGCTAAAGTCTTTCATCACACTGGAAAAAACCAAAGAAGGCGGCAAAGAAAAGCTGAGCGAAGCCGAAGAAATCGCCATCATCAACAAAGCGCTCAAACAGCACCAAGAGACTTACGAGATGTTTAAGCAAAACGGGCGCGAAGAGCAGGCACAAGAGGAAGCCGCCATCATAGAAGTATTGAAACGCTACCTGCCTGCCCAACTATCAGCAGAAGCGATTGAAGTCAAAATAAAAGACATCATTGCACGCACCGGTGCTCAAAGCATCAAAGAGATGGGCAAGGTTATGAGCGTGGCAACCCAAGAACTGGCAGGGCAAGACAACCGCCTGATAGCCGAAACTGTAAAGCGTTTGCTTTCTGCTTGATGAAGAACCCAACGCTATGAACCTACTGGATTTATTCATAGTACTGCCTATTCTCTGGGGCGCACACAAAGGATACCAAAAGGGCTTTTTGCTTTCGCTCATCAACTTTTTGGCATTCTTTGTAGCCCTGCTGTTGTCGTTCAAGTTTTTTCATATTACCCTTCAGGTGCTTGCCAATTTCGTAAATGTATCGGACAGCACCATGCCCTATCTTGCTTTTTTCATCACCTTTGGGTTGATGCTTTATGGCATCCTGCAGATGGGCAAGCGTCTGAAAAGCACCATAAACGATACACTGCTCGGAAGTTTCGACAACTTACTGGGGGCTGTGTTGGGAGGGCTAAAATATGCGCTTTTCGTGAGTGCCTTCCTGTGGCTTTTCGGCACCCTTAAAACCTTTCAAGACAATACTTTGGAAGAAAGCCTTTTCTATTCCGTAGTTTCACCTCTTGCGCCTTATGTTGTAGAACACAGCTCCGAATGGATTAGTAAAGGAAAGGGCATCATCGAAGAGTCGAAGGAGATTATCCAAGAGTCGAAAGAAAATAAGGAAAACGTTCAGCGTGATACTTATTATTGACAATTACGACTCCTTTACATACAACTTGGTAGATTATTTCGCTCGCTTGGGGGTAAATTGCCATGTGGTGCGCAATGATGTGCCGCCTTATGAGTATCTCTCACGCCCCTTCCAAGGAGTAGTGTTGTCGCCGGGTCCGGGCGTACCCAGCCGGGCGGGCTATCTCATGGAAGTCATTGCACAGCTCTACCAGCACTACCCCTTGTTAGGTATATGCTTAGGGCACCAAGCCTTGGCTGAATTTTTTGGAGGAACTCTTACCCATGCTCATTGCCCCATGCACGGCAAAACGAGCCTTATTTCACACCAAGCATCGGATTTGTTTGAAAATCTGCCACAGCCACTTTCCGTAGTGCGCTATCACTCATGGGTGGTGCAAACACTGCCGCCAATACTTTTGCCTACTGCCTATACTGCCGACCAATACCGGGAACTGATGGCTTTCCGCCATCAAAGCCTGCCTGTTTTCGGTGTGCAATTCCACCCCGAGGCAGCCCTCACACAAGAGGGTCTGAAACTATTGAATAATTGGTTAAAACATACAGGCATCACAAAAGCTTACTAACTGAACAGGAAATTTATTGCCAATTCGTGTTTATATTATGAGATAGTTACTATTTTTAAGGCGGATAGCACAGAACTTTGAAACCAATCATAGCCATGGAATTACAAGTGAAGAAACAAGGAAAGTACACATACATAGACGAGGGACAAGGTGAAGTGATGTTGTTGCTGCACGGGCTTTTCGGTGCGCTCAGCAACTGGAAAGACGTCGTGAACGCTTTCTCTGACCGCTACCGTGTAGTCATTCCTATGATGCCTATTTATGAGCTTTCACCCCACAAAGCAGGCATCGACTCACTAACAAAGTTCATTGCCGATTTTATCGAAGATTTCGACTTGCATGACTTAACTCTGCTGGGCAATTCTTTGGGCGGTCATATCGCACTCAACTACACTTTGCATTATCCTGAGCGAGTCAAGCGCCTAGTGCTCACCGGCAGCTCCGGACTTTTTGAAAACACCATGGGTGGCTCTTATCCCAAACGGGGCTCTTACGATTACATCAAAGAGCGGGTAGAGTACACTTTCTATGACCCTGCCACCGCCACCCCCGAGCTGGTGGAAGAGGTGTTCAACGTAACCCGCAGCATTCCCAAGTGTATGAATATTGTAGCCATTGCCAAGTCGGCACAACGTCATAATATGGCAAAAGACTTGCCCAATATTAAGGTGCCCACCCTTTTGATTTGGGGTTTGAATGACACTATCACGCCTCCCCATGTGGCGCATGATTTTGCACGGCTTTTACCCAATGCCGAGTTAAAGTTTATAGATAAGTGTTGTCATGCACCCATGATGGAGCGCCCCGAAAAGTTTAATTCTATTTTAGAACAGTTTTTGCAAAAGACTAAAGAAACAGCACTTAGATTACATGATAGTTGAAAGCCTTTTACATATTGCCACACCACATGCAAAGCTACAGGACAGCCCGCAGGCAGCTCTCCGGCTGATGGATGAGCTGAAAATGGAGCAATTACCTGTAGTAGATAGCAACGGGCAGTATGTGGGCATGCTCACCCGAAAAATCATTGAGCAGGCAGCTGACAGCAGCAGCATAGAAAGCTTGCCCTTGCTGCCGCCGCAAGATACTTCGGTCTATAGCTCCCAGCATTTCTATAATGTGTTGCGGCAAGCCAACAATTACGACCTGCAGTGGATAGCCGTAATAGATGAAGAAGAAAAACTCATAGGGCTTGTACGCGTACAAGACGCCATCAAGCAGTTTGTGAGCTCCTATGCCATGCAAGAAAAGGGTGCCATTATCTTGTTGTCAATGCCGGCACGCGACTACTCACTTTCTCACATCAGCCGATTGGTGGAAGAAAACAATGCCAAAATCATCAGCGTAAATGTGGGAGTAGATGAAAAAGACCCTCAGCAATTGCTGCTAACCATAAAAATAGACAAGCCCGATGTCAGCCGCATAGTAGCCACCCTCGAACGTTTTAATTACCATGTAGTGGCTACATTTCACTCTACTGAACTGGAGCAAATTGACCGTTCCCGTCTTGAGCTGCTTCTGCGTTATTTAGATATTTAGTGCTAACTTTTGCGCAGCAAGTGATAACAAATCATACAGGCTGTAAGTTATAGCTACTAAATCTTTCATTTTCAAAAGGAAATAGTTAATTTTGATTCAGCTGAACTGAGCTCATTTACACATGCATGCGGCGATATAGATACTACATATGGTTTCTGCTTCTGTTGTTTTTGATGCACCCTGTTACCACAGAGGGGCAATCTTTGATATTGACAGGAAATGAGGTCTTGATGCAGGACGAGCTGAGTTTTCCACAAGACAGCACCCGTGTTCAGATAAACCCCAAAACCAAGCTCAACAAAAAAAACAAACAGGCAGGACAGCAGTTTTCCCCTTCCACTTTGGATGTGCCTGCCAATGTGGGCAACGAGAAAAAATCACCTTCTCAACAGACAAAGCCCGAAAAGCCGGTATCGGTTTATCCGCCCACCATTTCGGTACGCACTTTTCTCTTACTTAGCTACCTGATTGGCTGGTTTGTGCTCACTCTATGGCACCTACTTGCTTAGTCTGCACTTGATACCTCAGCGACGGTTCACTACTACTGTTTCTTTGTAGCGTTTTTGTTGTCCTGAAAGGTCAAATACCTCAAACACGACGATATAATAGCCATTTCTAACCCCCTGACGCTCATCGTTCTCGCCGTACCACAAGAAACTGCCTTCGGTGCTCAGCAGCTGATTCGACACCAAACGGCGTACCAAGCGTCCTTGGGCATCATAAATCGTTACGTTTGCCACGTAGCCATTTTGAGCAAAAGCGTAACGTATCTCCACAAAGTCTTGAATCCCGTCTTCATCGGGCGTAACCATCGGGCTACTTAGGCGAATACCACCGCTAATGCTTCCTCCTTCGAGATGTTGAGAGTTGGGCTGTGCCGGGGTGGCATAACCTACCGTGGAAGCCGCCGAGAACCAGTTGGAACGCTCGTTGGTAGGTGCATCGAAGCGAATACGTTCCAACGACACTCCATTTTTATCATTCAGTAGAGCAAAGTGGTAATCTTCCGAATAGTCGAAGCGCTCCCAAACTCTTCCCGCCGGATTCAGAAGCAGCACGGTGCCCTTGTCGTCGTTGTAGCCGGGCATAGAACTCACTTCGGCAAATCGTTTGCCTTTCGAGGCGGGATAGTTTTGTTGTATGTTTTCCACGTTATCTGTCACAGCAATGTATTCGCCCGGTGCCAATATCAAAGGCTCTGAGGCAATAACTCTGGCGTTGTTTATAGCATCGTTGTAAAAGCGGGCAATTTTCCAGTTTTGAAGGTTAATGTATTTTTCCGAACGGTTGTACAGCTCCACAAAATCGCTTCCACCGACACGCGGGTTGAACAATACTTCATTGAGTATAACATCCCCGGAGTCGGCAGCTTCTACCAAGCCGAAAGTAAAAGGTTTGCTATCAATCAAATTACCGGCGCAGTCTGTTGCACCCCTAAAACGTATGGTATAAGCCTGCCTTGCTTGCAGTGTTTCGTTCAGTACCACCTTCACGCGCTTGTAGAAAGGAGGTTGGGGCAAGACAGAGGCAACTGCCACCGGTGGTTCTATAGTTATAGAAGCGTTGAGCAAGGCGGTAGCATCCATGGGCTCCGAAAAAAGCAGCTCTACGGTGTCGGCATACAAAGCATATGCTTGCACTATGGCAGGGGGCGTGTTGTCGGGGCGGCTATCGCTAACAGAGTTCACAGCGCCGGGGGTGCCACCTGCAGCCGCTTCCGATGCTCGCCAGTTGTTGCCCTCACCACAAGGGTTGTGTATGTCTATCATTTCCAAAGACCAGCCACCTTCTTTTTTAGTAACATCTCCATACCATTTATCGCTGTATTTCACAGCAAAAATCACCTCGCCCGAAGCATTGAGCAAAAGAAGCAACTCGCCAGTATTATTCAAGGAAGGGAAAGAAGTAACGGCAATGGCGCGCCCGTAAGCAGACAATTCCGAAACAGCCGATGAAGAGCACAAAATGACATACTCGCCCGGGTAAACATTCACCGGAGGCAAGTTTGCCGAAGAAGTGGCGTCTTTGAGCACACATCCGCTTAATGTCAAAAGTTCCGAAGTGCGGTTATGGATTTCCAAATACTCATATTCGGGCAAAGCCACCGCGGGTGTAGGGTCTGCCATGATTTCGGTTATCAGCAGCTCAAATCGCCCCGGCGCTCTACCTACCCCCACAGTGTAGGTTACTGGAGACAAAGCGTTGCCACTACAGTCTGTCAGGTTTTGAAGGGTCAGTGTGTAAAGCTGTCCGGCAGTCAAAGGTGTATCCAAATTTAAAAGAACCCCCGTTTCACTGTTTAGCTGCACAGCACTGACTCCAACGCCGCCATTTAAGCTATAGTTTGCCGTATTTGCCAAGGCAGCCACCTCCATAGGTTCCGAAAAAGAGAGCAACAGCGCGCTGCTGCCCGATGGTTGAATGTTGCGGACAGTCGGTGGCGTGGTGTCGGGCGAAGGGTCATAGACGGAGTTTTGGAAACCGGGGGTGCCGCCCAAGCTATTGACCGAGGCGCGCCAGTTGTGTGGTCCTGCACCACAGGGCAAATAAGGATTGATGCGCTCTAACGACCAACCGCCATCGTCTTTCCGGGGGTCGGCATACCAAGCGTCTGTATAGGATACGGCATCTATCACCACACCGCCGGCATCTTGCAGGGTTACCGTTTCACCGGTATTGGTAAGCGCATCGAAGGAGGTCATGCCAATGACATTCGACACGCCAAAAGAAGCGGCACTGGCAGCAGGCGTCAATAAAACATACTGCCCTCTCTTTAATATGTAGGCAGAAGTAGTTATCACTTTTCCATTGAGTGAGTAGTTTTGCAAATTTATGTTCTTATTGCTGCGGTTATACAGCTCTACATATTCGGCATTGGGCAAGCCGACTACGGGCGTGGGGTCTGCCATGATTTCGTTGATTACGATGTCGCCGGGGGCTGCCGTACTCAAGGCTATGTATTCAAAGGAGCGCACCACAGGCGTGGTAATGGTGTTGTTCAACAGGTCTTGTACGCCCGATATAGTGATTTGATACTGCTGCCCGTCTTGAAAGCTGTTAGTAAAAGAAAGGGTTAGCTTGTTGGGCATGGCGTTGTTAAGGGTAGCGGTCGCTGGTGTGCCTATGCCGTTGTTTATGCTGTAATTGTTTACATTTTCTGCCGAAGTTTGCTCCATAGCTTCATCGAAAATCACTTCTAAGGTATTGTCATTCGGCGTATTTATCTGTGTTACTTGCGGCGGCTGATTGTCCACATATACATGAAAATCGTCGAAATAATACAAAGTGGCGCGACTCGCAGTGCTATAATTACAATACACGCCAAAGTAAGCTGTTGAGCTGTAGGTATTGTCCAGCACCTCCCCTTCTTTCTGGTAGGCAAAGCCACCCGTTGGGTCTGCCCAAATGGTCCACTTACCAGAATTGTTGCGTGTTACTTTAATACGTACCTTGACGTTGCTACTGAAGGCAGTACTGCCGCTCAGTATTTCAGTGGTGTTTGTTCCACTTTGGCGGTACAGTTTAATGTAATCGTCTCCAGTTTGCCCTATCTGAATGAAGTAACCATTCAGGGCGCCCTCTAAATTGGCTTGGTTGCTTGCCAAATAAATACGCACGAAGTTCGTCGCTGAGGGGGCGAACTTTAAGTCTATTAGAAAGGACCAAACCGTATTGTCCATGACAGAAGAGGGGGTACTTAGGTGCAAAATATCGCTACTTGCGGTGCCTGCGCTACGCAGCTGCCCGTTATCTACTACAAAAAGAGTAACATCACCGGTCCATGTAGGGTTGTTTGTGAAGTCCCCATCTGAGAAGTCGTCTTGAAACTGTGCCTTGATATGAGAAAAGCACAAGAATGTAAGAACAACAGAAAGCAAGGTTTTTCCCAGAAAGTTCATAGCGCTGCAATTATCAACATTTAAATTTACACACTTTTCAATAGATTGTAAAATCTCGATGCTGGGAACAGCTATTTCTTGAAGCAGTGGAAAAATTTACTGATTCCCCTATTATTTGGCATCCGACTGGATGGCTATTTTATTTTTTTACGACGACATGCCCAATGTGCTGTTGGAAGCAGCAATGCCGCGAGGTCCTGCTATAGGCAGCCGGGTAGTTGTGGGATTTGTGAAAGTACCGCAGCACCGGCTTGCTTTTTGAAGCCATCGACCAATCTCTTTGAGCATTTGCATATGCTCTTGTAGATGCCTTCTGAGCAGCGCGAAGCCATCGGGCAAGCTGCTTTCGACATTGTGCAAACAGGCTTCAAAACACAGCACGAGAGGCGGCACGGTATGCAAAGGTTTTCAATACTGCTTATCTGGCAAATCGACAGTGCAATAAAAAAGCGGGACTGCCTTTCAGAGGGCAGTCCCGCGACTATTGATTAAGCATGATTCTCTTTAAACATCTAATTTTTTCAAGCTTTCAGGCGTCAACGGCTTGTTCAGATATTTTTTCACCGACTTGTAGCGCTTAGAGCGGCTTACGTCTTGGGGGTTAATAGACGAGGTGAGCATCACTATTTTGCAATGCTCTTTTGTTTTTTCGGAGAGCCCCTCAAACTCATCCAAAAACTGAAAACCATCCATCAAGGGCATATCTATGTCAAGGAAAATAAGCTCAGGCAGAACGGCATCGCCAGCAATGTCGGCAACTTTCTCCATGTTGCGCAAAAATTCAATGGCGCTTTTGCCACCGGTGTGCGTAAAGATGCGCTCACAGATACCTGCCGACTCTATTATCTTTTGATTGATGAGATTGTCTATCTCATTATCATCAATAAGCATGATGGTTTTATATTTCTTTTCTACAACTTCTGCCATAGTTTATTGCTTTCTAAGAATTGAACGTTCAAGGGACAATTTAAAAAATATGAAACACTAAAAAAACTACACGTTATTTTTATATTCATTTTTCACTGCTACACATCAAATTTAATACCTTGCGCCAATGGCAGAGCTGTGCCGTAGTTGATGGTATTGGTTTGGCGGCGCATGTAGAACTTCCATGCATCGGAGCCAGACTCACGCCCGCCACCAGTTTCTTTTTCACCGCCGAAGGCTCCTCCTATTTCAGCCCCCGACGTTCCGATATTCACATTGGCAATACCGCAATCGGAACCGGCTGCCGACAGGAACAATTCTGCTTCGCGAAGGTTTTGGGTGAAGATAGCAGACGAAAGCCCCTGCTTCACACTGTTTTGTATTTCGATGGCTTCTTCTACCTCGCCTTTGTATCGGATGAGGTAAAGAATGGGTGCAAAGGTTTCTTCCTGCACAGTGGCAAAGTGGTTTTCTGCCTCCACAATGGCAGGTTTCACGTAGTGCCCGTTGCCGTAGGCTTCGCCTTTGAGCACCTCGCCGCCGTAAATAAGCTTTCCCCCCTCTTTTTGTACGCTTTCAAGCGCTTTCACGAAAGTATCTACAGCTTGCTTGTCGATAAGGGGACCTACCAAAACGGAGGGGTCTAAGGGGTTGCCTATAGGCAAACGTTCGTAAATTTCTATCAATCGTTCTTTCACTTCCTCATATACCGAATCGTGTACAATCAAGCGGCGGGTAGTAGTACAACGTTGCCCACAGGTGCCCACAGCGCCAAAGACAGTAGCACGCACCGCCATCTCTATATTGGCATTGGGGGTAATGATGATAGCATTGTTACCGCCCAGCTCCAACAAGGATTTGCCCAAGCGTGCAGCTACAACCTGTGCCACTTGTTTGCCCATACGAGTAGAGCCTGTCGCTGAAATCAATGGAATACGCGGGTCTTCTGCCATCCATTTGCCTACTTCGGCATCGCCAATTACAAGGTTGAAAATACCTTCTGGCAGATTGTTTTCTTTCAATACTTCCGATACAATGTGCTGGCAAGCAATAGCTGTCAGAGGCGTTTTTTCTGAAGGCTTCCAGATACACACATCGCCGCAAACGGCAGCTATCATGGCGTTCCACGACCACACGGCTACGGGGAAGTTGAATGCTGAGATGATGCCCACCAATCCCAAGGGATGATATTGCTCGTACATGCGGTGGTCGGGGCGCTCAGAGTGCATGGTAAAGCCATAGAGCTGCCGCGACAAACCAGTGGCAAAGTCGCAAATATCAATCATCTCTTGCACTTCGCCCAAGCCTTCCTGGTATATCTTGCCCATCTCAAAGGTAACGAGCTTGCCAAGAGCATCTTTGTAGAAGCGCAAGCGCTCGCCTATTTGGCGCACGATTTCACCGCGCTTAGGTGCCGGCACTTTACGCCACACTTTGAATGCCTCTTGCGCTTTGCGAATCACCTCTTCGTAGTCTTCTCGCGTGGCTGTTTGTACGGTAGCTATGTATTCTCCGTTGATTGGCGTATATACCTTAATTTCTTTTTTGCCCTCTTGGATTTTTCCCCACTGCTGCCCGGTGCTGTAAGCGGGGTTTAAAGGGCGAATCCCCAACTGCTTCAATATCGATTCCATCTCTTGGGTCAGAGGTGCTGTTATATTCATGGTCTTGTGTTTTTTTAAGTAGTCTTTGAACGATATGAATGATAGCAAAAGTACAAAAAACTTACAATTTCAACCTTTTAAAGTTCAAGTAGATTGGTGTAAAAAATGCCAATCTGCTTCATTGAAGCATTCGCTACAAAAATGTTATTTTTGAGTGGAGTATCAAATCAACTTATATAGAACCGTTATGCTAAACCGCCTTCCTCCCATCACCATGGCGCTGCTGATAAGCAACGTGCTTATGTTTTTTGTGTATCAATACACCCCTTTGGGTAATAGCAGACTGTTGGAGTTGTATGCTTTTCAATCGCCTCTGTTCCGTCCCCATCAGTTGTTTACTTACATGTTTCTGCATGCCAATTTCTGGCATTTATTTAGCAACATGTTCGGTTTATATGTGTTTGGGGCTTTGCTTGAACATGTTTTGGGCGACAAACGCTATTTGATTCTTTATCTGGTTTGTGGCATAGGGGCAGGCGTGGCACAAAACGCTGTGCGCTATTGGGAATACCGCAAGCTGCAAAATGATAAAATTGCCTTTTTAAGCGAACCAACGCCTAATCAGTTTCGTGCCTACATAAAAGAGCATGTAGGCGACGAAGAAGACCTCAACCCCGCTTTTGTTGAGTTCATGGAAGAATATGAGCGTAACGCTCAAAATAGCAACTACATAGCCACCGCTAAACAATACGTAAGCCGCATTGCCCAGCAGCAGGTAGATATACCAACGGTCGGAGCATCGGGGGCTATTTTTGGCATCATCATGGCTTTTGCATTGCTTTTTCCCAACTTGCGCATGATGCTGCTGATTCCGCCCATCCCTATCAAAGCCAAATACTTGGCACTACTGTATGCAGGCTTTGAGCTTTACTCACTCATTCAGCAAAACCCAAACGACAATGTAGCGCATTTTGCTCACCTCAGTGGGATGATTTTTGCTTATATACTTGTTAAATACTGGCGTGTGCCACAGTACCATTGAGCAACTTTTCGACTTACTTTTTGTTTAGATAAAAAAGCTACGCTTATGTTTCGCAGTGCAGGCAACTCTTTAAACACCTCCGACGCATTGATAAGACTTATTCTTATCAATGTTGGGGTATTTCTTTTATTGAAAACGGCTTATGTGTTTTTGTGGGCTGCGCAAAGCACCCATATTTATCGTTGGTTGGTTCTGCATCTTACGATGCCTGCCGAAGGCAAGCTGCTTTTGCAGCGCCCCTACACCCTTATCACTTACTTCTTCACACACGAGAGCTTCTGGCATATCCTCTTCAATATGCTCTTCTTATACTGGTTTGGGCGTATTCTGCAAGAGTTTTTGGGGAATCAGCGCTTGGTGGCACTGTACATACTTGGTGGCTTAGCCGGTGGGCTTCTGTATTTCTTTCTTTATAATGTGTTGCCTCCGCTTCAATTTATTCGCCCTGTGACCATGCTTTTGGGCGCCTCGGCAAGTGTATATGCTATTGTGGTGGGGGCTGCCACCCTGCGCCCATCTTATACGGTGCATCTGCTGCTGTTTGGACCAGTACAAATACGATGGATTGCGATTTTCTTCGTTTTGTTGTCGTTTATAGAAATAGGCAGCGCCAATACAGGCGGCAACTTCGCACATCTGGGAGGCAGCTTTATGGGGTATCTCTATATAAAGATGCTGCAGAGAGGTACCGACTTGGGGGGATGGATAAATTTTATTCTGGATAAAATTGGCGGTTTATTTCACCCCAAACCACGTCTGAAAGTACATCACCCCCCCTTGGAAAAAGTGCGTACCCATAATGCTATCCGTAGAAGCACCAACAAAAGCCAAGAAGCGAGCAGCAGCCTGCAAGACGAAATAGACCGTATTTTAGACAAAATAAGTGAACAAGGCTATGAAAGCCTTACTCCGGAAGAAAAGCAAAAACTGTGGGATGCCAGTCGCAACCTGTAATATTCAGGCTTTCACAACCCACAGAGGCAGCTTTGCCATATAAATCAAGTCTTCTATTTTGCTGTGGTAAAACAAAGACTTCCAGAAAGAACGGCGATAATAAGACAAAGCCAACAACGCATGCTCATAGGGCTGCATGTAGTTGAGCATGGCAGATACGACGTCATCATGGCATAGGTGCTCAAAAATCACCCGTTCATCTCCTAACCGTTCTTTTACAAAGCTCTGGAAGCCACGGAAAAGCAGTTGTTTTTCAAAATCATCTTTTTCATCCACATGCAACACATGCATCTGCGCTTGATGTATTTGCGCCAGTTGGGCTAAATCACACACAATATTCACATCTTTCGGGCGGTAGGCAGTAGCATAGAATATGTGTTCGGGGCGTTGAATAGAAACGCCCTCGGGGATAGCCAAAAAAGAACACTCTGCCAGTTCCATCAATTCGGCGGCGGTACTGCCCAAAAGGCGATTTTCAAGGCTGCGGTTGCCTTGGGTGCCTGTTACTATGCATTGTGCTTGCGTGGCTTCGGCTGCCTCTAAGATACTTTCGGTTATTTTACCGGGTATTACCAAAGCGCGTGTCTTTATGGAAGCTGCTATATTCACCCGCCGACACAACTCCTCTATAGCCTTATGACCTTTTTCTTCTTCTATACGAAAGCGTTCTGCCAAGCGCAGGGCAAAATCGTAAGGTGGCTCAAATACGTGCACGATTGCCACCTCTTGTAGTGAATGCCCAAAAAGCTTCAGCGCAAAGCGAAGGGCGCATTCTGAGTGAGCAGAGAAGTCGGTAGCAAATAAAATGCGTTCTATGTTCATAGTTTTAGGGGGTTATGAATACGTACGGGGATACCTGCTTCGTACAGATATTTTTTCAATGCCGGAATACTTATTTCTCCAAAATGGAAAACACTCGCTGCCAAAGCTGCATCTGCTTTTGCCTGTTGGAATACCTCCAGAAAATGCTCCTGATTACCTGCTCCACCGGAAGCAATTACAGGAATTTTCACGGCTTCGGCAATGAGCTTGGTCACTCGCAAATCGAAGCCCTCTTTGGTGCCATCGGCATCCATGGAAGTCAGCAGTATTTCTCCTGCCCCCAAAGCTTCTACTTGTTTTGCCCATTCGAGTGTAAGCAGCTCTGTTGCCTTACGCCCTCCGTGTGTATGCACCATATCTTTGCCCCCCACTTGACGCGTATCGATAGCCACTACTACACACTGCGAACCAAATTCCTTGGCTAAATCACTGATAAGGCGAGGGTTTTTGACTGCTGCTGAATTGATAGATACTTTATCGGCACCGGCATGCAATAGCGCCGACACGTCTTCCACACTAGCAATGCCCCCACCCACAGTAAAAGGAATATTGATTTGTGCAGCCACACGACGCACCAACTCTACCAGAGTCTTTCGTTTTTCTACAGTAGCAGTAATATCGAGAAAAACCAGCTCATCGGCGCCCTGTTCTGCGTAGGCTTTTGCCAACTGCACGGGGTCTCCGGCATCGCGCAAACTTACAAAGTTTACACCTTTTACCGTGCGTCCGTCTTTAATATCCAAGCAGGGAATGATTCGTTTAGTAAGCATCGTTCTTGATGAGTTTAGCGAGGTCCGACAACTGAATATAACCTTCATAAATGGCTTTGCCAACAATGACACCATACAAGCCAGTGGCTTGTAACTGTTGCAGGTCGCTTAGTGAAGCTACTCCTCCGCTTGCGATGAAACATATATCAGGGCAAGCCTCCTGCAAATGGCGGTAGAAGTCAACATTCACCCCCTGCAAACTACCATCGCGGCTAATATCGGTACATATGGCATAACGGGCTCCGTTTTGTGCATAGAAGTTGAGAAATTCCACAGCAGGGCGGTTGCTCACCTCCTGCCATGCATTTACGGCTATATTTCCATCCTTGATGTCAGCCCCTATGATAAGCTTCTCCGGACCAAAATAACGTAAGTACTCTACGACTGTGGCGGGTTCTTTGACAGCAAGCGAACCGACAGTTACCTGTGCTGCCCCAGCATTGAGTACCTGCTCTATGTCTTCTTTTTTGCGGATGCCGCCACCAAAATCTATTTTCAAAGAGGTATGGGTGGCAATGCGTTTAAGCACTTCCATGTTGGCAGGCTTTCCTTGTTTGGCTCCGTCTAAATCTACCAGATGTAAATGTTTGATACCTGCTGCCTCAAACTGCTTAGCGGCTTCCAGTGGGTCTTCGTAATACTCGGTTTTTTGGTTGTAGTCACCAAAACGAAGGCGTACGCACTTACCTCCAATAAGGTCAATGGCAGGAATAATCTTCATAGCTGATAGTATTGTGATTGAATTGAGTAAATAACCTCTGCAAGCTATGGCTTGCCGTTTAAAAATGCAAAAACGGCAAGGGTTTGTAAATTTTTATGCAATTGCTGGTTACTTTTTTAAGATTTAATGTATGAACCTGTAACAAGCATTCAAAAGCGTGCAAGAAGTAGTTTAACTTTCTGTGGAAAAGAGCCTTCCTTTTTTGAGGAAGGCTCTTTTGTTTTTCTATATGCGCAAATTGTGGCACAAAACAAAGCAAGGAAGGCTGCCCTTGACAACCTTCCTTGCATAAAAAGAGTAGCCCTTATTATAGGAATTAAGCTCCTTTTTTAGAGTTCTTAATATCTTGTACTTCTTTACGGATTTCGTGAGCCAACTCTTTCAATTGCTGCATGGCTTTGCGCAAGCGAGTACCCGCTGCTTGATTGTCTTTTTCATAGAATTTTTTGGCATCTTCTTCGGCAGCCAAAACGATGTTTTTGAGTTCTTCAAACTTCTTCATACGCTTGTTTTTTTAAGTTTTACAATCGAAAATCGTTCAAATCTACACATAAATTTCATTTTTCATAACGAAAGCTGAAATTTATTACGTTTTTCGATAAAGTTGGTTTATGTTTTTTCTGCCTTTTTCCTGTTAAGTATTATAAAGTGCGGGCACTACGGGCAAGTCGTTTTCGTGAGCCCCCTTGTAAGCACCTGCTTTCAGCTTCTTGCCTACTTCCTCAAATGCGCGCAAGGTCTCCTCTACGTCTTCGAGTGTATGGGTGGCTGTGGGTATCAAGCGGAACATAATAACCCCTTTGGGCACCACCGGATAAGCTACTATAGAGCAAAAGATGCCGTAGTTTTCGCGCAAATCAAGCGCCATGCGGGTAGCTTCGTCTTTTCCACCCTGCAAGAAAACAGGCGTTACCGGCGACTGCGTGTTGCCGATATTGAAGCCGCGGTCTTTCAAGCCTGATTGCAAAGCACGTACAATGGTCCACAGCTTTTCACGCAGCTCGGGTTTAGTTTGCAGCAATTCCAAGCGCTTCAGGGCGCCTTCTACTAAAGGCATAGGCAGCGCTTTAGCAAAAATTTGCGAGCGCATGTTGTACTTTAAATACTCAATCACAGGGGTATCGGCAGCTACAAAAGCACCAATAGCAGCCATCGATTTGGCAAAGGTGGCAAAGTAGAGGTCTATACCGTCTTGGCAACCTTGCTCTTCGCCGGTACCGGCACCGGTCGCCCCCATCGCACCAAATCCATGGGCGTCGTCTACCATCAGGCGGAAAGGATATTTTTCTTTCAGCGCTACTATCTCCTTCAATTTACCTTGGGTACCTTCCATGCCAAATACCCCCTCGGTAATGACCAAGATGCCACCGCCGGTTTTTTCTACTATCTTCATGGCGCGCTGCAGTTGCTTTTCCAGCGCTTCTACGTTGTTATGGGGGAAAACAAAGCGTTTTCCCATATGCAAGCGTACACCATCGATGATGCAGGCATGCGACAAGGAGTCATAGACTACCACGTCGCGGCGGTCTAAGATGGCATCAATAGCAGACATGATGCCTTGATATCCGTAATTTAGCAAGAAGGCATCCTCCTTGCCGACAAATTTTGCCAAGCGCCGCTCCAATTCCTCATGTAGGGTGGTGTTGCCAGTCATCATGCGCGAACCCATGGGGTAAGCCAAACCCCACTTGGCAGCCGCTTCGGCATCGGCTTTTCGCACTTCGGGGTGGTTTGCCAAGCCCAAGTAGTTGTTCAGGCTCCAAGTTAGTACGGTTTTACCGTTGAATTGCATGCGGGGCGCTATTTCACCTTCTAACTTGGGAAAGGTGAAGTAACCATGTGCTCGGTCGGAGTGCTGCCCCAGAGGACCTTTATCAGTTTCGATTTTTTTGAATAAATCCACCGCTAAACTACGTTTTGATGGTGAAACATAAAAAAGAAGGTAAGCAAAAACGCTACAGTACTTATTTTTATTGATTTTTACCTTGTAGCCGTTGGTTTTCGGCTCTTTCGAGCCAAAGTCCTATAATCAATGAAACGGTGAGTAGAACAGCAAAAAAGATGATTCCAGTCATAACTTCTTCCTGATTTTTAAATGTATAGCGCTCAAATTTATAGCAATTTCACGAAATAAAAAAAAACATGCTTTTGCTTGGGGGACAGCTCTATGATTCTCACGCTCAATTAACTACAACGAAAAGCAAGCACCAAAACATCATCGGTTTGAGTTTGGTTTCCCTTCCAGGCATCGAAGCGTTCTGCCAAAATACGCTCTTGCTCTTCAAAGGGGAGAGTGTATATTTCTCTGAGTATTTCTTTGAATTGTTTTATTTTAAACTTCTTACGATTGCTTGCGTCGAACTGGTCTATATAGCCGTCTGTATGCAGGTAAAAGACTTGTCCTGAATGCAGCGAAATCACTTGATTTTCAAATACTTTTTCGTTGTATAAGCCTCCTGCCCCTATGGAGTACTTCGAAGGTTGCAGCTCTTCATAACCTTCATCGCTCAGTATGTGCATGCGTTGTTTTGCCAAGCTCACAACAAGGATGTTTTCTGCCGGGTTTATTCTAAGCAGAGCTATATCCATACCGTCTTTTACTTCGGGGTCATGCTTTTGAAGGGTCGTAGTGATGCGATAGTCCAGTTTTGTTAAGATTTCGGCGGGGTCGGTCACATTGTCTTCATACAGAATTTGGTTGAGAAAATTGATGCCCATGACGGTCATGAAGCCGCCGGGCACTCCGTGACCGGTACAGTCGCTTACTGCCAAGTAAATGAAACCATCTTTTTGAGCACACCAGTAGAAGTCGCCGCTTACGATGTCTTTCGGACGCCAAAAGATGGCAGATTCAGGGAAGAGGCTTTTGAATTGAGCCATAGAGGGAAATAGTGCCGCCTGTATGCGCTGAGCATAGCGTATGCTTTCGAGTATTTTGTTATTTGTGGCAGCCAGTTGTTCGTTTTGTAGTTCTATCTCTTCTTTCTGCTCTTTGAGCAAAGCGTTTAGCTTGGTCAGCTCTTGATTTACTTTACGGCGCTGTTCTGCCTGCCGCCAGATAAAAAATGCCATAACTAAGGCTAAAATAGCAACAGCTGCGAATAGCAACACGGCATAACGCTGGCGTTGCATGCGTAGCTCTTTGATAGATAGTTCTTGCTGTGCACGCTCCTTCTCCATTTCTGCTTTTTCCAGCTCATAACGCGCCATGATTTGATTAGCCGCTTCTTGCTGCTCTGCCAGCTGCAATTCATCCTTCAAAGCCACCGCTTTTTTATAGAAATCAAGTGCCAACACCGTTTGTCCCATTTTTTCATACGTGCGGCTCATGGCTTCGTAACATTCCTGTTCTATA
The DNA here is from genome assembly GCF_011761635.1 of Thermonema lapsum. Classification (NCBI taxonomy): domain Bacteria; kingdom Pseudomonadati; phylum Bacteroidota; class Cytophagia; order Cytophagales; family Thermonemataceae; genus Thermonema; species Thermonema lapsum. The sequence goes on from NZ_JAASRN010000002.1 coordinate 803,099, forward strand.
AATTTACGCCCCGTTTCTTTTGCCAAAGCCAAGCTTTGTTTTTGCAACTCCAGTGCTTTGGCATAATCGCCGCGATCAAAATACACATAACTCATATTGACCAATGCACCGGCTTCTATACCGTGCAGTTGGTTTTTTTCTACCACTTCGAAGGCTTTTTGAAAATATTTTAAAGCCTCTTGGTATTTCTTGAGCAGGTAGTATTCATAGCCTATGTTAGAGAGTGTGTAGTACATCCCTCGATGATATTCCATCTTCACACAGAGGTCGTAGGCTTTTTTATAGTGCTCTATGGCATTTTCATGCTGTCCATTGTCGGAGTAAGCCACTGCCAAAGAATTTTCCATAGAAGCGAGGTTGGAAATATCTTCGAGGCGACTGCATACCTCCACTCCTCGCTCAAGATACTGTATGCCTTTGGTAAGGTTCTTCATGGTAATGTAAGTTTCCCCCAGCTGCGAGAGCGTCTCACAGGCATAGGCATCTTGCTTATTTTTTTCAAAGATGCGCAAAGCTTTGAGGTACGAGTCAGCTGCCTTCACATAGTCGTAGCGCAGAAAGTACACACGCCCCAAATTCAGGTACAGTATGCCTATGGGGGTATCATCGGCAGGGGGCGCCTTTTTCCACAAGGCTTCAGCTTCTCTAAATGCCCTCAATGCCTCGCTGTAGGCTTCTTTGTTCAGGTGATATTCGCCTTCGTAAAGGTAAGTTTCTGCCAAATTGAAAGTAGAACCTTGTTCAAAAAGCTGAGCTCGCCACTGCTCTATCAAAGCCAGCGTGGTAGTGCCACCCGCCCCCTCTTGAAGGGCTTTTTTTACTTTTTCCCTGTAATCTATTGGATTTACCTGCTGTGCCTTCAAAGAAAAAGAAGGTAAAAAGACAAGAAGGAATAGGGGCAAAACAAATGCTGAACGCATGGCTACCTGTTTAGGTTTGTTTATAAAGTGCAAATCTCGTGCATTCTGTAAGTTTACGAAAAAAAAAGCATATGACACAGCAATTCTCCTCTAAAAGTCTGGTGGTCATCACCGGCGGCACCAAAGGCATTGGGCGCGCTTTGGTAGAGCGCTTTGCTGCCGGGGGCTACGACGTGGCTACCTGCAGTAGAAATCAAAAAGACTTAGAAATGCTTAAAGCGGACATAGAAAGCAGCTATCCAGTACAGTGCCACATCAAACAAGCCGACCTCGGACAAACAGAAGCATGTAACGACTTTGCTCTTTTTGTGAAGCAACTAAACAAGCCTTTGGCTGCCATTATACACAATGCAGCTATCTTTCGTGTGAAAGCACTCATGGAAGAATCGCAGGAGGAACTGCAAGCTATGCTGCAAACCAATGTAATCAGTGCCCACATATTGAACCGACAGCTATTACCCGTTATGATAGAACGCCAGCAAGGACACCTGTTTTTTATTGCGTCTGTAGCCAGTTTACGCGGATTTGACAACTGCGGTGCTTATGTTACTGCCAAGCATGCCTTGTTGGGCATGGCGCGAGCCCTGCGCGAAGAGCTCAAGCCGCTGGGACTAAAAGTAACGACCGTAATGCCCGGCGCTACTTATACCAATAGTTGGGCAGGCATAGACATCGACCAGAAGCGCCTGATGCCTCCCACCGATATAGCCGAAGCCGTATGGGCTGCCTTCAGTCTTTCTGCTCGCAGTGTAGTCGAAGAAATTGTGATTCGTCCACAATTAGGGGACTTGTAAAACACGAGAAAGCGGACGCTGTGGCAAAGCGGGCTGCCGTAGCAAAAGAAACAATTGCTTCAATAAGTATTGCTTACAATCACTACAGGTGGGGTTTTGGCGCAGCTCATCTATTTTTCCAAGCAATTTCATTTGTTGCTCTTCTATAAGTGGCAACTGCAATACCGTTTTCCATAGTGCTTGCGCTTCCATAGTAGAAAGCGGCTTGCCTGTAAGGGAACTAAGCCAGAGCGACTGCCACAATTGCACGAGGGCGTCATAAGAAGGCACTGCTTGTGAAGGGGATACGATGCGCCCGTGGGGTTTCTGTGGCACCTCGTCGGCTTTCGAGAGACGATACTCTTCGCTCAGCGGTGGCAGTTCCACACCGCTTTTACGAACATATACGCGGGACTTCTGCTGAACCATTTTCAAGTATTTCAGCGCCTCATACTGAAAAGGTAGCGCTTGCCGTGGCTTTGCCAAACGAAGGTATTTTTCCGACTCCCACATGGCAGCCAAAGCTTTTTTCAAGGTATCGCGAGTGGCGGGGTCGAGGAAAGTATTTATTTCACTCAAATCATGTAAATGCAGATACTCGTGCAGAAGGTTATCGTGGGGTTCCTGCATGGGTGTATGTGCATGCTCATGGACTTCTTTTTCGTGCTCGTGGTGTTCTTCTCCTGAATCGCCCTCCTCCTTTTCTTCATGTGGTGCATGCACTGCAGCGGGCGTTAAATAATCCTCTTCGCCTAAAAACTTGCCATAGCGCATGCGCAAAGCTTTTTGGTCAAAGGCAATATTTTGTGCCTGCCAGCGAAACAAAGAGTCGGTCAGATGTTTGCTCTTTTTCAACAACTCCTCGGTGTCTATGATGATTTGGCGTTGGCTTCGGAAGTATTCAGGCAGCCGATTCATTCCTACCCCAAGCCCTTCGGCGCTGAGCCATTGAGTGGTAGTATCTTCCAACATCAGACGCAGCACAGGCAATTGTGCGATTTGAGCATTCGGCTTTTTGTTATCACGTATCCACACGCTTACGAAGAGCTCATCGCCCCAAGTGGCGCCCCAAGCCAGTGGTCTCAGCTCCAACAAAGCCCGCTGATGCCGTTTACTCATTACCGTAACCGCAAGGGGCAAAGTTTTTTCATAGAAGCTTAGCTGTTCACCCGAACCGCGGACAATGGTCAAAGTTGCTTGTATTGACTCAATGCCAAAATCATCAAATGCCTCCAAAGACCATCGATAAATAGGTAAAGCTTGTGGGGTATAAGGCACGAAAACATCGGTATGAGCGGGCGCAACCCATCGCCCGCGGGGCATGCTGTCGGGGCGTATGGTTATTTGCCGGGTGAGGGCAACATACAAACTGTCGTGATAGAGCAAATGCAGTTGATACAAACCACTCTTTGCAGGGCGCCAGCGCAAAGTATAGTGCTTAGCTGTATTGGCACGCAAAGGCAAGGAATCTGTGAAATTAAACAATAAATAAGCAGCCTGTACACTATCAGACAGGCTTACCTTCAAATGAAGGTCGCTGCCTTCCACCACCTGAAAGTTTGCCTGCGTTTCACGCGTCAGAAGCTTGCCCGTATATGCTGGCGGGAATACCACCCACTCCGTAGCTACTGATAAATCACCTCGCTGCGAAGATATTGTAGCGCTTTCCTGCAATGAAAAACTTTTCTTTTTTAGTGCCAAAGGCTCATGCATACTCCATACTATCAACAAAGACAGCAAGCACACTCCACTCCACAGCGCCACTCCATAACGACTGCGTGGATAAGGCAAGGTATCGATTGCCTGTACACGAGGCTGTATGCGCTCGAGCAGCAAGTGGTAATAGGGCGTTCTGTTGGGCAGCAGCAAAAAATGAAGGCTATACTCCAAGAAAGGATAGGTCTTGTGCAGTTCTTCTATGAGAGCTCGGTAGGAGAGGTATTTCTTGGGCGGATATGCCCCGGCAAAAGCAATCAATGCCAAAGCGGCAATGCCCACGAGCCAATACCCTGTGGGCACTTCAAGTGCGTATGCCCAAGCGGCTGCCCCTCCTGTGATGCTGAGTGTCCAGCCTAAGGCATGCATACAGTAGCGAAGCAAGCGCCTTTGTCGCAAATACTGCAATTTATCCCGTACCTCTTTGCTCATAAATAAACCAGCATAAATCGATAACGCACAAAACAAGGGCAAGCCACAAAAGGCAAGGCGCCAGAGCAACCGAGCGTTGTGCCTGCATGCTGCCACTCTGGGCAGCAGAAAGCCAAACGGGCGGCGTAACCGACGTTTCCGGAACATGTCCATGACGCCGGAGTGCTTCGCGCCACAACTCCAGTTTCAAGAGTTCATACTCATCGCCCGGCAAGTTCTTGGGCAAGCAGCTTAGCGTCCAGTGTTGTCTCTGTTTGGAAAGACACCACGCACCGACGGGCAACGATTGTTTGCACACAGTAAAATACTGCCCTACCCAAGGCGGGCGCTCGCTCCACCATACATCTACTGTCGGCAACTGCTTGCTTTCTTCTGCCAGGCGACAGATAACTTCTACCTTACATTGGCGAAATGCCTCCTCAAAAAACTGCTGCCATTGCAAAGTATCACGCGCCGTGGAAGCATCGTACACCACTACCAAAGAAAGTGTGTAAGGCTGTTGCTGAGCGATGCCTTCTGTTTGAAAAGAAAGCAGCGGATAGGAGGTCTTTTGGGTATAGAAGTTGTTTTCTACACGGAAAACGGTATCACTGTAATCGGGCAGCAAGAAGTGCCACCGCACCTTGTTTTGTACAGCCGGTAGCATATCGCCCCAACGACTGCCTTCAAGCCCGACAATCACATGCACCGGGCGCTGAGTAGCCAAGCTGTCGAGCAAGGGGGCAAAAAGAGCATAATCGAAAGCAATTGTTTCTTCGTCCTTGCCTTTAAGCAGTTGTTTCAAGCGGGGAAAACCATGTGCCAAGAGGCGCACTTCTGCTTCCTCGTCGCTTTGTCTGAGCGAATCGACCAGACGATGCAAAGCGGCATAGTCATAAAAAGACTTAGCCAACACATCATGGCTTATTACAATCCACGAGGCTTGCTTTTTGGTATCGGTCTCATAGCGCCACACCGGCTGTGCCAATGCCAATGCCAAGCATGCAGTAAACAACATGCGTAGCATTAAACGAAGCTTATCTTGCAGTTGGAAAGTCCGAAAACGCTTACTTTCTTTCTCTTCGAAAAAGCGAAGCGTACCTATTGGTACCTCCTTAGCTTGGCGTTTATTTAGCCAATGGATAGCCACGGGCACCATCACCGCCCCCAGTGCCCATAACCAAGAAGTTGCCATCCATTGCAACATAAAGACTTTTAGTTTTTACGTTTCAAGATGATAACGCTGCCACTGCGGTCAAAGTTGTGCCAACGCATTTGCTGTGCCGAGCAATCGACAGGTACACGCAGTCGCTTCTCCTTTTTTAGGATTGGTACAGCAAAAACCAACTCCAAACGCGGCGGCAACAGACGACGGCGCCAACGCCCATGCACCAAACGCAGCTTGTTCAAAAAAAGCCACTCAAAATAGCCGTCATCATGCAAAACAAGTGTAAACTGACCAGCCGACTGACGGGCAAGCCCTTCCCACGCAGCCTCTTCTACCCCAAACAAGCGCAATACAAACAAAGCATCGCTCACGCGCTGCAGGTGTTTATTCTCTATCTGTTGAAGCTGCCAGTGCCCCTGCCAGCGGCGTGGATACGGGCGGCAACCCCACAGCAGAATAAAAAGTAAAACAAAACAAATGAAAGTGGATAGACGCATAAGCCGATTTTCAATTATTTTTGTATTTTTTCGGTAAACAGCTGAAACAACCAAAATACAGATTAAAAATGAAATGCACCCTCATATTAGACAAAAGTGGCTCCATGATTATCCGGGACCAAAAAGGTGGGCGTTCCCGTTGGGAAGCATGCAAAGAGGCTATCATCGCTTTGGCGTATAAATGCGAAGAAAAAGACCCCAACGGCATGACGCTCTACACCTTTTCAGGGCGCTTCAAGCGCTATGATAACGTAACGGCTACCCGTGTTACCGAAGTATATGAAGAAAACGAACCGGGCGGAGGCACCGACCTTGCCGCCGTGCTTCAAGATGCCCTTAGCGAAGTAGAAAACCGCTGGGCAGCCGGCAGCACCAGCCGCGAGCTCATTTTGGTGGTTACCGACGGCGAACCCGATGACCACCAAGCCGTAGTAAACACTATCATAAATTTTTCGCAGAAAGTCAAAAGCCGAATGGACATAGCCATTTCGTTCATACAAGTAGGTACCGACCCAGCGGCTACCGCATTTCTCAAAGCCTTAGACGATGATTTGGTAAAAGCCGGTGCTGCCCACGATATTGTGGACACAGTTACGCTCGAAGAAATGGAAGAGTACTCCCTCACTCAAATCATGGAAAAGGCATTTACCGATTAGCTTCACTGTTGTCGCGTTGGCGCAAGGCTTCATAAAGCACCACCCCAGCCGACACAGACACATTCAGCGAAGACACCTTCCCGCGCATCGGTATTTTTGCAAAGGCATCTGCCAGTTCAAGCAACTCACGTGAAATGCCTTTTTCTTCTGAGCCCAATATAATGACAGAAGGGAGGCGGTAATTCACCGCATAATGCGGGCTGTTTTCCTTTTCGGTGCAGGCTACCAACTGCAAGCCGCTGTCTTTCAAAAAACGAGCCGTTTTCACAAGGCTTTGCACTCGGCACACAGGTACATGCATCAAAGCCCCCGCTGAGGTCTTCACTGCTTCTTGGTTGATGCGTGCAACGCCTTTTTCGCCTATAATGATGGCGTGCACCCCCACCGCCTCTGCAGTACGGGCTATAGCCCCGAAGTTACGCACGTCGTTCACTTTGTCCAGCATCAATAAGAGAGGCACCTCGCCACGTCCGAAGGCTGCGTCTAAGATATGCTCCAAATTGGCAAAGGCAATGGGCGCCATAAACGCCAAAACGCCTTGATGACTGCCCTTAGATACTAATTGTTGTATTTTGGAACGCGGCACCCGCAGCACCGGAATACCATGCGCACGAGCCGCTTGCCATAAAGCCTGTAGCTGTGAAGACTTGCCCCCTTCCTGCTGCACCCATATTTTATCGATGCTCTGCCCTGCCTCTATAGCTTCAAGTACGGCATGAAAACCATAAATCAATTCCAGCTGTTCTTTTTCCATAAAGATGTATTTGGCGACACAAGTTAGTAAAATCCGCCCGCTTACAAGGAAGCCGGCGTTCCCTGTGCCCATGCTGTTATCAATCGTTTCATTTCTGCCTGCAGATGTGCCCCTTTATCGTCGGCGTACCATTTATGCAGTCTTTCAGCAAACTGCCAGAAATCGCTGGTAGGATTGGCTTTGTAAGCTGTTACCATTTCTTGTGCCGGTTGAGGGCGCGGTCCCCAAGTGCCCATCTCTTCCCAGTCGCTTTTACGAATACAAATGAGCTTAGGGATGGCACGTCCGCCATTCGTTAGATAGTGGTCCATGACTTCCGGATGTTCATCACGCAACAAGAGACGCAGCTCAATACGTGGATTTTCCTTGGTCATCAAATAAAAGAAAGGCACATTCTGAGCAGCATCGCCACACCAAGGTTCAGTAAGCACTACCCAATACCATTTGTCGCGTACTGAATGCAACAGCTGCCGCAATTCATCTTCTATCTTTCCTATTTGGTGAATACGCTCCATCCGACGGCGGTTCATGCGCGTGTAATGCACCATTTCTTCGCTCTGATTGTCGCCGGTGGTTTTACCTTGTGCCAACAGCTCATCCATAAAATGGACATAGTCTTCGTAAGCAAAAGCTTTTTCAAGCAAATCCGGTGAGATGATTGTGTTTTTCATAAGGAAAAAAAGAGTAAGGAGTTTAGAAAAAAATCAGGCTTGGCGCCCCAACCGACGCAAATACAATTGTACGGTATTTTCCAAGCCGAGGTAGAGCGCATCGCTAATCAGAGCATGTCCTATAGACACCTCGTCCAAAAACGGAATTTGCTCTTTCAGGAATGCCAAATTCTCAAGGTTTAAATCATGCCCGGCATTCAAGCCCAAGCCAAGGTCACGCGCTGCAGCAGCTGCTTTTAAGTAGGGCGCAATGGCAGCCTCCCTGTCTTGCGGATACAAGCGGGCATAAGGCTCGGTATAAAGCTCTACGCGGTCAGCGCCTACACGAGCAGCCCCTTCTACCATTCGTTCGTCGGGGTTCACAAATATAGACACGCGAATGCCTGCTTTTTTAAGGCGTTCTACCACTTTCTTCAAAAAAGCGGCATGGGTCACAGTATCCCATCCGGCATTGGAAGTGAGTGCATCGGGCGGGTCAGGCACCAAAGTTACCTGTGTAGGCTTTACCTCCAACACCAAATCCATAAAACGTTCAATAGGATTGCCCTCTATGTTAAATTCGGTCGTCAATACTTTCTTCAAAGCGTACACGTCGGCATAACGAATGTGGCGCTCATCAGGGCGAGGGTGTACCGTAATGCCATCAGCACCAAATGACTCGATGTCTATGGCGGCTTGAATCACATTGGGCACGTTGCCTCCACGTGCATTGCGCAACGTAGCTATTTTGTTGATGTTTACACTGAGTTTGGTTTCTTTTGTCATGTGTACGTTCCTTCTTTTATTGTTTTTTTCGTACCTTTAAACAACAAAGTTAGTTGCTTAAAAAGTTTTTCCACTATGGACTGGGGCACAATCATCGAGCAAATCAGTGGATTCAACGACCCGGTTACCTATGCCATTCCGGTGTTTATACTGCTCATGACAGTGGAAATATGGATAGACATAAAAGAAAAACTTCAACTCTACGAACTCAAAGAGGCAGCTGCCTGCATAGCCATGGGCTTGGGCTCTTTGGTCATCAACCTGTTTGTAAAGGCTTTTTATTTTTACCTTTTCTGGAAAATCTATGAACACACCGGCTTTTTCAAAGAATATTTGAGTTTTACAACTTTGGGATGGGTTTTGCTGCTTTTTGCCGACGACTTCTCGTTTTACTGGCATCATCGGCTCAGTCATGAAGTTCGTTTGCTGTGGGCAGCCCACTCCAACCATCACTCATCGCAAGACTACAACTTTGCCGTAGCCCTGCGCCAAAGCTGGACCGAAGGATTTTACAAGTTTTTGTTCTATGCTTGGCTGCCTGTGCTGGGCTTTCATCCTTTGATGATATTTAGCATGGCATCTATCAGCCTGATTTATCAGTTCTTTTTGCACACACAAGTAGTGAAAAAACTGCCGGCATGGATTGAGTTTGTATTCAATACACCTTCACACCACCGGGTGCATCACGGTGTGAACTTGCAGTATTTGGACAAGAACCATGCGGGTATTTTTATTATTTGGGACCGTTTGTTTGGCACTTTCGAAGCCGAACAAGAGCCCGTAATCTATGGACTAACCAAAAACATCAACACCCAAAACCCTGTGAAGATAGCCACTGCCGAATTCAAGGCTTTATGGGACGACATCCAGCGCGCACCCACTTGGAAAGACAAACTTAAATACATCTTTTATCCACCGGGCTGGAGCCACAACGGCAGCAGCCTGACGGTAAAAGAAATGATGCGACAACAGAGAAAGGCAACTTAGTAGTTAAAGCAGTGTAGCCGGGTTTTTCATCATCGAAAAATCGGCGGGCGGCTGTCATGGCTTTTTGAAAGTATGACTTAAAAATGAAGGCAGGCTTTACCCTTCGCCTTATTGCTGAAATTCCTCGCTCCAACAAATGAGATTCGGAATGAGAGGCTGCATTTTTGAGAAATGACAACGAGCATCAGCTGGAGTTTATCTTTAAGTTTTTCCTCGAAAAAATAAAAGGCAGGCGCTTGTACCTGCCTTTTTATACACGGTAATGTAAAACCTTAACTTACGACTTCTTTTTCCAGCAAAGAAGACTCTGTCATCTCTTCGGGGGCTTCCAAGCCCATCAGGTCCAAGATGGTGGGTGCCACATTGCCTAAAATACCGTCTTTTAAAGTGCCCTTAAAGTTCTCATCTACCAGTACACAAGGAACCAAATTGGTAGTATGCGCTGTATTGGGGCTGCCGTCTTCGTTTATCATGTACTCGGCATTGCCGTGGTCGGCAATAATCAGGGGGGTATAGCCATGCTTCAGGGCTACTTCTACTACCGCCTTGGTACACTCATCTACTACCTCACACGCTTTCACTGCTGCTTCGAACACGCCGGTATGTCCCACCATATCGGGGTTGGCAAAGTTCAAACAAATAAAGTGCGCTTCTTCTTTTGCGAGCTCTTCGATGATGGCATCGCGCACCTCATAGGCACTCATTTCGGGCTTCAAGTCGTAGGTAGGCACCTTGGGCGAAGGGCATAGGATACGCTTTTCGCCTTCGAAAGGCTCTTCACGCCCGCCCGAAAAGAAAAAGGTAACATGCGGATATTTTTCTGTTTCGGCAATGCGTATTTGCTTGAGTCCTGCCTTGGCTATCACCTCTCCCAAAGAGTTTTGGATATTGTCTTTTTCAAAAATCACCTTCACCCCCTCGAAAGTATCGTCATAGGGCGTCATGGTTACATAGAAAAGCGGCATTTTGTACATGGCATAGTCCAGAAAATCCTGCTGCGTCAGTGCCATGGTTATCTGGCGTCCACGGTCGGTTCGGAAGTTGAAACAACACACGGCATCTTCGGGCTGAATGCAAGCCAAGGGGCGGTTTTGCTCATCGACACACACCATGGGCTCAAGGAATTCATCGGTGATGCCTTCTTCATAAGAAGCCTGTATTGCTGCCAAAGGGTCATGAACGGGCTGCCCGATACCATGTACCAGTAGGTCATAAGCTTTTTTTACCCTCTCCCAACGCTTGTCGCGGTCCATGGCATAGTAGCGCCCAACGACGGAAGCCAAGCGGGCACCTGTCTGACGACAATGCGCCAAAAGGTCTGCTATAAAATGCACACCGCTTTTTGGGTCAGTATCGCGTCCATCGGTAAAGGCATGCACGAATACGGCGATGCCTTCATTGCGCAAGATAGTCATCAAGGCTTTAAGGTGTTCGATGTGAGCATGCACACCGCCATCGGAAACCAAACCGATAAGATGCGCCGGTTTTTGGCGACTCTTACAGTAAGCTATCAACTCTTGCACAGCAGGACGTGTAGCCAGCGTGCCATCTTCAATGGCTTTGTTGATTCGCACCAAGTCTTGATAGACAATCCGCCCTGCACCAATGTTCATATGTCCCACTTCGGAATTTCCCATTTGCCCTTCGGGTAAGCCCACTGCCAAGCCCGAAGCCTGAAGCTTGCTTTTGGGGTAGTGTTTCATCATATGGTCAAAAAAGGGGGTATTGGCTTGTGCGATGGCTGATACCTCCGGCTTATTGCCCAGCCCCCAGCCATCGAGGATGATAAGGATTACCTTTTTCATGAGGCAGGATTTGGTTTGGTTGCTGAAACTCATACAAATATACGCTACCTATGCCAAATTTTTTGTTTATTGTTCTTCCTTTTGAATTGCATTGGTATGATTTTAGCCCTTCTATTGAAGAAGTCATCATCACGAAAAAAGTAATCCCCATGGCAATGCCTAAAATCATCATTTTACTATTTGGATTTTTCCTTTTCCGGGGTGAGGCAGTGGATTACTCTCAACAAAACACTGTACTGGAGGAAATAGAGCGTACTTTTCGAATAGGTAGTGCCCGCGAGCTCGCGCGTTATTTCAATGAAGTAGTAGAATTATCCATCAATGACAGCCGCGCAAGTTACAGCAAAAGCCAAGCGGAGTTTATCATGCGCGATTTTTTTAAGAATTACCCCCCAAAAAGTGACGGAGTAGAAGTCTTCCATCAAGGAAGCTACAATCAATCGTTGGTGTACAGTATTTTACGCTATCGTTCTTCGCAACGAACATTCCGAGTATTCATCAAATTGAAAGAATACCGCCAACGTTACCTCATAGACAGCATCACCATATCGGAAGAATAGGAGAGAAATTTCTTTGAATTGAGAACGGAAAATAAGTCAGAGCGAAGAAGCGTGTGCTTTTCATCTTTGTGCTTTGGGGTTTTCCTCTTGTCGTTTCGAGCACAAGCGAAAGATTTCATTGGTTCTTAACTTGTTGTGCTTGAGGTCTCTCACTTGCTTCGCTCGTTCGAGATGACATAGTGCGTGAGATAAAAAATCACAAGGCTACGTTTCTCGCAGTGAGAAATAGCAGAGAATAGCGATATGATTTTGGCAGCAATCGGTATCCATGCTCACAACAGTGGCACCAACACTACCCGTCGGTTCAGGTGGCGCCCTGCTTCGGTGTCATTGGTAGCTACGGGTTTGCGGTCAGCCATAGCATCCACTATCATACGTTTTTCTTCTACGCCGTGTGCTTTTAAGAAAGTACGGACAGCATAGGCACGTTCCATCGACAACTTTTCATTTCCCATTTCTTCCCTGAATGAGCAGGTATGCCCTTCGATTTTTAACAATATCTCGGGATGCGCCTGAAGTACTTCAGCCACTTGAATTAGCTGTTTCTTGGCAGAATCAGACAATTGACTGCTTCCCTGCTCAAAATAAATATTGCTGCGTAAGATGTCTTTTTCAGCCTCGGTCAATGCCGGGCGTTCCTTATGAGGTTTTACTTCTACGGGTTCACGTGTAAATACTATCACTTTGGGGTTTTCTTCGTGTGAGGGTACCGGCTGCCTGCGTGCCACCGACAAATGACGGCGCTGTTTTTTTTTCTTCAATTCAAAAGGCTTGGTCCATGCCACGCCAAGTTCAAAGGCAGTAGGATAGCCTTTTTTTCCCATATTCACATCATAGCTAAATGAAATTTGGTATTCTGCCTGTCGAAGGCTGAGGCTGCCCATCAAGTAGCTTCCCTGCCACCAAGCGGCAATACTCATTGCCCCCTCTGTGAAAGCAGGATTCAAAGCTGGGAAGTCGTGGTAGTACTCTGCCCCCACGCGCCACTGTTGATTGCCGGCTTGGTAGGTCCAACGTATGGAAGGCATAAGAGCAGCCGTGCGGTTACTCCACCCCCGCACATTCAAAGAAACAAACAAGCGGGAAGGAAGCAAAAACGGTTCTTTGTAAAAAGATACATTGGGTTGATTCAAAGCCAGCGCACTCACACCAAACTCAAAGAGGGGCGTTTTTTCCTGCGCCCGCTGCCTTCGAATGATAAGCCCCGATTGAATGGAAGGATATCTTACCTGCAAACGACTGAAGTCTTCACCGCTTAAAGAAGGTTCGCCCAACACACCATTCAGATACTGATACTCGGTGGTAATCTTACCTTCTTCTATGCGCCGTAGAAAATAAGCAGCCTGCATGCCAAAACTCAATTTGGTTTCTTCGCTCAGGGGCATGGCATACGCCAGCGAAAGCGCAATGCCGGTATTCTTGTATATCGAAGTGTTACCCAACTGTTCTTGCATGAAAGCCAAACCTACCCCTCCCCAGTGGCGAGTTTGGTCTTGACTGAATATCGGATATTGAAACTGAAAAGAAGGTAGGCGCAGACTATAGCCATCCCCTATGTATTGCTGCCTGTAAAGCAAATGAGCCGCTCCCTTTAACTCACTCCCTACCGATGCCGGATTTATCCATGAAGAAACGGGCTTCTGGAGAGTAAATAATTCTGCTTGTGCGTGTGCCTTTTTAAGGAAAAAAAAACAGACACACAGCAGAACTCCTCCTATCGACAGCAGTCGTGCCATCAGCGAATCAAGGTTAGCACACCGTGGGTTTTACCCTCTACAGTCAAAGGCGCTCCACTGCGAAAAGTTCCTTCTATTTGCCAAAAATACACATCGGGGGGCTGTGGCACGCCTTGATGGGTACCATCCCATCCTTGTTGCATGGCTGTGGTGATGTCAGATGTTTCGAAGAGAAGCACACCTTGTTTGTTGTAAATGCGAAGGTGCACGCTTGCCACCCCACTGCCTAACAAACGAAAGACATCGTTTTTTCCATCGCCATTAGGTGAAAAGAGGGTGGGCAAGAACAAACGCTCTTGCGGGCGAGGTTGCACTTCCAAGCGCAGCGTATCCGACGAACGGCAACCGTAATTATTTTCGCCTATCACTACCACTTCGATGCCTTCAATTGCTTTGATTCGTGCTTCACTGCCTACCGTATCGCCAAGTATAAAGGCTGCGGGCGACCAGTAATAAAATTCTGCCCCAGTGGCTTTCAACGTTATGGTATCCCCTTCAAATACAGGGGCAGGTGGTTTGTTAATCTTCACTTTGGGCACTGGCAATAGGCTTGCTTGCACGGGCTGCCGGATACTTTCACAGCCCTGCCATACCCAACTGACATAAAGCGTTGTATTTTTTTCCAAGCGTTCTATTCGGAAGGTGGCTTCTGTATAAGGTGCTCCTTCGGAGGTTGTCAGCGGGTTTGTTGCCGAAGGGCTGTTATACCACAAGAAGTAGCCTTCCACTTGCTGAGGTAACAACTCTATGGGGGCAGTTGCTTGCAAAAAGCAGGGTTCTCCGGGGCAGGCTGCTCCCTGCACCGTAGCCGGTGGGGGTACTCCCGTCGAGAAGCGCCAGGTGTCAGGGTCGTTGATGCCTACAAAAGGCACCCCTCCCGGAGCATAAAAAGCAGCCGTATCAACCAGTATGTAGTATTCCTGCAATGCTTCCAAATTGAAGGGCAGCACATAGCGCACTTTCTTGTTATCGACGATTTGCCCTGCCGCCGCTGCCCAAACGTGTAGCGTATCTTTGTATTTGAGCAAGTAGAGGTTTCCGCTTCCCAAACTCGGATAGTTCTCAAATTCAATTTCAAAGACGGGTCGCAAAGGAATGCAAGAGCTATACGGACTTTTGAGAGTATAAAACAAAAGAGAACTACGGGTAGAAAAACGCCAACGGTTGTTGTTTACTATACCTTGAAAAACATTCCCTTGATTCCCTATTACCGCACCGGGAGTTACCTTCACCCATACTTCTGTATTCAGTGGCAACATCTCCGGCAAGTTGATAAACAAACGCTTACCTTCAACCCACACCGCTTCACTCATCACATCTATTTCTTGTAACACAGCGTTCGAAGGGTAGGCATAAAAAATAATTCTCCCGCTTCCTTTCCGGATGGAGTCGTTAAACTCCATCCAATAGATGGCATTGGGGTGTGCATTACGGGTTCGGTGGGCAGGATAGGTTGCTACTACATCAAGCCCTCCTGCCAGAGCAATGGGTATCCCCCAACATACTACCAAGCACAATTGATAAAACAAATTCACTCCCGCATTTATTTTCAGTCTGTTCAAGTCCTATTGTTTAATTCCAGAAGCAGAAGAAAAGTAAAGGGTAAGGCTCAGTCGGTATCCTTCTTGGCTTCGCGCTGTTTGCGAATAAGTATCAGGTCGTCTTCGGTTGCTTCGGTGATAATCACCACCCGATCGGGTACCACAATGGAAGTAGGGAAATAACGCTTGGCTACTTTATAGAACTCATTTGCCTCTTCGCGGGTGGCAAAATCGCCCACTTTCACCCTGTACTTAGGGCGGCTATACTCAAAGTACACCTCATAATCCGGATGGAAGAGGCTATAACATTTGTTTTTTGCGTTTACGGCTTCGTTTCTGTCCGGCGACACAAACACTTCTACCCTGTATCCGGGCATTTCCTTACGCACCAAAATGCGTTTGTAAAAAGACAGTGCTCTAAAAATGGTCTCTGTGTGTTGGTGCGAAAAAACCTTTTCTGCGGATACACGCATCTTCTGCCCATCAGCAAGCAGCTGCTCAGGTTCATAGATATACACTGGGCGCAGCTTGTTCAGCAGGGTATCTATGACTAGCTCCTTACGCTCGTTGTGTTTTTGTGTTCTAGCGTTGGACGCACAGCCCAAAAGGGTGGCAACAAAGGCAATAAACAATAAATGGCGCATAAACATAGCGTTTGAGAATCAGACACTAATCTATAAAAAAGAAGCAACCGGTAGTTACCGGCTGCTTTCAGACTTGCTACTCTTCAATAATCACACAACGATTGTTCAAAATATCCTGCTCCACTTTTTTGTACTTCACATCTTTGACTACCCGCCCGTCATGATAGCGTACCGTCACCTTGTCGTTCCGCCCAATGATTTTGGTAGATTGAATGGGAGCTGTTCTTTGCACGGGTGAGGGCTCGTGTGCTTGGGGCTGGTCGTTCAGACTTGAAGGCTTTTGCGCTTGCAATTTAGGTGTCTTTTCACGGGGCTGTCTTGCCTCACGCACTTCGGTGGGTGCCTGTGGCAAAGTAGCTTTCATCAAGAAGCTCGTTACATCGCGATTGATGCGGGAAAGCAATTCTTTGAAAAGCTCAAATGCTTCGAACTTGTAAATGATGAGCGGGTCTTTTTGCTCGTGCACTGCCATTTGCACCGACTGACGCAAGTCATCCATCTCGCGCAGGTGCTCTTTCCACTCTTGGTCGATGAGCGCCAACACGGTGGTTCGCTCCAACGCCCGAATGAGTTCTTTCCCTTCGGTTTCTACAACCTTCGCAAAATCAGCCGCAATACGAATCAGTTTTTTATGGTCAGTAAAGACAATCTCTATATTGCGTACGGTATCGCCTATCTCCTCGTATTTTTCTTTCAGGAAAGGCATAATCTGCCGCAGCAGACGCTGATTTTTTTCATCATAATGAGCACGGACTTGTGCATACAGTTTTCGAACCAAGGCAGGAATGTCCTCACGTTCAAACTCTTCGGCAGTAATATTGGGTTCAAACCCGAAAGTAGCAATCACTTCCAACTTAAAGTCTTCATAAGACTCTTGGGCTTTCAATGCCTCTACAATTTCTCGACACAAGCCGGCAAACATCTGGTTAATATCCAAATCTAAGCGCTCACCGAAAAGGGCATGCCGGCGGCGCTTATAGATGTGCTCGCGCTGCACGTTCATCACATCATCGTACTCGAGCAGTCGCTTGCGAATGGCAAAGTTGTTCTCTTCTACCTTTTTTTGCGCCCGCTCAATAGACTTAGTTACCATGCTGCTTTGAATCACCTCATTTTCGTCCATCCCCATGCGGTCCATGACTTTGGCGATGCGGTCTGAGCCAAACAAACGCATGAGGTTGTCTTCCAAGCTGACGAAGAATTGCGAAGAACCGGGGTCGCCTTGACGCCCGGCACGTCCGCGCAGCTGACGGTCTACCCGGCGCGACTCGTGGCGCTCGGTACCGATGATAGCCAAACCACCGGCGGCTTTGGCTTCAGGCGACAGCTTGATGTCAGTACCACGTCCCGCCATGTTGGTAGCGATAGTAACAGTACCTACTTGCCCGGCATTGGCAACAATTTCAGCCTCTCGCTGATGGTGCTTGGCGTTCAATACCTGATGCGGTATTTTACGCAGCTGCAGCATACGGCTAATAATTTCAGACATTTCTACCGAGGTAGTACCTACCAGAACAGGACGCCCTTTGGCACGCATCTCCTCAATTTCGGCAATCACGGCATTGAGCTTAGCGCGCATGGTCTTATAGACTTTATCGGGGCGGTCATCCCGGATTACCGGCTTATTGGTAGGAATCACCACCACATCTAAACCATAGATTTCGCGAAACTCGTCGGCTTCGGTTTCTGCCGTACCGGTCATGCCTGCCAGCTTGTGATACATGCGGAAGTAGTTCTGCAGGGTAATGGTGGCATAGGTCTGGGTGGCGTCCTCTATTTTTACGTTCTCTTTGGCTTCTAAGGCTTGATGCAAGCCGTCGGAATATCGACGCCCCTCCATGATGCGCCCGGTCTGTTCATCCACAATTTTCACCTTGCCCTCGTCGATGATATAATCGACGTCTTTTTCAAAGAGACAGTAGGCTTTCAACAATTGGTTAACGGCATGGATGCGCTCCGACTTGGCTTTATAGTCTTCAATGAGCGCTTCTTTTTTTTCTACTTTTTCTTGTGGCGAGAGTGCCGAGTCGTTTTCAATTTTGGCTATTTCGGTGCCTATATCGGGCAACACAAAGAAGTGGGGGTCTTCGCCTGCTTTGGTGATGGCTTCCAAGCCCTTTTCGGTCAGTTGCACGAGGTTGTTTTTCTCGTCGATGGTGAAAAAGAGCGGGGCATCGGCTTCGGGCATCAACTTAGAGTTTTCTGCCAAATAGATGGCTTCGGTTTTTTGCAATATCTTTTTAATGCCCGGTTCACTCAAATACTTAATCAAAGGACGGTACTTGGGCAAGCCACGATAGGCGCGAAACAGAGCCAATCCACCTTCTTTAGTATCACCGGCTTCTATTTTCTTCTTGGCTTCGTTGAGGAATTGGGTTACCAAACGGCGCTGTTCATTGACCAGTGCCTCCACCCGGGGCTTATAGGTGCGGTAAAGCTCCGATTGGTCCCCTTTGGGGATAGGTCCGGAAATGATAAGGGGCGTACGGGCTTCGTCGATAAGTACCGAGTCCACCTCATCGACGATAGCATAGTGGTGCCCGCGTTGCACCAGTTCTTCGGGGTAGCGCACCATGTTGTCGCGCAGATAGTCAAAGCCAAATTCGTTGTTGGTGCCGTAGGTAATATCGGCTTCGTAGGCGCGACGACGCATGATAGAGTGTGGCGGGTGCTTGTCGATACAGTCCACGCGTAAGCCATGGAATTCATAGAGCGGTCCCATCCACTCGGCGTCGCGGCGGGCAAGGTAGTCGTTCACCGTAACCAAATGCACGCCCTTCCCTGCCAATGCATTCAGGAAAATGGGCAAGGTAGCCACCAGTGTTTTACCTTCACCGGTTGCCATTTCGGCTATTTTGCCTTGATGCAACACCACCCCACCAATGAGCTGCACGTCGTAATGTACCATATCCCAAGTAATGCGGTTGCCGGCAGCTTCCCATGAGTTCTTCCAATAAGCCTTATCGCCTTCAATGCGCACATAGTCTTTGGTAGCAGCCAGCTCACGGTCAAAGTCAGTGGCAGTTACCTCCAACTCTTCGTTTTCCTTGAAGCGGCGAGCCGTTTCTTTCACAATAGCAAAGCCTAACGGCAAGCACTCGTCGAGCACTTTTTCGAGATGCTGCAAACTCGCTTTTTCTATTTCGTCTATCTGACGGAAGATTTCTTCTTTTTGAGACAAATTTTGTTCTGGCAAAGCAGCTGCTTGTTCTCGCAGCTTTTGTATTTGTTGCTCATAAGGTGCGAGCTGCTCTCGTATGCGCGCTTGAAGCTCGCGTGTTTTGGCACGCAGCTCGTCGTTGCTCAAAGAGAAAAGTTTATTATACTCGGCATTGATTTTTTCGACGTAGGGAAGCAGTTTTTTCAGGTCCCGCTCCTTCTTAGAGCCAAAGAGGGCGCTTAGCGCTTTTTCAACAATATTAGACATCGCCTATTCAAATTTTGAATTTCGTTCTTTTATTAAAATTAAACACGGAATATAAGTGCATGAGTTTTACTACAAAAGTAATACATTTTAATGGAAGTGTAAAGGAGGGGCTGCCATTGTGTCAGTTGATAGCGGATACTCGCCGGAAAAAACAAAAGTTGCCGGTCCTTGCAGATAGATATCTGTAAAGTGCTCGCTATTCTGTCTGTGGAAATAAACAGTGAGCGTTCCCCCCAATGCCTCCACCCTAAGTGGGGAGGTCATACCACGCAAAGCAGCCACCAAAGCAGCTGCCGTAGCGCCGGTGCCACAGGCATAGGTTTCATCTTCCACACCTCGCTCATAAGTGCGAATGGCAATGGTATTGTTGTCTTTTTGTTCTATGAAGTTCACATTGGTACCTTTTTGTCCAAAAGGTTCACCATAGCGGATGCGCCGCCCCTCTTGCAGCACCGGAAATGCAGGCAAATTGTGCACCCACTGCACATAATGAGGCGAACCAGT